>NZ_JBNOKM010000015.1:0-219484 GCF_050171015.1 Paenibacillus sp. TC-CSREp1 | reverse complement strand
CCGGTGTAGCTCAACTGGTAGAGCAACTGACTTGTAATCAGTAGGTTGGGGGTTCAAGTCCTCTCGCCGGCACCATTTTAGTATTTTGCAAATCAAGGCTTGTAGAGTGTATAATATATACTTTGATGGAAATACTGAAATACTCATGCATTATTCGTTTTACTTTATGGCGATCGTGGCGAAGTGGTTAACGCACCGGTTTGTGGATCCGGCATTCGGGGGTTCAATTCCCCTCGATCGCCCCATAGTTTCTTATTGGGGATTAGCCAAGCGGTAAGGCAACGGACTTTGACTCCGTCATGCATAGGTTCAAATCCTATATCCCCAGCCATTTACTATGAGTCATTAGCTCAGCTGGTAGAGCACCTGACTTTTAATCAGGGTGTCGAAGGTTCGAATCCTTCATGACTCACTTTCATATTTTGCGGTCGTGGCGGAATTGGCAGACGCGCACGGTTCAGGTCCGTGTGGGCTAACCCCCCGTGGAGGTTCGAGTCCTCTCGACCGCACCATATATTTGCGGAAGTGGCTCAGCGGTAGAGCATCGCCTTGCCAAGGCGAGGGTCGCGGGTTCGATTCCCGTCTTCCGCTCCAAATTTTGCGCCCTTAGCTCAGCTGGATAGAGCGTTTGACTACGAATCAAAAGGCCGGGAGTTCGAATCTCTCAGGGCGCGCCATTATTTCCTTTCATATCGGGATGTAGCTCAGCTTGGTAGAGCACCTGGTTTGGGACCAGGGGGTCGCATGTTCAAATCGTGTCATCCCGATTTTTTGTTTTATGCGGGTGTAGTTCAATGGTAGAACTTTAGCCTTCCAAGCTAATAGCGTGGGTTCGATTCCCATCACCCGCTTTTAAGAAAAGAGAGTTCTTGCATATTGCAAGAACTCTTTTTTAGTTATTAATGAATATCAAGAGGCTTAAAAGGAGGAAGTGAACTATATGGATGAGATATTATGGTAATATATTCTTAATAATTAAGAAAGATACAGGAGGGTGTTAAATGGGTCCTATTATATTTTTTGTCATTCTAATTATCTCTTTAATTATTTTTGGGAGTGGACAAAAGAGAAGATCGAACAGACTAAAGAAAGAATTTGGTGCAGCATTACACTCAGTCGGAATTCATCAATCAGGTCTACCTCAGGTTCCGGAGGGTAAGAAAGTGGATATACTACTAGGTAACGGAAACTTGTATATCAAAGCAGATGAGCAAATATATGAGCTTTCGCTTCGCAAAGTGAGTGGTGTACATCATCCAGACCAACAAGAAATAATGAAATTTCAAAGCTTCCTGATTATTGGATATAATATGAACGGCAGATATCGAAGAATAAAATTAGGTTTTTTTAAGTCTGCAGTCGCTAAAGCATTTCTATGGGAAATAGAAAGACAGATTTTTACTAATAACTCAAGTGATGGAGTTATCCGATTGTAATTCGTCACCGATTAATTAGTTTAACATGGAAGAAACATACATAGTCGGATAAACGTTTTAAACATTGAAAGCTCCCCCTGTCTGTCTCTGAACGGGCAGGAGGAGCTTTCGTTTTCTAATTAATAGCTTGTTAATTTTAATACCGTTCCAGAATGGTTTGTGTTTTCAAGCCATCGGCTGGGATCAGCCAGTTCTTGTTCTGGAGCAACTGCATCAACTGGCTGCGCAGACCAGATACAGCGGAGGTGTCAGCTGTCTTGAATGAAACCTCAACGACATTCTCGGTGCCTGTACCTGCTGCATTACGGATAGGCCAGATTTCAAGGGTAAGCTCCTGACCATTCCATGTACCTTCGTACCGCTGGAAGGTAATTGGACCGTAGGCGCGAGCCTGTGTCAGCTGTTGTTTGCCCCAGTTGGAGGCAGACCAGTTTTTTAATTTACCGGGGAGCTTGTCCAGCAGCAGGTTCAAAGCATCCTTTTCGGAAGGCAGCTGTATTCCTGATGTTTTGGTATCTACTTTTTTCGTATTGGAGAAGCTCAGGGTTTGTTTGCCATATCCCCAGTCAATCTCGGCCTCATAGTTGTCATCCGATTGATCGAAGCCCTCCTGGTTCGCAAGCGTCAGCGCTGCATTAATATCTCCGTTAACGACAGGGTAACGTTTTTTGTAAGTTAGCTCGTAGTTGTTTTTGTCGTCCTTTTTGCGAAAACGAACATTCCATCCTGCTGCATCCAGTCCGAGAGCATTCGTGTCAAAGTACTCCACATTGATGCTTCGTGCTGTAGCGTTCAGACCAAGGGTCTGGATAACTTCGCTGCGGGGTGTGCCATCGTTGTTTAATACAACCTCCGGCTTCGCCAGGAACTTCACTTCATAAGCCGGAACAGCATTGGCAGCAGCCGAAGCCGGCGGCGCCTCCAGAAATGTCAGTCCACTTCCCAGGGTGACGATGCTCAGCATCAACGAGGCGGTTACTTTTTTCCACTTTTTCAAAACCATTCACTCTCCTAATCTAGATTAACGTACAGACCCCACTTTACCTTCCGATGATCTGAGTGCGATTAACGGGGAGTGCACATTACGTTAACCCTGCATAGATTTCATGAATGGACAGTTACAGTTTATATAGGTTCACCCGATAGGCTCTTGCTGAAAAGGCAGGGCTCTCATACCGGCCACCTCATGCAGCACCTCTTTGAAACGATTCACCTGAACAGAGGGGAGGCGATCCTTGTTGTGTACCATATAGATGTGGCGTGGTGCCTGCTCTCCCGGGAGGGGAAGCACCCGAATCATGCCTTGCCGCTCCTCCCACTGCACTGCCATCCGTGACATAAAGGAGATATGGCCGCCGATTAACACAAGCTGTTTAATAGCTTCGAGAGAATCCACTTCTACTGTACTCCTTAGCCTGACCTCGTGCTGCGCCAGCCAGTGGTTGGTTAGCCTGCGGGTACTGGATTCATCGCCGTGTAATGCAAAAGGAATTAATGCGATATCTTCAGGTTCTACAGAATTTCTATGTGCTAGTCCATGCTGCGGCGAGCAGATGAGCACAAGATCATCTTTGCACAGTGTTTCTGCGTGAAGAACAGGCCCAACAAACGGCTCAGACGAGATGATCCCCAGATCCAGCTGATGCTGAATGACCATCTGTCGGATCACCGGAGCCGGCTTGACAGACAGCACAATTCGAATGCCGGGAAACTCCTGGGAAAACGTATGAAGCATGGCGGGCAGCAGATACGTAGCTGGAACATAACTTGCTCCAATATGAAGCGTGCCCCGGTACAGGCTGTCGTATTCCTTGACGACGCGGCGAGCCTCCTGGGTCAGGGCGTTGATTTTGACACAATAATGAAGCAAGGCTTGTCCGGCTTCGGTCAGGAATGTTTTTCCACTGCGGGATTCGAATAACCGGACCCCCATCTCTTCCTCCAGCGACTTCATATGAAAAGTAACAGTAGGCTGCTTGATGCCCAGGATCTCGGCCACACTTGTCATATGATGATGTTTGTCGATCAGCTCGACAATTTGCAATTTGATCAGGTTCAAGCTCTCCACACTCCTTAGTTCTTCAGCTTCCCGGTACTTGTAATAATCGACTGCTTTCGAAGAAAAATCGTACTGTGTCTATCTATAGATTTAATCTATGAACATCAACAGAATTCATCTAAAAAGTTAATTCCCATTTTACAAACATGACAAACAACTCGCGAAAGCGGACGTTAGACTGAGAACAGTGCAAGAGAGACGCACATGAGATAAGTACAAGAGACTAGAGGACAGGCAGGGATGCTTATGAAGCTGGAGTTAACGGGGATTCAAAAATCATTTCATCAAATGCCTGCACTACTGCCCACCAATCTGACGCTTGAACACGGAAAATTCACCACTTTGCTTGGCCCTTCGGGCTGTGGCAAAACGACACTGCTTCGCATGATTGCCGGGCTGGAACAGCCGGATGCGGGGGAGATTCGTGCGGATGGGGAGTACATCTACTCTGCGGCAAAGCGGATCGATACGCCGACACACAAGCGTAATCTGGGCATGGTGTTTCAGGATTTTGCATTATGGCCGCATATGACGGTATATGAAAATGTAGCCTTCGGCCTGAAGGCTGGTAAACAGAAGTCCGATCTGCGGCAAAAGGTGAATGAAGCGCTCGGCATGGTTCGCCTGCAAGGCATGGAGGAGCGGTATCCACATCAGCTGTCGGGTGGACAGCAGCAGAGGGTTGCTTTTGCCAGAGCAGTCGCTGTGAAGCCGGGTGTTATTCTGTTTGATGAGCCGCTGAGTGCACTGGATGCCGTGCTTCGGGAAGAGATGCGAATTGAGATGATGTCACTGGTGCGCGATATGGGATTGACTGCCTTGTATGTGACACATGATCAGATTGAAGCGATGTCGATGTCGGATGAGATTGTGGTGATGCAGAAGGGACGGATTTTGCAAAAAGGTACCCCGGAAACGATCTACTCCGCGCCGAGTGATGCTTTTGTCGCATCGTTTATCGGAAAGTCCAACTGGCTCACGCCTGATGAATCCATGGTTCGGCCGGAACATGTAACCTGGAACAAAACAGGCCATGGCGATCTGGGCTATTCCGGAGTTGTACTCAGCGTTAGCTATGTAGGCGAACGTTACGAGGTGCGTGTGCAAATAGAAGGATTGGGTATGTGGACGGCATATGCGAACCAAAGAGTACGCGTCGGGGAAAGTGTGCAGCTCTATGTATCGCCAGAACGAATCTGCCGGATGTATGATCAGCAGCAGCCTGGTCGTTCAAAGCCGGATCAACCTCATGATATGAATCAGGGTCCGGGTGCAAAACAGCGAGAAGTGATTGCCGCCGCCAACTAAAACGAAAGGGTGCGATCACAGCTAATTAACGGGTGAATTGGCCTAATGAATATAAAATGAGCTCGACTCACTTGGAGCTTGTTCTAAAATTTTTAAGCGAACTGAATAACAAACTAAAGGAGATGGCATAAACATGTTCGGTATGAAATCACGTAAAAAGAGTGCAACACTTCTATTAACAGCCATAATGAGTCTTAGCCTGTTTGGATGCAGCACAGGGAACAACACGACGGGAAACGCGGCGCAGCCTGCGGGGGAAGGAAATGCAGCAGCGGCAGCGGAATCGAAGGCTAAAGCAGGAGGCAAGCTGGTATTGTATAGTGCAGGCCCTCAGAAGCTGGCGGACAATATCGTGAACGGGTTTACAGCCAAAACTGGTATTGAGGTGGAGATGTTCCAGGGCACGACAGGCAAAATACTGGCTCGTATGGAAGCAGAGAAAGCAAATCCGGTTGCAGACGTTGTTATTCTTGCATCTCTGCCTTCGGCACAGGCGCTCAAAGCAGATGGACTCACCCTTCCCTACCCGGAAGCAGCGAATGCGGACAAGCTGAACAAGGATTGGTCCGATGCAGAAGGTAACTATTTTAGCAGCAGTGCATCGGCACTGGGCATCGTATATAACAGCAAACTGGTCACTACACCACCCAAGAGCTGGGCTGATCTGGCAACATCGGCATGGAAGGATGCCGTGAACATTCCAGATCCGACATTGTCAGGCTCCGCGCTCGACTTCATTACAGGTTACCTGAGTGCCAATGGTGAAAAGGGATGGGATCTGCTGAACGCCTATAAAGCA
This sequence comes from Paenibacillus sp. TC-CSREp1, assembly GCF_050171015.1. Taxonomy (NCBI): domain Bacteria; kingdom Bacillati; phylum Bacillota; class Bacilli; order Caryophanales; family Paenibacillaceae; genus Paenibacillus; species Paenibacillus sp. TC-CSREp1. Next base: position 213,882 of record NZ_JBNOKM010000015.1, on the reverse strand, counting down.
AACGGTGTAGCCATGGCTGGAGCGAATCAGGAAGCGCTTGACCCGGTGATTACGGGTGCGAAAAGCATCGTAGCAGCAGGTGTAGACTACATGGCCTATTCCGCCAAAGCCAAAGGCGAACCGCTGGATATCGTCTACCCCGAAGAAGGTACAGTGATTAGCCCAAGACCGGCAGCGATTCTGAAATCCAGTTCTAATGTAGAAAATGCCAAAGCGTTTATCGATTACCTGTTGTCGGATGAAGCACAGAAGCTGGTAACAGACGCATATCTGATCCCGGGGCGTGAGGATATTGAGGCCACGAATCGTGCCAATGTGAAGGATATTCCACAATTGAAAGTGGATTGGGCCTGGATGAGCGAGCATGGGGATGAGATCGCAGCACGTTTCTCCGAAACTTTTAAATAAGTGAACGTATGAGTGATAATAAGCTGACTAGTGAGATTTACAAAGAAACGGAGAGGACAGAAAAAACCTGGAGAAGCGAAGCGTTCGCCTTTATCACCGGATTTTCCCTTTAATAAAGGGAATCAAAAAATCTGGGGATAACAGCGATTGGAAGGTTATTCTGTCATCGGAGTGTGAGTGTAAATCATCTTTATTCAGCTTATGGAAGAACAAATACAGAAACGGTAGGCAACAGGTGATTCTGCTGTCTTGAAGTGGAAAGTCATGTGAGGTGAGCGTAGTGAAACCTGTTGTAATGGATAACAACCGGATATATCGGAGATTGGGTGTTATTCTGGCTCTCTTTCTTCTGACGATTAGCATAGGGGTGCCGTTGTTACTCATCTTCTGGCAAAGTGTGTACCCGAACGGGCAATGGGATTGGATGGCTCCAATCCGTACGATTACAGGGCATCATCTGTCCGGTGTGCTGTTGAACTCTGTTTGGCTTGGCATCTGCGTAGTAGCGGTCACAACGCTGCTCGCAATGCCACTCGCCTGGATGATGTCCAAAACCCGGATGGGCGAGCATCGCTGGGTCGATGTTATTCTGATGATTCCGTTCATGACCCCGCCGTATATCGGCTCGATGGGCTGGATTCTGTTTATGCAAAAAGGGGGATACCTCCAGCAATGGGTTCCCTCATCCGCGAACTGGAGTGAGCTGTTCTTTAGCTTCTGGGGTATGGTAATGATCATGAGTCTGCACCTGTTCCCCTTTCTGTATTTGCTGCTGCGGGATGCGTTGATCCGCATCGGCGGCAATCTGGAAGAAGCGGGAGCCGTGCATGGTGCACATGCAGGATATCGGTTCAGACGTATTATTTTACCCCTGCTGCTGTCGTCTTACGGGATGGGCATCATGCTTGTTTTTGTTAAAACGATTGCGGAATTCGGCACACCTGCGACCTTTGGACGCAAAATTGGTTATTATGTCATGACTTCTGAAATTCACAAATATATCTCCAGCTGGCCGATTGATTTCGGGAAGGCTACTTCGCTGGCATCGGTGCTGCTGTCGGTCTGTCTGGTCATGTGGTACATGCAGTCCGCGATCAGCCGCAAGTTCACGTATCGTCTGGTGGGCGGCAAAGGGCAGCGTTCGAAGCGTTATTCCTTGCGCGGCTGGGCAGGCTGGGTATGTGGTGCATATCTCGCTGTTCTGCTGATTCTGTCAATCGGCGTCCCGTATTTCTCCATTATTGCCGCTTCTACGATGAAGCTGCGGGGAGCCGGGCTTGGGCTGGACAATCTGACACTGGAGCATTACCGCGAGCTGTTATCCTGGGATTCAGTGAGCATGAAGGCCATCGGGAACAGTCTGGGACTGTCTCTGGCGGCATCGACAGTAGCGGTGATCATTGGCACGGGTTTTGCGCTGGCGATTGGCAAGTCATCTTCATTCATGCAGCGGGTGATTGACCTGTTTAGTCTGTTGCCCAATACCGTGCCGGGTATTGTTATGGTCGTTGGTCTGATTCTGTTCTGGAACTCGCCATGGATGCCCGTGACGCTGTACAACACGTATGGTATGGTGGTGCTCACTTATGTTGTGCTGTTCCTGCCGTACACTGTGCAGTATGTAAAATCAAGCTTTACCCAGATCGACAGCACGCTGTTTCAGGCGGGTCAGGTGTTTGGCGGTAGGCCGCTGTACATTTTGCGGCGTATCCTTGTTCCGCTGATCCTGCCCGGCATGCTGGCAGGCTGGATGATGACGTTTACGATTGCGACGAGGGAGCTCGTCGGCTCGCTCCTGATTCTTCCGCCGTCGATGCAGACGTCGGCGACGTATATTTTTGCCCAGTTTGAACAGGGTCAGGTGTCGCTTGGGATGGCCATGGCTGTCGTGACCGTAGGTATGACGGTGCTGATGCTGCTGGGGATTGAAGGTTTGAATTCGAAGAGAAAGTGGAATGCATCATGATCAAACTGAACGTATGGGGCGGTGCGGGCGAGCACGGACGTTCCGCCTATTTACTTAGCGGGAGTCGCTATCGGCTGCTGCTGGATTGTGGTGTGAAAAAAGAGGGCAGCGGAGAGTATCCGCTCATTGAACCGGACGTTGTGCCACAGCTGGATGCGGTGCTGCTGTCTCATGCTCATGAGGATCATTCCGTGGCAATTCCGTTGCTCTATAAGCTGGGTTATCAAGGCGAAGTATGGACCACACGCAAGACTCAAGAGCAGTTGACAACGTATTTTCGAGCGTGGAGAAGCCATATGGAACGTGCAGGTCATATACTGCCTTATGATGAGTCCGATGAGCAGTGTATTCGTTATCGATTTCTGGAGGATGAGGCGGAACGTGGATGCTGGTTTGAATTGTTCCCGGGTTTATCTGCAATATGGGGCCGCAGCGGGCATCTGGCTGGCTCGGTCTGGTTCGGACTGCAGATGGAAGGCAAGCGCATACTGTACTCTGGCGACTACACTTCGGAGTCTATGGTGCTGCAGGCGGACGATGTAGCTATAAGTTTCGGACAGGCAGATCGGGAGCCAATTCCTTCCCTGCCCTCAGCACAGCTTGATCTGGCAATCATAGATGCTGCTTATGGCACGGACCGGGACACACAGGCAGACAAGCTGCGGCAGCTGGAGCAGGTCATTTCCAAGACACTTCGCTGCGGCGGCAAGGTGCTTCTGCCTGTGCCAGCAGTAGGCCGAGGACAGGAGATGATTCTTTGGGCGCGGCAGCACTTTTCCGATGTACCGCTGGTTGTGGAGCAGAAGCTTGTAGAAGGCATGAAGCAGCTGCAAAGGGCCTCTGACTGGCTTAAAGAGCAGGGGGAGCGAGTAATAGGAGGCATGCCTGCTGAGAAAATTTCAGAGTTTCTAGGTGGAGAAGGCTGGAATAAGGTGGGCACTGCTGAAGAGCGCTCGAAATGGCTGAAGACATACGGAGCCTCGTTATGGTTTATCCCGGATGGCATGATGCAGTCCTCGCTCGCACGCTGGTATCACGGAGAGTGGACATCTGATGCGAAAAATCTGATTCTGCTTACTGGACATACGGCTGGAGGTACATTTGCCCATCAGCTGCTTGAAAACCCGCAGCAGTATGGTATGTGCAGCGTCAGGAAAGTTCGCTACAAGGTGCATCAGGGATGGCAGGATGTAGAGTATATGTTAAACCGGGTATCTGCAAGGCATAACGTGCTTGTGCATACGGATCTGGCCGAGACAGAACGGCTGAGCCAACGTCTGCTGGGTGGACTTTTTCGGCCAAAAGCAGACATTGATCTGCTGTCTCCTGGCGATGAATTAATCTTTTGAAGAATAGCTTGAAAAGGAAGAGGTCCTTGCCTGAACGCAAGAACCTCTTTTTTATATTCGCGGGTTTCACTTTGTTGCTCCCGAGCCACAGTCAGAATTTTGGATGATTACTGTTTGGTTTCGTGCGAACCTGCACGTTCTACAATTATATTCCAATCTTCATTCTCAAAAAGGATGTTGTTTTCATCCTCGGGTTCGCCGATCCGCACTTCAAGGATGACCATTCGGGTTTCAGCGAGAATAGAATAGACGCTCTCCGAGGTGATCGTGAATTGATTGCCGATTGTCACCTGGGTGACCTGTCCGTTGATAAGCAAGTGACCGCTGCCTGCAAGTACCGTCCACGCTCTACATCCTGCCCGGTGCCAGCGCAGCCCCATATGTTTGCCCGGTAGAACCGTTGTGTTCAATGTGGTTACGGTTGTATTTTCATCTTCTGTCGAGCTCTCTATGACACGATAACTGCCCCAGGTTGCTTCACCATACATCGGTTTTAGTGGCAAGCTGCCTAATCGCGCTTTAATTTCATTTGAATTATTTTTGTTGGCAATGAGAATGCCGTCTGGACTTGCGACAGCGATAATACCTGGCACATCAATGATTTGCATGGGGTAGGGAAGCTCATTAATAATATAGGAATCGAAGGAAGATTCCGAGATTCCACCACGTCCGAATACATGGGAATCTAACTGGGCGCAGAGCGTATCCCAGCTTCCAATATCCTGCCATACTCCCTTATAAGGCAGGACTACGGCCCGCTGGGCCTTTTCTGCAACATGCTTGTCAAAACTTCGTTCAGGCAGCACTTCATACAGGGATGACAATTGATCATAATGAACCGGAAGTCCCATTTTTTCAATTTGGGATATCATAAATTCGACGGTGAACGCGTATACTCCGCAGTTCCATAGTGCCCCACGTTGCAGTAGAGTTTCAGCAATGGCGGCTTCGGGTTTTTCTATAAATTGTGTTACTGGCGCATAAGAATTACGTTCTTCCCCACCCGGCAGGATGTATCCATACTGTTCTGAAGCATGTGTAGGCCTTGTCCCAATTAAAGCGATATCGGCTTGAGACTGTTTCAATATGTCCGGCAGTAATTGAAAGCTGCTGAAAAAATCCTCACCTGCGAACACATCGGCAGGGGCGATACAGATCACATCGTCATTTTTAGCCATTCGGAAGGATTGCAGATATAACGTCGCTAAGGCTGCGGCAGTAAAAGTACCTCGCTTATAAGGTTCCCCGATGACTGGTATTTTGCCTTGAGTATGTCGAGCCGTAATGTTTGCCTGATCCTGGTGTGAAATAATGAGCGTTGAATCCGTCAAGCATGAACTTTCAAGCTGGCGGCATACTCTGCTGATCATGGATTCCCTACCTCCAGCGGGTGATGGAAGTATATCCACGAACAGCTTGGAGCGGAGCTCATTGGATAACGGCCAGAGCCTTTTGCCAGAGCCGCCGCACAGCAGTACGATATGCATGGGCTTCCTCCTTAAGCTCAGGGAGCTTTACTATAGATTTTGCGTTTATGAAAGGAAAGAGAACGATATTTAAGAGCAAGATTACGGATTTGTTGCTCTTTTAGCGAAGATGCATTCATATTCAGACTTTTATTCATCGAACTTCTAAGGACCATGCTGCCGGGGTTTTTCGTATACATAAAGTTGGCATACGTTTCATACTCGGAGAAACCAAACTGCTTCTTCTTATTGATACTGGAGATGATCGCTTTGTACCATGGCAGCTTATGAATCGCCTCAATTTTCTGTTTTAGGGCAGAGAGTTTCGATTTATCAAACAGCATATAATGGGTGACAAAAGAGCGGGGACGCGGAGCTTTCATGCCTAGCAACTTCTGGTAGGTATTGAAATATTCCGGCTGGCTCCAATCACGGCAGTAAAATACCGTTTTGCCTTCTACAATAAATGAATGAGGTTTAATCAGTACGGTGTCCGCATCCATGACTAGAAAGTACTTTGCCTTCACAATGGAATCCCCGTTCATTTTGAGCAGCTGCTGATATAACCAGCCTGATCGATTCCAACGGGAGGACTGGTAGTGTATCTCGTTTTTGGTTATAGGCAGGACGGATCGCTCGTTAACAAAAATGCAGTTTTTACGGGAGCAAAGCTTTTTGATTTTGGTGCTGACCGGAGAAACAATATATATGCTTCCGATGGGATGCTTTACGTAACGGCGAATGTTATCAATGACGAGGGGAAGGGTAGCCAGATCTTTCTCGATCGCTGGTATAAGAACATCAATCTTGGGCGCAGCATTCAACTGCATTCCACGCTGAACGGACATCTTCTCAACTCCTTGCACATATCGTTATGACTTCTTTCATGGTATGTGTGCAAAAGTGTTTTGGTCAGGGCATGTGCTAATATACATTTTTTACGAATAGGGGCTTTTGTAGAGGGTTCCTCTATCGGTATGACATATAATGCATGCAGGATCTTGATCAAACAAACAGCAGGCTTTGATGCGGTTGCTGAAGGGAGAGCTTATGACATGGGTGTTGATAAATTGCAGCCATTAAGAAGCAAGTGGTTAAAAACAAAATTGATTATTAATAATGAATCTATTAAACCGTTTATCCCCGACACACAGAAATATAACAAAACGAATCTGAAATCCATGATCAGCAAGTATGGAATGGTCTATGTTAAACCCGAGAGAGGTACTTTCGGGATGGGTGTCATTAAGGCCGAGATGCAAGATCATCAACATTTTGTCTATCAGCATGATCAAAAACGTCTGACTTTTAACAGCTTTGAATCGTTTTATACCAGTCTGACACGTTTGGTGAATAAAAGAAGCTATCTGATTCAGAGAGGAATCCATCTTCTTAAGCACAATAAAAGACGTTTTGACATCAGAGTCATGATACAGCTAAGCCCGACCAAGCAATGGGAAGCTACCGGAATCATCGGCCGACTGGGTCATCCAAAGAAAATCGTAACCAATTATCATAGTGGTGGTACACCAATGGATGTTCATAAGCTGCTAAACTCTCATGCATCCACAAAACGCAGGAATGAACTGATTCAGGAGATGAATGAACTTAGCCTGCGCATAGCTCGTCATATGAAGAAAAAGTACTCGTATCTTAATCAAATTGGTGTGGATATCGGACTGGATCACAGTCTAAAACCCTGGATTATTGAGGTGAATGTCAAACCTGACCCATTCATATTCAATCAATTAAAGGACAAGACAATGTATCGCAAAGTCATACGATATCATCGCCATGCTGCGAAAAAACTAACCAAATAACAGACGGATTTTTCATGAGAAATTGTCTGGAGATGGTTACCGGCTCAAGAGTCGCCAATGTGGCGACTTTTGCATAAGCGTACAACCTGAAGACCGGATTACGAGCATAGGCTGCGTAATCCGGTCTTTGTTATTTTTGTGCGAAAAACACCGCGAAGTCCAAATATTTATACATACAGTCCGCTACACTGAATCCGGCTTCTTCTAACCAAACCAATTGATCCTCCAGTGTGGCGTTGATATCCACTTTGCGTCTTTCAATGGAAGCGGAGATGGCTTCATCTGACAGACCACTCCCATAAATCGCCTCCAACCAGCGCTGACGGTAATAGGTGTCCGTATCAGGGGTTCTTCCCTGAACCTGGTCTGCGTTGATGAAGTGTCCACCAGGTTCCAACAGCTTATATACAGTGCCAAATACGTGTTTTTTGTCAGCGTGGGTCAGATGGTGAATGGAGAGGGAGGAAATAATCATATCGTAGGAACTGGTGAAATTGTACTTCGAGTAGTCCCCAACCACATACTGCACTTGATTAACTCCATCAAATCTTCGACGTGCCCCTTCAAGCATTTGATCACTAATGTCGATCAGGGTTAATCGCGCGTTTGGATACTTTTGCAGTACCATTCCGGAGAGCAATCCCGTTCCGGCACCCAGATCAAGAATACGTGGAGAATCAAGCGGGCTTTCCATTAGATCCAGAGTCATTCCGTAAAAATCATCAAAACAAGGGATAAGCTGCTTTCGCTGCAAATCATAATCCTGCGCCACTCTATCAAACAGCTGCTTTACTGATAATTCCATTTACGCATCACTCCTTGAGGTTTCTCCATATTTTACAAAATGATCGACATCAAAGGAAATATCAATTATGGATAAGTTCATAGGTTGGAACTATGGGCCCCAAGCGTCTGTCATGGATAATAACGTGTATGCGTATAAGCGGCTGTAATACTTATAAGGCTTCGGGAGGTAGTGGATTAAATGTGACGCATTTTGAGCTAGGATGATGTATATGGGTTTGTAATTAAATTTCACATTTAAATTGACTTGTGAAATTTTATATCATATACTGGGTGAAATATGAGCAGGACGGGGCAGGAAAAGCATCCGGTCCAGGGGAGGCTGGAAAACAACATGGCTGTACGCAGGGAGATTGGCAGTTATCCGATGTGGGAGGCATATCGTTCTAAACGGGAGCATCTGGTGATTGGGCTGATGTCGGGCACATCACTGGACGGAACGGATGCAGCACTGGTACATATACAGACAGATGAGCACGGAGCGATGCAGCGACTGGAACTCGTTGATTTTATCTGTACGCCGTATACGAATGAGTTTAGAGAGGTTCTGATTCGTCTCTGCTCCCCGGATACAGCACGTGTGGATGAACTGACGACAGCTCATTTCGGTGTATCGGAATGGTATGCACATAGTGTGCAGCAGCTGCTGCAATCAGCTGGAATCTCAAGCCGTCAGGTCGATATGATCAGCATGCATGGACAGACAATCTGGCATGCGCCTGTGCCTGTTGCTTTTCCAAGCCCGCCCGGTACAGGAAATTTGAATGTAAGCTCTACATTGCAGATCGGGGAATGTGCTGTAGTGAGAGAGCGCACCGGTCTGCCTGTCATTGGCAACCTGCGTGCCAGAGATATGGCGGCAGGCGGGGAAGGAGCACCACTTACACCTTATGCGGATGCGTTGATGTTCCGCAGTCCTGCCGAGGGACGGCTGGTGCAAAATATCGGTGGGATTGGTAATGTGACTGTACTCCCGGCAGGGTCATCGGCGGTGGAGGTGTCGGCTTTTGACACGGGTCCAGGGAATATGGTGATGGATGCACTGGTTCGGCATGCTACGGAGGGAAGGCAGCATTATGATCCGAATGGAAGCATGGCTGCCAAGGGAACCGTGAACTCCGAGCTGGCTGAATACTGTCTGAATGATGAATACTTTCGGCGGCAGCCTCCCAAGAGTACCGGGCGTGAAGTCTATGGTGTGGAGTATGCCAAGCGGCTTATGGAATATGGAGTAGCGCGTTCCCTGTCGCTGGAAGATATGCTGGCTACAGCAACCTGGCTCACAGCAGAGACCATTGTGCGTGCCGTGGAGGATTTTGTACTGCCCAAGACACACATCTCGGCAATGCTCACCTGCGGTGGCGGTACATCCAATGAAACGCTAATGAAGATGCTCCGGCAAAGACTGCCTGAAGCGATACGTCTGGAGCGAACAGCGGATCATGGTGTTCCTGATGATGCCAGAGAAGCAATGGGGTTTGCGCTGCTGGGGCATGAGGCCCTGATGGGCAGAGTGAATACACTTCCAGGTGTGACAGGGGCAGCACATGGGGTCATATCGGGACATCTGACTCTGTAGTGACAACTGAATTGCCGATGAGCACTTGATTTCAGATTAGACGCAGCCATTAATATAGGATAAAATGCATGTACAAAGATACAGTACGGAAAGGAGGAGCGGATGGAAGGCATGAAAGGTGGACTTGTACGTTTACGCGCATTACTGGATGATCTGACTCCGTCGGAACGAAAGATTGGGGCTTACATCCTTGAACACCCCCAAGAGACGGTGCAGTCCTCTGTTGCACAGCTGTCTGAACGAAGCGGGGGCAGTCCGGCAGCGATCATCCGTCTGTGCAAATCACTCGGTGTAGCGGGTTTTCAGGAGCTGAAGCTCAAGATCGCGGGCGATTTACAGACAACCGAGCAATATCAATATACGGAGATTCGCCCTCAGGACTCCATGGAGAGTATTATCCAGCATGTGTCTTCGAACAATATTCAGTCGGTCAAGGACACGGTTCATATTCTGGATCCAAGGCTTGTGGAGCAGGCAGTAAATCTGCTGCATGACGCCAAAAGAATTTTTTTCTACGGCATTGGGGCGTCCAATCTGATTGCGCTGGATGCACATTACAAGTTCATGCGGATTAACCGTACGAGCTTTTCGTTCGCCGATCCACATATGCAGATCTCATCTGCAACGACGCTGCGGGAGGACGATGCAGTGGTATGTATCTCGTATTCAGGTGAGACCTCCAATGTAATCTCCTGCCTGAAGCATGCTCGTGAAGGCGGCGCAGCAACAATCAGCATTACCAAATGGGGCAATAACACGCTTAGCAGTCTTGCCGATGTTCCTCTGATGATTACGTCCACAGAAAGTGATATTCGCAGCGGAGCTACCTCTTCACGTATTGCCCAGCTGAACGTCATCGACATTCTGTACCTGGCTATCGCGAGCCGGGATTATAATCAGTCGGTGCAATATTTGGAGAAAAGCAGACAGGCTATTCTTGAGCACAAATGAACGATACGCTCGTTATATGAAAATAGTAAACATGAGAATCCCTTGCAGAGATAAGCATCAGGGATTTTTTTGATGGGGAGCGCAGGTTTACGGTGAAAAATAAAATAAGAGAAGCCTTGCCTGTTGGCATGACTTCTCTCATCCTGTAACAGCTTGTCGGCGTAAGGAAAGCACGCCTGTATGCACTAAACCATCAGCCTGAGCCTGTGATGGCATGGCGTACAAAACCATCCGCATGCTCCAGCCGACGTGCGGCCTCAGCTGCATCGACATCAGCCATCAGCATCACGATGGCTGTTTTGACATGCCCGTTTGCGGCAGCGAAGGCCTGTTCAATGTCATTTTCCTTCGCGCCAGTTGCGAGCTGAATCATGCGTTTGGCGCGGTGTACCAGCTTTTCATTGGACGGATTCAGATCAACCATGAAATTGCGATATACCTTGCCCAGACGGATCATCGCTGTTGTTGTCAGCATGTTCAGAATCATTTTCTGGGCGGTCCCGGCTTTCATACGGGTAGAACCCATTACCACTTCCGGCCCCATGACGGCTTCAATGCTTACATCTGCCAGTGTGCTCATGGGAGTATCTGTATTATTGCTTATTCCAATTACCCCCGCACCGATCTGACGGGCGTATCTCATGGCTCCGAGTACATAGGGAGTACGCCCACTCGCAGCAATGCCGACAACAATATCATTTGCGCTCAGTCCGTGTTCCGCCAGATCGGTTCCCCCGGCTTCCTCACTGTCTTCCGCACCTTCGACCGGATCTTTGACCGCCCGAAATCCACCGGCAATAATGCCCTGCACCATGGAAGGCGGAGTGCCATAGGTAGGCGGGCATTCTGAGGCATCCAGTATACCCAGTCTGCCGCTTGTGCCTGCACCTACATAGAACAATCTTCCCCCGTTCTGAAAACGGGCTACAATCTGATCCGCTGCTTGAGCAATGACTGGAATCAGCGGCTGAATCAGCTCGCCAATCTGGCGATCCTCCCGATTGATCAATTCCATAATCTCTACTGAAGGCAGCTGATCAATATGATCTGTCTGCGGGTTAGGCTGTTCCGTCACTAATGAGTTAAGCGTATGATTCATCCGTAAGCCCTCCTTATCTTGTTTAACCTGATTCAGCCAAGCGAAATTTCTGTCTTGCCAATTGTGCTGCACCTACTGCCGGAGCAGGGGCATCTTCCAGGCAGACCACCTGCTGTGAATCGTATATGTCATTAAGCTGTTGTACAAACGTATCTCGAAACAGGGATGAATAGCGGAATATCGATCCGGAGAGTGCCATAGGAGCAGTGTAGAAAGAAACACATTGCCGGATGAGCGCTAGGGCTGTATTGGCCAGCTGGCGAGCCTCATCCATAAGAAGAGTACGAGCAGCCTCGTCCCCCGCAGAGGCGGCTTCTATCGCTAGACGAGCCATAGATGCTGTGCTGGATTTGGTCCATCCAGGTTGATAGACGAGCTGTTTCAGGTCGGTCACATGCTTCACATGCAGTTCCTGCTGTATTAGTGAGGTCAGCGCCGTTGGAGGAAGAATCCCATCATGGCTCTGCATGACAGCTTGCAGTGTCCGCTGCCCGATTCGATAGCCGCTCCCTTCGTCTCCGAGCAGATGTCCCCACCCGCCTGCTCTGTGCACCATACCTTCCGGCGTAATGCCGTATACGATGGAGCCCGTGCCAGATATGGCGAGTAGACCATGCGGTTGACCAAGAGCAGCCATCAGTGCAATCTCTCCCTCTGTAACCACCCAGACTACACAAGCAGTGGTGCTGCCAGCCGCCTTTTTCTTCTTCATCATATAGTCATGAACGTGAGCAGTGATCCATTGTCGCTCCTGATCCTCGGCGATACCTGACATCCCAAGACATATAGATTCACAATGCGACAAAAGCTCCATACGGGATGAAAATAGAAGATCCAGGATACGAAGCAGCTCGGCCATGGCTTCCTGAGGCGGCACACTGTGCGGGTTCGTTGCCCTGCCGCTGGCCGATGCCAGAAGGTCCCCATGTTCAGAAATGATTGCTGCATCAGTTTTGGTACCGCCTCCATCAATTCCTGCGTATACTCGCAACGTGCTCACCTCGTTAGGACTTTTTTTGTTTTTTTTCATAGTATAGAGGTTGAATGTGAAAAAGTAAAATTAAATTTTATTATAAAAATTATTATTGAATTTTTATTTCACAGCTCATATAATGAATTCAATCAACAAATTTGGAAGGATTCAATACGATTGATGTCATTTAAATTGACGTCAACGTTGCATTTAACAAGATTAGACTTTGACGAGCGAACAGGTCGATCTTCGAGGGGGTGCAGGTCACGGGTTTCGTGCTTAACTGAATCATTAGAGAGAGTTATTTTTGAGGAATCGTTATGAGCGGCATGGAAAGAAGACGACACGCAAAGGAGATGAAGGGTATGAAGAGGAAGGGTCTTGTTTTGGCAATGGTGTTAATGATGGTTTGGATCACAGCTTGCGGTAACAAAGGCGGGGCGGCAACGAATGATCCTGATGCCAATGACACAGTAACGGTGTGGACATACCCGGTTCATGGAACATACGAGGATGATCTGAAGGACTTGATCGCCGACTTCAACAAGGAACACCCCAATATTACTGTGAAAACGGAAATGCTCTCCTGGGCTGAAGGCCCCAAAAAATTCGATGTCGCTTTGAACGCGGGTAATCCACCCGATCTCTACTTCCATAGTGTGGACGGTACCTACGTGAATACAGGGCTGGCACTGGAGCTGGACAGTTATCTGACCCCTGAGATCAAGGATGACTACATGCCTGGCACGCTGGAGCTTGGACAGATTCAAGGCAAACAGTACGGTCTGCCTCTCTATCAGTTCCAATGGGCCTGGGGCGGTAATAAACGCATTCTGGAGGAAGCGGGCATCGACTGGCAGGCGATTCAGAAAAACGGCTGGACCTGGTCAGAGTTTAACGAAGCGGCTGCCAAGCTGACCAAAACACTGGATAACGGAAGTAAACAGTATGCGCTGGTGACAGACGGTACGTCCCTGGATTTTATCGAAATGTTATCCCGTAACAATGGCATGATTGATGTTCTGGATGATAGCGGAAAGTTTCAGTGGAATGATGGACGCATTCTGGACACGCTCGCTTTTATCAAAAACCTGATGGATCAGGGTTACATGCCGAAGGAAACGGCGGCTCTTGCACCAGCCAAACGTACAGACATGTTCTACGCAGGTGAAACGGCAATCATTTCGAAGGCCATTCCTTATTACGATGTCATGATTCAGAACCGCAACAAAGATATTGATGCAGGCAAGGTGCAGGGAGAAAAGATTGATTTTGTACTGCTGCCTGTGCCGCACAATGACAATCAGCCTGCGGCAACCACGATGGGCGGCGAAGGTTATGTAGCCTTCAAGCAGAAGAAGGATAAGGGCGAGCAGCATGCCAAAAATACGTTTCTCGTCATGGAGGCGCTGAGCGGAGCCAAAGCGGGTAACTCGGCTAACGAGCTGGCACTTCCTTTTGTAAGACAATCTCAAGCTGATCTGTTCAAAGGCAAGGAGCTGGGGCAGCAGTTCAATCTGGATGCAGCCAAAGAGATGGCAAAGCACATTGCCATGCCGGTGGTGCTCAAGCTGGACATCGACAAGGCTTCACAGCAGAAGCAGTTCAAGGAGCAAGTGGTGAAACCTAACATTCAGGCACTGTTCTCAGGTGAGAAGACACCGGAGCAGATTGCGGAGGACTTCAAAAGCAAAGGTCAGCAAATGTTTGGGCAATAATTAACTTCGCAGTGACACATTGATTCGGAGAGGAGGATTCGCCATGCAGACCGCCCTTGCGCCGGAGCCTGCACCCCGGCATTCCCGGGTTGTCCGGTTCTGGCGAGATTACGGGTGGGCGTATTTGTTTATTTTGGCGCCTGTCCTGCTGTTTCTCATTTTTACACTGTATCCCGTATTGACGGCACTGGTCATGAGCTTTCAGAAATACAACATTATGAATTCCACCTGGGTGGGACTCGATAATTACGAACGTCTGGTGAAGGACGAAACCTTCTGGAAGTCGATCAAAAATACAGTCATTTTCACCGTTGGAACGGTACCCGTCAACATCCTGATTACATTTGTGCTTTCGTATTTCATCTTCCAGATGAAAAGCAAATGGCAAACGTTCTTTAAAGCCACCTTGTATCTGCCCGCGGTAGCGTCGGGTGTAACCATCTCGATCGTGTGGCTTGCGATCTTTGATCCTACGGATTCGGGTTTGCTTAACCGTTTCCTCGGTTTCTTCGGACTTGATCCGGTGATCTGGCTTGGTCAGTCGGGTACAGCCCTCTTTTCACTCATTCTGATGAACTGGCTTGGATCGCACGGTGCGGGCATTATTCTGTATCTGGCTGCGATGGGAGGCATACCGAAGTCGCTGTATGAGGCCGCGGATATCGACCATGCGAGCGGATGGACACAGTTCAGTAAAATTACGTGGCCCCTCCTGAAGCCAACTACACTCTATTTGCTTGTAACTGGGGTGATTACGTCCTTCCAGGTATTTATCTCCGTATATCTGATGACCCAGGGCGGACCAAACTTTGCAACGACAACCATTGCGTATCTGATCTATGAAACGGCCTTCAAGTTCTATGAATTCGGACTGGCTTCGGCGCAATCCTTTGTGCTGGCGGTCATTATTATTGTCATCTCCGTCATTCAATTCAAGTATTTCTCCAGTGATATCGAGTATTAAAGATGAAGTGAAAAAGTATTACCTGTTAAATATGGCTTTCATTAGGCATCCGGGGGTGAATTCAACGTATGAAATCAACACGAAAAACGATGCTGCTCGTGATCGCATCCGTTCTGCTGGCCATTTGGGCACTGATCACCATTATTCCGATGTACTGGATGCTGGTCGGGTCCGTGCAGGATACAACGATGTCGGCTTCGTTTAAACCACAGATGATTCCAGAGCAGCTCTCCATGTCGCCATATGAACGTTTTTTTGCCAAAACAGATGCATGGCGCTGGCTCTATAACTCGCTGCTGGTCTCGGTTATTTTGACAGTGACCAATGTATTCTTTGCTTCGCTGGCAGGATATGCATTCGCCAAATTGAAATTTCCGGGCAGTCAGGCCGTATTCTGGGTGCTGCTGGGTACGATGATGATTCCTGCACAGGTCACGCTGATTCCGTTATACATTCTGATGGTCAACGTATTTGACCTTGGCGACACGTATATTGCGATTATTTTGCCGGCAGCGGTCAGTGTAGGCAATATCTTTCTGATGAAGCAGTTCATGTCCACCTTGCCGACTTCGCTCATTCACGCGGCCCGAATCGATGCGTGCAGTGAGTTCGGTATCTTCTGGAAGGTGATTCTGCCGATGGCTAAGCCAGGCATTGCGGTGCTGGCGATTTTCACTTTTGTCGCCTCGTGGAACGAATTTTTCTGGCCTTTCCTGATTACTAATTCGAATGAGATGCGTACGGTGCAGGTTGGTCTGGCCTCGTTTGTCTTTGCCGAATCCACCGACTTCGGTGCGATGATGGCAGGAGCAACGATTGGCGCGTTGCCAATGATTATTCTGTTTTTCTCACTTCAGCGTTACTTCCTGCAAGGAATTACGATTGGTGCGGTAAAGGGGTAATTGGATATGCGAATGTGGAACGTGGAAAAATGCCTGCCGATCGTACATTAGACGTACAGCTATATCCGTTGAACTATTCATTTACACGTGAACGGAGAGGACAGAAAAAACCTGAAAAAGCGGAGCGGTCGCCTTTATCACCGGATTTTTCCCTTTGGAAAGGGGAATCCAAAAAATCTGGGGATAACAGCGATTGGAAGGTTGTTCTGTCATCGGAGTGGATGGTGTAAAATCTTTAGTTTAACTTTATAGCGCAGGCTGTTCAGGGACATTGACAATGTAAAAGGGGGATCAACCTATGGCACGCGTGGAGTTTCGCCAAGTGCGCAAAGAGTTCAAAGACGACCATAAAGGAACGTTCACGGCAGTCGCCGGTTCGGACTTCGTTATAGAGGACAAGGAATTTGTTGTGTTTGTCGGTCCTTCGGGCTGCGGTAAAACGACCTCACTGCGCATGATCGCAGGGCTTGAAAAGCAAACCAGTGGTGATATCGTCATCGGGGATCGCATTGTGAATGATCTGCATCCCAAGGATCGGGATATCGCCATGGTCTTTCAGGATTATGCGTTGTATCCGCATATGACCATTCGGGAAAATCTGTCCTTTGGACTGAAAAATCTGAAGAAACCGAAGTCGTATATTGATGAGCAGGTAAGAAATGCGGCATCGATTCTGGGGCTGGAGGCTATGCTGGAACGCAAGCCGCGTGAATTGTCCGGGGGGCAGCGCCAGCGTGTCGCTGTAGGCCGGGCCATTGTTCGTGATCCGCAGGTATTTCTGTTCGATGAGCCGCTCTCGAACCTGGATGCCAAGCTGCGTGTACAGATGCGGGTAGAGCTGGGCGAGCTGCATAAGAGGCTGGGCGCAACGATTGTGTATGTTACACATGACCAGGTCGAAGCGATGACGCTTGGGGAGCGGATTGTGGTGATGAATCATGGAGACATCCAGCAGGTTGCATCACCAAAGGAGCTGTATGCCAGCCCGCGTAATATGTTTGTAGCCGGATTCATCGGCTCGCCCGCCATGAACTTTATTGATGCACATATTGAAGGCACACAAGTCAAGGTGGAGGGTGCATCCTTCACGCTGTCAGAGGAAGTCTTGCAGCGGTTAAGCGCATATCAGGGCAAACGGGTTATTCTCGGACTGCGTCCTGAACATATTTTTGGCGATGATGTAGCACCCAATATTCCGCAGGACCATATGCTTCAGGCACGAGTGCAGGTCGTGGAGCATCTTGGGTCAGAGAACCTGATTTACTTCCATCTGGGAAGCCGGACGGTAACAGCGAAGGTTCATCCGGAGACCCACGCTTACGTGGGCATGGACAAAACGTTTGTGCTGGATATGCGCAAAGCCCACTTTTTTGACCCGGAGACCGAGATGGCGATTGGACGAGAGGAGGATACCCATGCGCAAACTGAGTGAAGTGCTGGTCAAATCAGGGGTGGAGATCTATCGCGATATTATTCCGGTGGCATTGTACAGCGTGGGCAGCTCCGTGCTGCTTGTTCCCATTCTTATGTTTGCTCCAATCCCGGTGGCTGTGCTGCTGCTGGCTGTCATCTACATGCCGCTCCTGTTTGGTGTCTGTTATGCGGTGCATCATCGGCTGGAGCGGAAAGAGCGCCGGAACGGACTGCGCGATATGTGGGAAGGCACGCTCAAGGGGCTGCTGCCTGGTGGTGTGACGGGTCTTCTGTTTGCACTGCTTGGTTTCATCCTCTGGTCAACCTGGTGGTACTATGGCGGGCAAGGCAGCATGGCGGGCATAGCCGTAGGCATGTTCCAGACGTTCTTTGTCATTCTGGCGTTGATCTCACAGTTCTATACCTGGCAGCTTGTTCTGCAAAAAGGGATGGGCACGCTTCAGGCTATGGGAGAAAGTGTGAAGCTGTTCTTCCGTTATCCGGGGTATACAATTGCAGCCTGTTTCCAGGCAGCTTGCCTTACGGCACTGCTTATGCTGACGGTTGTGGGGTTCGGAGCATTATTTGCCGGCATGTTTGCCATCTATCAGCATAAGGTAACCCTCAATCTGATTGAGCCGGAGGAGGAGCCCGTTTCCTCCAGAGGTAACGATCATCAGCAAGCAGGCTGGTTAAATGAAGGTCATGTTTCATGAGGGTAAAAACAGGTGTAGATGTGCTGGCTGGGGGAGGTGCGCATCCCTGGTTATCCGGTGGTGCCCGAATCGGCCTGGTGACCAATCCGACAGGCATCACGGCAGATTTTATCTCTACGGTGGATGTATGCGCAGGACTTGCGGATGCCAGACTGACGGCCTTGTATGCATGTGAGCATGGGCTGACCGGAGAGCTGCAGGCAGGTATACCTTTTGCAGATTCAGAGCACCCGCGTTATGGTATTCCGGTCTATAGCCTGTACGGTACACACAAAAAGCCGCTGCCCTTTATGCTCGCAGATGTAGATACGGTTTTATTTGATATCCAGGATGTGGGTGTGCGGTATTACACGTATGCCTCAACGTTATTTCGGATGATGGAGGCGTGTGGCGAGGCGGGGAAACAGTTGCTCGTACTGGATCGCCCCAATCCGCTCGGTGGAGTAGAAGTGGAAGGCGGTGTACTGAAGCCGGGATACGAATCCTTCGTAGGTGCATGGACAACTTCCATACGTACCGGCATGACGATTGGTGAACTGGCTTTGCTTGTCAATGCCGAGCATCCTGAGCCATGCTCGTTACAGGTTCTGGCTATGGAGGGGTGGCGGCGCAGGATGACTTTTGCCGAAACGGGTCTGCCCTGGATGATGCCTTCGCCTAATATGCCCACGGTAGATACTGTGCGTGCGTATGCCGGAACATGTCTGTTCGAAGGCACCAACGTATCGGAAGGCCGGGGTACGACAAGGCCCTTTGAATGGATTGGTGCTCCGTGGATCAACGGTGAGCAGCTGGCAGAAGCGATGCAGTCCCATGGATTGCAGGGCGTTCATTTTCACCCGATGTATATGACTCCGGCTTTCTCCAAGCATGAAGGAGAGCTGTGCGGGGGTGTGCGGATATTTGTTACGGATGAGAAGCAATTCCGTTCAGTCGAGACGGGTCTGCTGCTTTTACACGAGATAGCAGCGGGTTATGCTGAGCAATTTGAATGGCTTGAACCCCCGCGTAAGGGCTCCAGATATTTTATTGATTTGCTTACCGGGAGTGCGGAGGTTCGGGAGGTCATTGGTGACCCTGACCGCTTATTCCGTTTGATGCAAGTATGGTGCGAGCAGGAGCAGATATGGCGGGAACGCCGGAGGCCTTTTTTGATATACGATTAGAGGGGCAGGGGTAGGTATGGATCAGTAAAGAAGGGGATAGGGAAGCACAGGAGAGTATATACAGGTGGAGCAGATCGTGTAGATGGACAGATAGATAGGAAAGGTATAACCCGCTTGGGGTGAAGGATTGATGTTGATGTTCATGGGAGGAGGGCATGTATGCGCAGCTTGAAAGATACGGTGAAGCAGAGACTTGGGCAGATGAGCCTGCGTGACAAGATTGGACAGATGCTGTTATGCGGATTTCACGGAACAGAGCCGGAGGGAGAGGTAGCAAAGCTGCTTCGGGGTTATCCGATCGGGGGCGTTGTTTATTTTGCAAGGAATGTCGTTTCACCTGAGCAGGTCGAGCGGCTATCAAGCGGGCTTCAAGATATTGCACAGGCCAGTGGCAATGTGCCGCTGTGGGTAGCCATTGATCAGGAGGGCGGCATGGTGGCCAGGATTACACAGGGCATCGCATTGATGCCTGGACAAATGGCGATTGCTGCTGCCGGATCAATGCAGGATGCCTATGAGGCGGCGCGTATCAGTGGAATGGAACTGAAATCCATGGGCATCAACATGAATTTTGCACCTGTGCTTGATGTGAATAATAACGCGAACAACCCGGTCATCGGTGTGCGTTCCTTCGGAGAGTCGCCGGAAGCTGTTGCGGAATTCGGTGCAGCGACAATTGCGGGCTTTCAGAATGCGGGCATAGCTGCTACAGCGAAGCATTTTCCGGGACATGGTGATACGGATACAGACTCCCATCTTGATCTTCCCGTCATTACTCATGACAAGGCGCGGGTTAATCGGGTGGAGCTTGAACCGTTTCGTGCAGCAATCGTCGAAGGTGTAGATGCAATGATGTCTGCTCATATTTATTTTCCGGCACTGGAGCCAGAGCGTTTGCCCGTTACGTTGTCCCATTCGGTACTAACCGGGCTGCTGCGGAAGGAGCTTGGTTATGAAGGTATGATTGTGACCGATTGTATGGAGATGAACGCGATTGCGGTTCACTATGGCACAGTCGATGCCGCGGTGCTGGCGGTTGAAGCGGGCGCAGATATGGTGCTGATCAGTCATACGGCACAGCTGCAGATGGAGGCCTTTGCCGCTTTGGAGAATGCAGTGAGCAGCGGGCGGATCAGTGAGCGCAGAATCAATGAGTCGGTGAAACGACTGCTGACATATAAAGCGAAGCGCGGGCTTCTGGAAATGGAAAGTAGCACAGCGATAGAGGCATCCATTGCTAAGATTAACAATGTGAGCGGGAAGCAGGAACCGGAAGAGCAGTATCGGATGGACGCGGAGTACGATATGACGTCAACGACTGCTCCGGGCGAAAAGCCTTTTATTCAGTCGATGAATGCAATGGACGCAAAGATCGATGACGAGCCATTATCTGATATGGAGCAATTAACCGATATGGAGCAAGTGAAGCAAGTGACCGATATGGAGCTAACATCCGCTATGAAGCCTCAGAGTGCTGTAGCATCATCTCATGCATCGTTACGGCGTAATGACCCACTGCATCATGAGGTAGCCCGGCGAATTAGTGAAAAGAGTATCACGCGTGTCAGGGACACACAGCATATGCTGCCGCTGCAAAAAGAGCGTACACTGGTGATCACTGTAGCGGCAGAGGTGACAAGTATTGCCGACGAACAGCTGGATGAAGCGGCAACCCTTGGAGCGGCGCTGTCTGCTCAAGGTCTGGATGTGGTGGACCTGATAGTGGCAGCGGATGAAATTGCGATCTCCTCGGCTCGGCTGCTTCAGGCCGCAGAAGCGGAGGATATCAAGCAGATTGTGGTTGGCACGTATAATGCAGGCAGTCCTTCCGGGGACCCGCAATGTCGATTGATCGGTTGGATTGGCCAGCTTGGCAAACCACTGGCTGTGGTAGCGCTCCGCAGTCCGTACGATCTGCAGAAGCTCCCTGATGTGCAGACGTATATCGCAGCGTACGAAAGCCGCCCGCTTGCCATGAGCAGTGCAGCCAAAGCGATGATGGGGCAGATTCCTTTTGAGGGGAAACTTCCCGTGTCGCTTATATAGTATAAAAGCTTCTTGTACCATCTGGGCTAATGGGTGAAGCTCCACTCGCATGATTTTTGTGGTAACGATGGTAACGATGGTAACGATGCATCAGGAATGACAACGAACCAGCAAGTATACTCTCCATGATCTCGATTGTGCCTCATGTATACATCTGGAAAAAAAAGTAACAAAGGGACGAGGCTCATTATGCCTCGTCCCTTTGCGTTGATGTATACTTGCAACGGTTACACATGCATACTTCAATTCTAACGATTCCTAGGAACGCTATTCGGGCCAAATCACACACTTTTATTTTCTAACGATTCGAGGAAAGCTTATTTCGGGTGATCGAAGTGAAAATGGGCGTTAATCTTGTGTTTTTAGCGAAATAAGGTTGCTGGGAATCGTTACAGTTTCTGAAGGGGCAATATTGCTCAAATAAGCTCACCTGGATTCGTTAGAGCAAAAAAGTGTGAGTTGTAGGCGTTAAAGTGACTGACCTTTCTCCCAATTTCGCACTGCGTGCCAGCTCCCAGCACGCAGTGCCCTGCTTCATGACAAGGATGATCAGCTACAATCAACATGGGGAGCATAATTAAGCTCCAGTCCAATCCGTATTGAGAAGATGAGCCAAATCCTTCATGTAA
The DNA here is from genome assembly GCF_050171015.1 of Paenibacillus sp. TC-CSREp1. Taxonomy (NCBI): domain Bacteria; kingdom Bacillati; phylum Bacillota; class Bacilli; order Caryophanales; family Paenibacillaceae; genus Paenibacillus; species Paenibacillus sp. TC-CSREp1. Next base: position 191,913 of record NZ_JBNOKM010000015.1, on the reverse strand, counting down.
CGCAGATTTTTCATGACAAGGATGATCAGCCACATGTGCTATCGAGTATTCGGCAAGTCACGAGCAATACAAGTCACGAGCACCACAAGCCCTGAACACCACAAGCCCCGGGTACTACAAGCTAAGCGGGCATGGACACCATCAATCGGAACGTCCGATATTAGATCATTACAAATTCAAAGCTTTGGCGGTACGCACCTCTACTTCGTCCAGAAGGGAGGTCATATCCATGCCCGCATGATTGCCAAGCAGAATGATGGTGATATCGTCAGACAGGTTCCGTGAAAATGCTGTGGAGAAACCGCCGCCGCTTCCATTGTGGAAGACGGTGCGTTTGGGGCCGTTTTCCTTCAGAATCCAGGCGTAGCCGTAATTTTTATCGGAATAGGGCTGGTACATCGTTTCGATTGTATCCTGACTCAGGATCTCGTTAGTATACAGTGCGCGATCCCATTGGAGCAGATCATCTACAGTGGAATAAATGGTTCCCGATCCCGACTGGGATACATAATAGGGCGCGGTAACCCAGACATTATCCTGCTGAACAAAACCGCTGTTCGTATGCACCTTGCGGGAAGCTTCACCCGAATTGTTCATGCCAAGCGGGTTGAAAATAGTCTGCTGCACATAATCGGCATAGCTCATGCCAGATACCTGTTCCACAACGTACGCTAGTAAAACGTATCCACTGTTGCTGTATAAATACGCGCTGCCAGGTTCGAACTTCAACGTTTTGTGACGAATTTCCTCCACGGTCTCCTCAAGCGTAACATCCTCACCACGGCCAAATGCAGACGGCAGCCCTGAAGTCTGCGATAGCAACATATGCAATGTGATCTGATCTCCCTTAGGTATGCCTGAAATATAGGTGGAGATTGGATCCTGTACATCCAGTTTTCCTGCTTCAGCCAAGCTCAGGATGGAAGCCGCAGTGAATGATTTACTCAAAGAGGCAATACGGGTTTTCTGATCCGGTCGATTCAGCGTTTGTGCGTCAGCAAGCCCGTAGCCCTGTTTGAGCAGTATTTCCCCGTTTCGTGCAATCAGAGCCATCCCTGGATAGTTGATCTCGCGCAGATACGTGTCCACGCTGACAATGTCTGGCTCGAGCCGGCTTACTTGATCCGTCACGATATTAACGTTCATCTGACCGGATGCAGTCCGCTGGACCTTGATATCCGCCTTGAGCGCGTTTGCCATAGCACGTACCGGGACCATCAACGTACCGTTAACGTTACGCGAACTGACTGGAGCCGTAAGGGAAACCTGATTTACGTGAATGGAAGTGCTGCCGGTCTGAAGCACAAGCTTGTCCCTTCCGACCATTATTGTCGCTGTTTGAGTATGTGAATCCCACTTCAGAGTGCCATTGACCGATTGAACGACATCCCGTAAAGGAACGAACGTTGTACCCTGAATGATAAGAGGTGCATTTCTCCAAAATTGCTGTTCGCCATTCACTTCAATGTGCACGGCTTGTGTACTCTGTTCTGCGGATGCCGTACCTCCAGTCTGTCCGAGCACCGGAGCAGTGCATAGAATAAGTGCGAATAATACACGAATCATAGATGAATAAATGCCGGATACCGATTGCTGTGTGTGTAACTTGCGTAAAATGTAAATCCTCCCCTTCCAAGTGTTTCATGTAAAACCAGCATATGTGCATTGTAAACGATCTCTACAAGGGGGTCAAAACGAGGTGTTTTTATAAAGAAGAGCAAATGATTAAAAATGTGAATATTTATTTTTGATACATAATGTTTCGAGATGTACTTTCCGATAAAGAGAGTTGAACATAAACATGGAGGATTAGTAGAAATGAAGAATAGGTTTAAAACACAATTCGCGAAGAAGAAAAAGCTTCGAACATGGTTCACATTAACAGTAAAGAAACGACTGATCGCCGTATTGCTGTTGTTCCTAATTGTGCCCAGTCTAAGCGTGGGCTGGCTGGCATATATGAAGGCTGCAGATCAGGTCAAGATGGAGATTGTTCGATCTGCACAGGCCAAGACAGAAATGCTGAGTCTTCAAATCGATCAGATGTTAAGTATGCAGAAGGATAATGCGATGCAGATCGCATCAGGCATTACTTCGGAGGACGTTATTAATAAATCACCTGCACTTCAAGCGCAGATGGACCGAATGTCGGAGAACCATAAAGAACTCGGTGTGCTTACAGCCGGAGCAGAGGATGGGAGCTGGATGAAATCTCCCGATCCCGGAAGTCAAATTTATGATCCTCGTGAACGCACATGGTACAAAATGGCGATGTCACAATCTGAACCAGTTATTTCTGATACCTTCCAGTCTGTAACGACAGGGGAATGGGTAGTGACGGCGGCAGCCAAGCTGGCAGATGGAAAAGGTGTATTTGGCGCTAATGTAAGTCTGAATTATCTGAAGGAGACGGTTGACAAGATTCATATCGGCAAAGCCGGGAAGCTGTATATGCTCGATAATGGCGGAAAATTTTTGTTCCATTACAACATTGAATCTGGCACGCAGTCTGATCAAAGCTACATTAACGAGATGTATACCAAGGATCGGGGAACCGTTAAATATACATATGACGGTCAAGCGATGGAGGCTGTATTTTACACCAATCCTGAAACGGGGTGGAAAATTGTTGGCGAGATGATTCCCTCTGAAGCAGCAGAGGCAGTGCAGCCCATCTTGATCCGTACAATTACCTTGGTGGGATCGGCGGTTATTGTGGGCCTCATACTGCTTATCTTCATTATCCGCAGCATTCACCGTCCGTTACAGCAGATAACACATGCTGCAGCTCAGGTCAGTGCGGGTGATTTGACAGTGCGGATAGGTTTGCGGCGCAAGGATGAATTTGGGCAGCTTGGCGAGAGTTTTGATAAAATGACAACCTCCCTGCGCAATGTGCTTGGCGAGGTGCATGATACCTCAAGTCAGCTGGCGGCATCCTCGGAAGAGCTGATGGCAAGCTCGGAGCAGACCTCCAAAGCTACCGAGCAGGTAGCCGAGTTGATGCAGGATGCAGCCGCAGGAACGACAATGCAGAATGAAAGTCTCGCTGCCACCGAGCAGCTGGTTGGCGAGATGTCCCTGGGAGTTAAGGAGATCGCAGCAAAATCAGAACAAACCGAGCGCATAGCGGCAGAGACCTCCACAAAATCGGAAACGGGCATGGTAACTGTACAGGAGGCCATCTCTCATATGGAGCAGGTTAACGGTGAGAGCAAAGCGATGGAGGCTGTCATCCGCGATCTGCGGGCGAAAAATGATGAAATACTTGAGATTGTGGCCGAGATTACGGCAATTGCGAAACAGACAAACATTCTGGCGCTGAACGCCTCTATTGAAGCTTCGAGAGCCGGGGAGCATGGACGCGGCTTCGCCGTGGTGGCAAACGAGGTGAAATTGCTGGCGAACAGTTCGGGTGCTTCCGCAGAGCGGATTAATGAGCTTATGCGGGAGATGTATGAGAAAACAGATGCTGTTCAAGCCGCTTTTGAGCGTACAGGAGAAGGCATGGTGAAGAGCTCGCAGATGATTGAGGATGCAGGAGAGGCTTTCCGAACAATTCGTGACGCGGTGCAGATGGTAGCGGTACAGGCCGAAGCGGCGGCAGCGGCTTCTCGTCAGATCGATCAAGGCATGGGGCATGTGAACAAAGCTGTACACGATACGATGGTTCTGTCGAACCGGATCGCTGGGGGAACCGAGGATGGCTCGGCAGCAGCTCAGGAGCAGCTTGCTACGATGGAAGAGGTTGCGGCATCGTCAGCGGCTTTGTCACGTATGGCAGAGGATCTGCAAAGCGTAATCGATCGGTTCAAGCTGTAGCAGCTGTTCCCTTGAGACAGAATGGCATCGTAGTTGTGTAAAATAATAAAAAGGACTGTCCCAAAAGTCATAGCAATGACTAGAGACAGTCCTTTCACTCTTTATAATGCCATGAAAAACTATCCATAAGGGCTATTAATTCCAGGAGGAATAATTTTTTCGAATTTTACTGATGGGTTCGTAACTAGTAGAAGGAGTTAATTTATAATGAATAGTACCTCCTCGAAATGAGTTTGAGAAACTTACTTAATTTGTTGAAAATCAGGGTGTGTATTTGTAATATTAACAAACATTTAAAATGCAATTGGAACGTACGATCTTGATTTGGGAAACTTAAGAAAATAAATGTAACTTATTGGTTTTAAATGCGTCTATTGTAATGAAGTTAACTTCAGATAGGGGGGGGAGTGATGAGAATTAAAAATATGTTACTCGTTAGCAGCATGGTGCTAAGCATACTTTTGATGTCAGGGTGTGGATCTGAAAAAACACCAGCAAAATCAGAACCTGCTCAATCAACGAGTGAGGGAACTACAGAAACGGGAGAAAAGGATCAAGTTAAAGATGTTTATATTGATGAAGCAGGACATAAGGGTGACGAGTTGGAGATGATAAAAGTAGTGAATTTAGCAACGAAGTATAGGAACGAAGGTAACGAAGAAGAGTACTTAAAACTATTCAATCAGAACAACGTTAAAACACTAAACTCTAAGAAAATTAAGAGTCTAGAACTTGAAGACATTAGTTTTATGTCTGATGATGTAGGGACAGTAAGGACTACAATCCAATACGATAATGGAGAAGAACCATCAATAGCGTTATTTATATTCGAAAAATCGGGAGACAAATGGATTATATCTGGTACGGATTGAAATGAAAACAACGTAGTTTCCCTTAAGAAGGAGGCTACGTTGTTGTTTTTATTTATATATTTTAGGCTGTGTTGAATATTAGGTAGGGGAGAGGATAGGGATTGAAGCCCCATTCCAATCGTTTAAACCCAATCAGTTGCTTCTACTGCAACCATAGTGAATACACCACGTTGTTCATTACTTGGATCATACGACATTGGAGAAGGGTTGCCATTACGTACAACGGCATATTTCATTTGGGAAGAGTCTCCGCCGTCAAGCATAATTGCAACATTACAACCTCGATTAATCATAAATTGCCGCACTTGATAAGCATTTTCTGATTGGAACACAGCCAACCAGATTTTAGAGCCATCCCAACCAATCGCAGTACGTGGGCGATTGATACTTGGATCAAATCTATAAGCATTCTGTGAGTTTGCTTTCGCAGCATCACATGTACTTGCATTACCTATACCGTTAATTGCAGTGTAGAACGCTGATTGAGTATAAGTTACATTAGGAAAAAGACTATATCCGCCAATAGCCCATTTGATATTGCTGAGGCTAGTATCTGAATAATTTGTAACTACGCCAGTGGTAACTGCATTCCCTCCGTTGTAACAGTACATTGTACCTCTCTTAGTTGCAATCCCACATGGGCCTTGGTTTACACTTCCGTTTGTATGAACAGCGAGGCCACCCTGCATGGCAATACCTGTCAATTGACCATTTTGAAGATTGAAAAATGTTCCGTTTACTCCGAACTTAGGTTGATTTACAACTGCCGTATTTCCAATATTACGAAGAACAATTGCACCCAGGTCAGCTTTGATAGCATGAACTACTTTTCCATTGTGTGAATATTGAATATGTTGAGCTACTGTCATAGAAAAAACCTCCATTTATTTTTTTAGATCAAAATTAGCGGCCGCTTCTTTCTCTCTCATATGTATAGGTAATTTTCGAAATGGTTTAACAACCATATGGCTAGTTTTTTTAAAATTTGTGAGATGAAAATACAAGTGATTGTGAATACATACCAATTCCATGAAGGGTCAATTTGGCAAATGCTTGACACTGCGAAATTGAGTCATAAATACTGCAGGGCTAGCCCAAACCTCCAAAATTGTTCAATAAAAAGAAATCGTTCCTTATAGAACCCAAAATGCCTAGAGGTCCGATGGCTTGCCCACAATCTGTTCAAAAAAGCGTAAATGGTGGAAAAAATCAAACGGGACAAAGCAGGGTGAAGCTCTGCTTTGTCCCGTTTGGGTGTATCGGTGTTCACTTTTTTATAGATGTTCGTTTTAAGGATTTTTGAGACAGCCCCATGCATCTAAAGGCTGCCGGGATTCGTACCTCGAACCTGCAGTCTTTTTCTTTGTCGAGAGATATGCGTGCTTGTTCTAGCCACTAAGCCAATTTAAGTTTGACAATAGATAAACAAAATATTAATATGTCTATAAATAAACAAACAAAAATGTGTTGGAGAATGAGGAGCGAATGATGAAAGCATCCGATTCCAGATTGCAGACAGCTTCGTTAGAAGAAATCAAACGTGGATATGTGGAGAAAGCTGAGGTCTATACATGTGTTTGTTGCGGGTACGAGACGGAGGCTGGAATTATTTATCCCGAAGAGGGTGTGCTGTATGAAGCAGAGCGGTATATGCGTGTTCATATTGAAAAGGCTCACGGGTCGGTATTCGAATATTTGCTGGCGCTGGATAAGAGCGTAACAGGACTGTCCGATGTACAGCGGGGCCTGCTGGCTCAGTTTTATGAAGGGAAAAAAGATGCAGAGGTGCAGCAGGCACTGGGCATCGGGAGTGCATCTACGATTCGGAATCATCGGTTTGTTCTGAAGGAGAAGGAGAGACAGGCCAAGATTTTGCTGGCGTTGATGGAGCTGCTCAAAAATAAGGATCTTCATGCACCGGCAGCATGGGTATCCCCTGTCATGAAACAAGGGCATATGATCGATCAGCAGACATTTGATATATCAGAAGCAGAACGGGAAAAGGTGCTGCAGAGTTATTTCCCGGAGGGCACAAAAGGTCCTTTAACGACGTTTCAGATGAAGCAGAAGCATAAGTATATCGTGCTCATGGAAATAGCCAAGCGATTCGAACCACGGCGCACCTATACGGAAAAGCAGGTCAATGCACTTTTGCAGCAAGTTCATGATGATGTTGTAGAGATTCGAAGGTATATGGTGGATTACGGACTGCTGGAGCGGGAGCCGGATGGCAGTCAGTATTGGCTGGGCAGTGCTGCGGAGCAGCAAGGCGAAGGCCAGAGACCAGCGACACGAGCGGAAGAAGCAGAGGCCAGGAATACCGAGCAGCAGGCGAAACGGCATGACTCGGAAATGAAAGCAGGTAAAGGAGAGAAGGATATGAATCGGCGCAAGGAGCTACAGGAGCAGGCCAAAGAGGTCAAAACAGAAGCAGGAGTGTATCAGATCCGAAATGAACGAAATGGTAAGGTGTATATCGACAGCACCCTTAATCTGAAAACGGTGAATGGGCAGCGGTTTATGCTTCAGATGGGAAGCCATCTGAACCGTCGTTTGCAGGCAGAATGGAATGAATATGGCGAGAGTGCTTTCGTTATTGAGGTGCTGGAGGTGTTGAAAAAAGATGATAACCCCTTCGCCGATCCGAAGGATGCGCTCGCTAAATGTCTGAATAGCTGGTTGGAGAAGCTTGAACCCTATGGAGAACGCGGCTATCATGGTGATCCCAAACCCTCCGCTGAATAGAGCATAAAGGAAGGGTTGGCATTCAGGCTGAAGAAACGTTTGATGAAGAATGTTACCTGGAGAAACGTTTATACGAAGATACGAAACTTCCCTAACGGAGCTCCCCCAATATAAAAGCCCCTTTGCCGACGCTACGGCAAAGGGGCTTTGTATTGATATGCCCTGCAGGGGTGTGTCCATATGTGTTGGACGTTAGCTAGAGCTTGAACTGTTCAACCAGCTTCTGAAGCTTGTGAGCCAGATGGGCAAGTGAATCGGCAGAGGAGGATATTTCCTGCATGGAGGCTACTTGCTCCTCCGTGGCGGCCGAAATATTTTCCGTCCCGTCTGCATTGGTTTCCGATATGTTATGAATCTGATCAATGGAATGTACTACTTCTGCTGTGCTGGCAGACATCTGTTCTGAAGCTGCCGCGATGTTCTCCAGCTGCTGGTTAACCGTTCCAACTGCTTCACTGATGCGAACAAAAGCTTCATCGGCAAATTGCACTGCCTGTATGCCGCTATCAACATCCTTTAACCCCAGCTGTACATTTTCGTTGGCTCTGGAAATTTCCTGCTGGATGGACGCGACCATGCCGACAATTTTCTGACCGGATAGACTGGATTGCTCCGCCAGCTTGCGGACCTCGCTAGCAACAACGGCGAAGCCGCGTCCATGCTCGCCTGCACGGGCTGCTTCAATTGAAGCATTAAGTGCGAGCAGGTTGGTCTGGGCTGCGATATCGGTAATAACCGATACCATCTCACCGATTGAACTGGAGTGCTGATCCAGTCGTGTTGCTGTTTCGGCGACGCCCTGAACAAAATGCTGGATGGAGTCCATCTCGGACACAACCGTTTTGATCGTTGCATTACCTTGCTGTGCGAGTTCGCTGGCCTGCAAAGCGGCCTCGGATACTTGCTGTGTACTGTTCGTAACTTGGCCAACCCCTCCGGCAAGCTCGTTCATCTGCTGGGCGGTATGCTTCAGGCTGCTGGCTTGTTTCTCAATTCCAGCTGCGGACTGCTCTGTGATCAGGGCCACCTGCTCTGTAGCTTTGGTTGTCTCGGATGAATTGATGGCGAGCTGTGCGGAAGAGGTGCTCAGTTCGTCTGCGGTGTGGCGCACATCCTGAATAACTGCCCGTAGAGATTGACTCATTTTGTTAAAGCTGTTGCTGAGTTTACCGAACTCATCCTGTCCTTGGACGGCTACTTCGATGGTCAGATTACCGTCACTGATTTCATTCGAGGCATTCACAAGCCGGCTGAGCGGACGGGTAATGGACTGTACAATCCAGAAAATAATGATGGAGCTGATCACAATAGCCACAGCGATAACGACAAGTGTAGTGTACAGAATAGGACGAACGGTTTCTGTCACTTCGTCATTATCAATAACGCCGACAACGGTCCAGCCTGTTGTTTCATTCGTGGCAAAGAAGGCATGCTCGTTTTTGCCGTTCTGTGTGTATTGAAGCTCGCCGTTTTTCTGTTCAAAAATTTGTTTGTACGGCTCCATCGTGCCCTCTGTACCCGGCTTTTCAGTCGGATGTACGATGATTTTATTCGCATTATCAATAATGTAGATGTATCCTCTTTTCCCGATCTTCGTTGAATTAACCGTCTTGGAAAGAGCTTCAAGGGATAGACTGACCGAAACGACACCGTGACCATCTTTGGTCGTCTGGGCAACCGACGCGACAACGTTACCCGTATTGCTAGAGATGTAAGGTGTGATTACAGTGGGGTTATCTTTGTTCTGTGTAGCAGCCTGATACCAGGGACGTTCGCGCGGATCATATCCTGGTTTGTTCACAGCAGTCACCGGGGAATTGATGTACACGCCTTTATCCGTGCCGACAGAGGCAAGCTCCACATCAGAGTGGGTATCTTTGTATGCATCAAGTAAAGTACGTATCGTCTTGGTTTCATCCCCCTGAACAGGGCCGATATTGCCCGCATCAAGCTGACTTGCCAGAAAATCGACATTTTTACGAGTGGCACCAATAATCTGGTCAATAGTCTGGTTGAGTACACTAACGCTACTGCTCGCATTTTCAAACATTTTTTCCTCAACCTTGGCATCCGCTGTCTGGAATGAAATAATACCCAAACTGATGGTCGGGATCAGCAGCACGATGGCAAAAGACAGCATCAGCTTCTCTCTCATCTGCATCGTTCGCTTTCCTTTTGACTGCTTCATTTTCTTCATACCCATTCTCCCCTGTCTCTCCCAAACTTACATAATATGTGGTATATTTCTAAGTTAATGCGATACGATTCTGAATCCTAAGATTCTGTATTCCTAATCAGGAATCTTTGAATTTGAACGGTATGTATCGTTATATATCGGCTGGTCTTGATTGAAATTAGAGAGGAGTTGCCCCGAAATTGAATCAAAATGCGTTAACTTCATCTGGACATAAACCTCATGTCGAAACCCAGGATGATGCAACATTTATGCAGGGAGTAAGGGACTGTGTCCCTACACTGCTCGGATATTTAAGTATTGGCTTCGCAGCTGGAGTTATCGAGATGACGGCCGGTTTGAGTTTTGCGGAAACGGCACTGTTAAGTCTTGTGTTATATGCAGGGTCGGCCCAGTTTATTGCAGCAGGCATGCTTGCTTCGAATGGGTCTGCGATAGCGATCATCTTCACGATCTTTTTTGTAAATCTTCGTCATCTGCTGCTCAGTGCAGCTGTGTCTCCTTATTTCAGGCATCTGACACCGCTTAAAAATATGTGGATCGGCTCGCTGCTTACAGATGAGTCTTTCGGCGTAGCCATGACCCGTGCAATTGGCAGAAAGACGCTTAGTGAACGCTGGATGCATGGATTGAACATTACGGCATACTTGAACTGGTTTGCTGCCAATATGGCAGGTGCTTATTTTGGACGCTGGATAACGGACCCGGACAGGCTTGGTCTGGATTATGCGCTGCCAGCTATGTTTATAGGTTTGATTGTGCTTCAACTGGTTCACCGCAAAAGTAAAAAAATACATATCAATGTAGCGATCATTGCGGTGGTTTCTGTCATCCTGGCAAGCATGGCCTCACTTGGCAGCATGAGTATTATACTGGCAGCAGTTGTTGCAGCAACGATGGGAGTGTTCATGGAACGATGGAAGTAAGATGGGATGTATTCTGGATTATTATGGGCTCGGCCTTGTTGACGTTTATTCCGCGGGTATTGCCGCTTATGCTGTTTAGCAAAATACAGATTCCGGTGTGGCTGCTGCGCTGGCTCGAATATGTGCCCGTAGCGGTTATGGCATCACTCATTGGTCAGGAGCTGTTTATGAACGGGAACGAATGGGTTCCCATTACTGAAAATGCTGCTTTGTGGGCAGCACTGCCCACCGTCGCCGTTGCCATCTGGACTCGAAGCTTGCTAGGAACAGTTCTGGTTGGCATTGTTTCCATGATGATTCTGCGTTACTGGATGGGCTAGGTATTTTATATGAAAACGCTATTTTCTAATGTGACTGAAAGGGATAAGATGGAGACAGCAGTGTGGAAAGTTCATTTTACATACGAAGGGAACGATGGCCAAGATGCAGTCAAGTCCATCTACGATTTTGTTTCAAGGCGATTCCATTACAGACGGAGGAAGGTCACGCAATGAGGATCTGAATCATGTTCTGGGCCACGGGTATGCGTATCTCATCTCAAGCAGGCTGGGAATGGATCTGGCAAACAGAAACAAAACGTTCTACAACAGAGGCATCAGCGGAGATCGGGCTTCCGATCTGTATGCACGCTGGAATGAGGATGCGATTAGTCTCAAGCCGGACCTGATCAGCATTCTGATCGGGGTTAACGATGCCTGGCGTTCAATGAATGGTGAAGCTAAAGGGTATACGGATCGTTTCGCCCGGGCGTACCGTCATTTGCTGGAGGAAACACGGGAAGTGATGCCGGATACCGGGCTTGTGCTGATGGAACCTTTTATTCTGAAGACGGGAGCAACCGTTGATCAATGGCTGGCTTGGCAGGAGCGGATCAGCGAATACCAGGAGCAGGTCCAACAGCTGGCTGCACAATACGGGGCCGTCTATGTTCCCCTGCAGCAATCGTTTAATGAAGCTTTGCAGCAGGCGGATGCGTCTTACTGGTTATGGGACGGTGTTCACCCGACCGCAGCTGGACACGAGTTAATTGCTCGCCAGTGGTTGTCTGTGGTTCAGGATTCTCCATTAGCCGTTGTGTAACGGGGAGGAAGCTAGTTCCAGCACATGTTGTCAGAGTTCTGTATTACATTCCATAAGTAAGCGTGGTGAATGCTGTGCAAGGCTCCAATCACGAAATCAAAAATGAACAGGAATACAGGCATGTCGATACAAGCTGTGCCGGGAATGAAGCCGAAGTGAACGGCTGGCCCGATGAAGAGAGGCTTCAGCAGATAATACATCCGAAGCGAAATTACCGTCAGAAGAATCGTATTTTGATGGCCGATCGTATCGGAGAAAGGCTGCAGCATCCTGAGCTGGCTAAAGTGTTCACAGACCTGAAGACCTATGGAGAGCTGGCGCTAAACGAACCGCTGCCACCTCTGACGTTTGCACTGTTTCGGCAGTTCAGTCAGACAGGAGAGCGCAAAGCTTACGAGAACGCATATTTTGATCGGCGCGGCAGACTGGCTGCTGTGGCGATGCTTGCTCTCGTTTCGGATGAACCTCGTGTGCTGCATACCCTTGAAGAGATGTTGTGGGCGGTATGTGATGAGTATACATGGTGTCTTACGGCACATCTCGGAAACGGTGAAGCAAGGCAGGTTGAAGGCAACATCGACCTTTTTGCCGCAGAGACCGTTCATATGCTCGCCGAGATTGCGGTTATTCACGGCAGGCATCTGGACCCTCTGGTGCTTGAGCGAATCCGTGTCGAGGCTGAACGTAGAATTTTCACCCCGCTGTACAGAGAAAAACGCGAGTATCACTGGCAGACGGCAGAGCACAACTGGTCAGCAGTCTGTGGAGGGTGCTGCGGGATGGCCGCTATGCTGCTGCTTGAGGATGAGGTGATGGTGCGAGAGTCCATCCGGCAGACGCTCGGCTGCATGAAGGCATTCCTGAGCGGCTATGGCGAGGATGGCGGCTGTGCGGAAGGAATCGGATATTGGGTCTACGGCTTCGGTTATTTTGTCTATTATGCCGAGATGTTACAGGACTACAGCGATGGAGCGTTGAATCTGCTGACAGGCTCGAAGATCGCTGCAATTGCGGCTTTTCCACTACGCATTCATTTGTCGGCAGGTATATTTGTCAACTATTCGGATAGTGCGGAGCGCGAAGAGATTCCAGCCGGGCTCCTGTCAGTGCTGGCCGCCAAATTTGAGCTGCCAGCGAATCTGCCCCTGTTCATCCCGCGGCTGACAGATGATCCTTGCCGCCGCTGGGCTCATCTGCTGCGGAACGTGATGTGGAGTGATCCGGCAGTGTATGCAGGTGTACAAGAAGGAGCCGGTGCGCATGCTCAGGCGAACGAAGGGTTTATTTTACATCAGCTGGGGTGGATGGTTGCCAAGAGTGTACTTCCTGTACCAAAGGTATCCCATGAAGCTGACAAGCTGCACGCAAAAGAAAAGCAGGTTCAAGCGGCATGTTCCTTCAAAGGCGGGCATAATGATGAGCCGCACAATCATAATGATCTGGGGCAATTCATTATTCATTGTGGCGGCGAAAATATAATATGTGACCCGGGAGCAGGATTGTATACTCAGGCATACTTTGCCCCCGGACGTGAGCAGATGTTTCATATCTCTTCCTCCGGGCATAATGTGCCGCTTATTGATGGATGCGAGCAAAGCTCTGGAAGGCAGGCTGAAGCTCATATGCTGAGGTTCAGGCTTGAGCCGGATGGAAGTAAACTTGAGGCAGCGCTGGACCTGACACTCGCTTATCCAGAGGCAGCGTCGCTCCGGCGATATACACGGGAACTGTGCTGGAGGATTGAGAAGCACGACGACTGGATTGGCGATTTTACCCGAAATGCCAGCAGAAGCAGCCGGGATGGGAACATGGACGAGCACAATCAGGTAGCGGTTTTACGGCTAACAGACACATTTCAATGGAAGGCGAGCACAGTGTCGGATGCTGTACAATATTCGGTTGATGAGTGCTCCCCCCGTCCTTCCCGTGTAGCTGAGCGCTGGATCAGCCGCATAAATCCTGTTCTAGAAAAAGAGGGCCGGCTTCTATGGCACGCAGCGCAAGCTAATGTATATATGGTCTATGATGCAGCCCGGTGGCATGTTGATACCGAACCTATACACACCTTGGATCATGATCACAACCCGGTTACATTTTATCGTACGTCTCTGGTATGGAAAGGGACAGCAGAAGCAGCAGGGGGAACCGGGAGAGTTACGGATCAGAGAAACAAGATGCATGTTATGGTTACTATGGAGAACAGAGAACCGACAGAACCTATGAAATCTTTCGGTTTCTTTGAAGCTGTAGAAACTCCAGCCAAAGAGGAAAGCAAAGAAACAGGTGAAGGAGCTGGAGAAGCTGCCAATATAATAGATACAGGTACAGGTGATATAGCTGGAGTAGTTTCACTGGAGATTGTTTGTCAGGTGAATTTTGTCATTGAGCCGCATAAGGCAGAAACCGAGGTGAGTGAAGGTGAGTAATTATACAGCTGCATCAGCTTATCCGTGGAAAAAAGCATTGGAGCAGTATCGTATGTTGGCAGCTGAAGCGGGCCCTGCACCTGCTGATGGCTGGAATCGGGAACGCAAGCTCGCCCTTGTACAACAAATTGTGTACGCTTACAAGAAAGCTCAGAATCATGATGGAGCTATTATTGATCCGTACTCGGGAGCAGAGAGGTACTATTCTACGCCTGCCTATGCCATGGCAGCAGCAGTTCTGGTGGATGCGGGGCAGCTCGAACTACTCGATTCCGCAGCGGCAGCTCTGTCACATAGCATCGATGCGGTGGTGAAAGGCAGTGCGCCCGACCATCACCCGGATTTCTATCCCGTGCTGATGATGCGGGCGTATATGCTGCTCAAGTCCCATCGGCCTGAGCAGGCGGCCATCTGGGCTGAGGCTCTGAGGACGATTGATCCCGAAGAAGATTATGTATTTACGATGAGCAAGATGAACAATGCCAATCGCATGATTAACTGGAATGCGATTATGATCTCGGGAGAATATTTAAGGTGGCGCGAACAGCTTGCGAGTGTCAATACAGCCTGGATGGATCGTTATCTGGAAGCCTATCACCTGCCGCGGTTTACTGCGCTCGGTTTGTATCAGGACGGACCACTGGATCGACCCAATAGTCCTTTTTCCTATGATATCGCTACCCGTTATCACCTTGGAGTAATGCTTGATGCCGGATATGAAGGGGCTGTTGCAGATGCGTTGCGAGGACGGCTGCGTGACGGTGCGTTCAGCTCCCTGCTCATGCTGTCTCCGCTCGGAGAGATTCCGCCGCGGGGACGCAGCTCGCAGCATCAATGGAATGAAGCGGCGGCAGCCTATGTCTGCTCGCTGCATGCTGCCCTGGCGAGTGAAGCTGGCGATTCAGTTATGGCAGGAGCGTTTACCCGGGCGGCCAATCGCTGTTTTGAAGCGGTGGAGCGCTGGCTCATGCCGGACGGGCGCCTGAAAATCGTACGTAATGAATATGCGCCAGAGCAGCGACACGGATACGAGATTTATACGAATCATACCTGCTACAACCTGTGGACGGCGGCGGCACTGGCTCATGCTTGTCTGCGTGATCCGGGTGAGAGCATCATTCCCGCGAATCTTCCTTCCGAGATCGGGAGCAGGGTGCTGCAGACGGATGGCTGGTTTGAAACGGTGCTGGCTTCCGTGCCAGGGCAGCAGATCGTATTGCACACCGCTCTGAATGATCCGTATACCATTCCTGGACTGGTACGAATACAACAGGCAGGTTTGCCCGGGTTAATCGGTCCGTCAGCAGCCGGTCATGCACAGGCAGGGTTTACGGAGTTTGCCGAGGGCGTTGTTCAGCCTTTGAGTTACTGCCCTGCATGGATGACACCCGATGGGGTCTGGCACAGCCTGGCCCAAGGCATACCGTCCGGCAGCGACTATGACCGCGATGCAGGAATAGACCCTGCCAGCGGCGGCGGTTCAGTAGTGTATGAGACAGAGGCTCCGATCGCGACAGCGGAGAATGAATCCGGGAACAAGCTGAATAAAGCAATGGCGGGAAACGGTGTGAAGGCAGTGGAGAGTACCGGGGAGAACGCTTTTCAGATCACCTGGAAGGGACCTTTCTGTGGAATAAGCGCTGTACGTGGCCGCTATGTCCAGCGAGCGGATGAACTTATCGTGACGTATGAGTTTGAAGGCAGGATTGAAGCGGCCGGAGCACTCATTCCGCTAATGTACAGCGATGGGCAGGAGCAGGCTGTCGTTACGCACACCGAGCGAAGCGTACGTACTGCGTATCGCGGCGCATACGTCGAATCTGAAGCGTGTAATCCGGGAGCGAACGTGATACTCGATCCGCAACCCGTTGCTTCACGCAACGGGCTGTTGAAACAGGCGCGGATGGAGGCTCACGGTGCACAGCAGCTGACCTTTACTGTTCGATTAGGACGCGTGTAACACGTAAAGAGTCTACTGAGATACAGAGTGCGGGGAAAGTGACAAAAAGGCGACATGTCGCCGATAGCGCTTGTTATGAAGCGGAGCACTGCGTGCTGGAGGTTGTTCTATGTAAACTTTAAAGGAGCAGGCAGAAGAAAACAGGGAAAATGGGGTCGAAAGCTTTCTGGAAGAAGACTGGGGACACAGCAACTGGAAGTGTGAAGTGGGCATACTCAGAAGCGGGAGGGGCAGTAATATGGACACATCAACATCGGTATCATGGGTAGAAGCAGCATGGAGACGGGCAGCTGACAAAACGGTTCGAAACGCCAAGCGAATTCAGGATACTTTCCCCCATACTTCACTGCAGGGGATGTACGATCAGAATGATCCCGATTGGTGGACAGCCGGTTTCTGGCCCGGCTTGTTATGGCTGGTGTACAGGGATGCTCCGCAGCATGAGTCGGCTGCGGAGCTGCGGCGCATTACCGAGAGCTGTGAGCAGCAGCTCGAAGGCTGTCTGCGTGATCCCGACCTGGTGGATCACGATCTGGGTTTTATCTGGCTGCTTAGCGGCGTAGCCAGCTATCGCGAGACAGGCAGTGCGGAGGGGCGACGCCGCGGCTTGCTTGCCGCGAATCTGCTCGCCGCCCGTTTTCATGTGCGCGGTGAGTTCATCCGCGCCTGGAACTTCAGCTCGTCAACGATGGATACGCGCGGCGTAGCCATCATTGACAGCATGATGAACCTGCCGCTGCTCTACTGGGCCTCCGAGCAGAGCGGCGATCCTCGCTTCCGATGGCTGGCGGAAGCGCATGCGGACACCGTCGCGCGTGAATTCGTGCGCGCCGACGGGTCCATCTGCCACGTGGTGGAGTTTGATCCACACACGGGGCAGAAGCTGCGGGAGCATGGCGGCCAAGGCCATGCTCCCGGGTCCGCCTGGGCGCGGGGCACCGCCTGGGCGCTGCACGGGTTTGCGCTGTCTTTCCGGTATACGGGCGAAGCCCGATATCTGGAGACAGCGGAGCGAGCGGCCGATTTCTTCCTCGCCATGCTTGGCGAAGACATCGTGCCGGTGTGGGATTTCCGCGCGCCAGCGGAGCACCGGGCGGCGTGGGATTCGTCCGCAGCGGCTATTGCCGCGAGCGGACTGCTTGAGCTCGCGAAGCTGTCGCCGCGCGGGCAAACTTACGCTGCCGCGGGAGAACGCATCGTCCGCGGCTTGTATGAGCACCACAGCTCCACCGAATTGTCGGCGGAGGAGGGGCTGATCCTTCGGGGTACGGTGCATTACCCCGAAGGACGGGGCATCAATGTGCCGATTATTTACGGCGATTATTTCTATATGGAAGCGCTGGCGAAGCTACGTGGAGCGACGGGTTTATTTTAACAGAGGTAAACAAAGGAGGACCTGAATGTCATTTCCGACACATATCGTTTCAGCAGGCGGAATTGTAGAAGACGGGCAGGGGAATATCCTGCTAGTCAAAGCCCATGATGATGGTTGGGTGTACCCTGGCGGGATCACTGAAGCTGGAGAGAACCTGATTGACGGTGTAATTCGTGAAATCAAGGAAGAGAGTGGAATTATTGCAACGGTTAGCCATTTAATCAGTGTTGTGTCGAATACAGGCATTCATAAGTGGTATGACGGTGTAACGGATGTCCCGACCAAAGTGATGTTTGATTTTGTGTGCAGAGCTGAAGGTGGAGAGTTGGCAACTTCGGATGAAACGAGCGAGTGCAGATGGGTCCCGAAGGGAGAGGTGCTGGATCTGATCATGTTACCTGCCATTCGTAAGCGTTACGAGGCTTATCTGAGCTTTAATGGCTACGTAAACTATATCGAATACACCACTGTGACCTCGACAGAGCTGGATGTGAAGCTCCAGAGACATGTATAGATATAAGGGGAATGATATGGTTAGTTGTTCATCCTGAATGTGTGTTAACCGCCCTTGGCAGGGCGGTTATATTTTGTTTTGCTAATTTTTGGCTGAAGTTACTTCGCACATGCCCGTTTTAGAATGACAAAGTCTGCCGAGGACTGCTCGGGATAGCGCTGACGGATAATCTCATGCACCTTGAACTCGGGATAATCAAACAGATAATGGAACAGGTTGCGGTCCTGAATCGTTCGTACTCCTGAATCACCCTGCTCCCTCAGTCTCGTATAGAGCACAACCCAGCGGGTAGAGGCATGGAGCACATCATGTAGCGTTTGGCGAAAATCTGTTTCATCCGTAATGTGATAGAGTACATCCAGACAAATGGTCAGATCCGCTTGCAGAAAACCGCGGTTGACCCATAGACCTGGTCTGTATACCATGAAGCTTTTGGAAGGATCATCAGCGTACATAGAGGCACAGTGCTCTACCGAGGATGAAGCCACATCCATACCGAGATATTCGACATAGTCCATATATTTCAATTGGTTTCCATCACCGCAGCCAAACTCAATAACGCGACGAATGCCCTCACACTGGATTAATGCATTAACAACCTCGGCTTTGAATTCAGCCAGCACTCCGTATGACCCCCTGCCGGATGTTTCACCTTTACGATAAGTCCGCTCCCAATAGTCGATGTAATCAAAGGATTGATTCAATCGGTATCCTCCCTTTTTATAGAAACGTACTCCAGTGTCCCTAAATCCAGATTATGCCCTGAGGATACGGTGGTGAATGAACCATGGTGCAATGCTGCATATATCCGCTCTGTTTGCAGCTTCCCCTATGCATAGTTAGATGATCGGTAACATGAATTCCCATATAATTACCTGAAAATTTCCTGAAAGTCTAAACATCTGGAAAGCCTTTGCCGACATTATATAGTAGAAATAAAATGATGAATATCGGAGGGAAATGATGTTAAAGCCAAGATTGACCAAGTACATGGTAATGATGCTGGTGTTGATGCTCACTATTTCCAACGTAGGCTTGGCCGCTGCGGCAGAGAAGGAACTGTCCAAAATTGTAGTTTCTAAAAATGAAATGTCGCTCGAAGTCGGCGATTCCGGGTCGGTGACGGTAACGGGGGTATATTCGGATAATACCTCAGCGAACGTTACGATCAGCTCATCCTGGACGAGCAGTGATACTTCGGTAGCAACTGCATATAATGGCTCGATTACAGCCAAAAAAGAAGGCACAGCAACAATTACAGTGGCGTATCAGGGCCAAACTCAGCCTGTTCAAATTAAAGTAACGAAGAAGGTTAAAGCTCTTTCGAAAAGTGTGCAAAATGTTGAGCTCCGCACAGGGGAAAGCAAAGACATCGTCTTGACTGCGACGTACAGCGATAATACAACGAACAACGAGGCAGCGAGCAGTGCCGAATGGTCGACAAGTGACGAGAAAGTTGCCACCGTTGTTAACGGTAAGGTTACTGGACAAAGCGCGGGAACGGCTGTCATTACTGCCAAACTGGGAAGCCAGAGCGTAACCTTGGACGTCAGCGTAGAAGTGGTTAAACGTGTAGACGTAGACAAGAAGCAGGTGAATCTGCTGCTCAACAAAAGCGAAGTTGTGAAATTGACGGCTACTTATCCAGACGGGACAACGAAAGATGTAACCGACCTGGCGGAATGGACGTCGAGCAATGAGAAGGTTGCAGATGTGCTGAAGGGCAATATTACAGGTTACTCGGCAGGCTCTGCTGTTATTACAGGGAAATATGGTACCAAGTCCGTATCAGTAGATGTGGATGTAGATCAGACGAGCAAGCTGAGCGTAGAGAAACAGAGTATTTTCTTCCGCTTGAGCGAGAGCAATAAAACAGCCAATGTTGTTGTGACGGCTTCATATCCAAACAGCAGTGATGTGAATGTAACCGATCAGGCGACATGGACCTCCAGCAACGAGAAGGTTGCGACGGTGTTCAAAGGTCAAATTACGGCAGTGAGCGCCGGATCAACGACGATCAAGGCAACCTATAGCGGTAAAACGGTGGAAGTCACCGTGGATGTTGACACCGCGAGATATCTGGATATCAAAGATGTGAATGATAAGCTCGCCATGAGTGTTACGGGCGACAACAGAACGAAAAAACTGACGGCGAATGCTGAATACATTGATGCGAGCAAGGAGGATGTTACGTCCAAGGCGACATGGACCTCGAGCGATGCAGAAATCGTATATGTGTCGGGTGGCGAACTGATTGCTTATAAATCAGGTACGGCTACGATTACAGCAGCATATGGCGGTAAAACGGTGAAATTCACAGTTAGCGTAGACGTTCCAGACAAGTATGAGATGGACAAAAAGAAAGCAACCGTAGCTGTAGGTGGAACCACTTCTGCCAAAGTGCTTGCACTGTATGGTGAGACCTCCAAGGATGTATCCGAGGATGCAACATGGAGCAGCAGCAGCGAGAAAATCGCTGAGGTAGACAGCAAAGGGGTTATTACAGGTGTAGCAACAGGGAAAGCGACGATTACGGCCAAAATTGAAGGTAAAACGTTGACACTCCCGGTTGAGGTGGGCATGGCAAGCGGTCTGGAGGCAGATGTAAACTTTGTTGTGCTTTCGGCAAAAGAAACTCAAACCGTTATTCTGACAGGTACAGATGGTGACGGTAATACAAAGGATGTCACAGCAGATGCGACCTGGAAATCCAGCAATGCCCGCGTAGCGGATGTAAAAAAAGGTGTGATCACAGGGAACAGCAGTGGTAAAGCCAACATTACAGCTGAATATGGCTCCCAAAAAGTTACGATTCAGGTTGAAGTAGATGTAATCTCACGAATCACAGCCTCTGAACCTGCACTTTCCCTCAAATCGGGCGATACGGTTGATCTGAAAGTAACGGCTACCCTGGGTGATGGCAGTGAACGTGATATTACGGACAAGGCCGAATGGAAAACGAACAGTTACAAGGTTGCTCAAGTGACCAAAGGTAAAGTAAAAGCATTAAATTCAGGGAAAGCCAAGATTACAGCGAAGTATGGCGGCAAAACGGTGACGATTGCGCTGGATGTAGATACACTGAAATATTTGCAGACCGACAAAGTCACATTGACGATGAAGGCTGGCGATAAAGCGACAGTTGTGGCTACAGCAACGTATGTGGATGGAAGTGAGGCTAATGTATCCAAGCCAGCACTTTGGACATCCTCCCGTATTGCGACTGCTTCCGTTAAAGATGGTGTGATTCAGGCGAATGGGAAAGGGAAAGCAACGATTACGGTTTCCTATGCAGGGGTAAAAACAAAGGTTACCGTAGTGGTTGAAGCGAAGTAACTTTGCCTTACAAATGTTATTATGTAAAGTCAAAAAAGGTGATATCCGCATTCGAGCGGATATCACCTTTTTGTATGATGCTGATGCATGTGACTTGTCTTTATCAAAATTAAATGAAGTGATGTATCCCTGTTACATCGTATGCGACAGCACCAAAGCACCATAGGCAAAAGCAATAAGAATAAGAATCGCAGGATGCAACTTGGTTTTGGTCATGACCCAAAGCGAGATGCCTGCAATAATTAGTGTTTGCCAGATACCAATGGAGTCTGTAGATACTTGGCCGAATTCCCAGGTGAGCAGAATCATAAGCACGGCAATGACGGGCTGTACAAGCAATGTCATGCCTTTGACTTTAGGCGAGGTGCGATGTTTGTTTAATAAACGCAATAATAAAATAAGTGCAGCTGCCGACGGTACAATCGTAGCAAAGCTGGCGATGAAGGCACCGAACCAGCCTGCGACATGGTATCCGACAAATGCAGCGATTTTGGTCGCAATCGGCCCGGGAAGTGCATTGCCGATCGCGAGGACGTCCCCGAACTGTTCCGTGGTCATCCAGTGGTAGTGATTCACAATCTCTTCCTGCATCAACGGAATGGAAGCGGGGCCACCGCCATATCCCAGAATGTTCGCTACGAAAAATCCCCAAAATAGTTCCCACCACGTCTGAAGCATCCTACGATACCTCCTTGTCAGAGTTACCTTTGGATTTCAAGCGCTGAACGAGACCAAAATGGAAGAAGCCATAGACCAGGAAAGCTGTAATGACCAATCCAGGGTGCACATTCAGCAACTGCAGCGCCGCAAAGGCAATTATGCCGAATGCAATAGCGAACCATTTGCCAAGCCCTTTCCAGGCTTTCATTGCAAATTCATAGGCCATCATGCCGAGCATCACAAAAATAACAGGTCGGACTGCGGCGACCATGCCCGCTACAATTTTGGATTCGCGCAGCGCGTACATCGAACCCAGCAGGGCAATAATCGCAATGCTTGTCGGCAAGATGTGAGCAAGTACGGCGACAATAGCGCCCAGCACACCTTTGGTTTTATACCCAAGATAAGCAGCCATCTTGGTAGCAATGGGGCCCGGCAGTGCGTTGGCAATCGCCAGAATCTCGCCGAATTCATCATCGCTGACCCATTCATAACGGGTAACGGCTTCATAACGGATGAGTGGAATAACTGAAGGGCCACCGCCATATCCCAAAATTCCGGTTCGCATCATGCCTGCCACGAGACCGTTGTAATCTTTCCAACTCATGCTGATATCCTCCTAGAGTCTCATGCCCATTCGGCTTTTGTACCGTTTCAAGAGCAGCTGTGATTCAACTTTGACGATGCCGGGCATCTGATAGAGCTTCTCCAGCAGGAACTGCTCCATCTCTTCCATATTTGCGAAAATACCGTGCATATGCAGAGTGCTTGGGCCTGTCATATGATAGAGGCTGGTGACGGCCGGCTCTTCATCCAGCATCTCCGCAACCTCGTCCAGAAAGCGCGGCTCTACATCCACATTAAAGAAGGCAGACACCTGAAGTCCGACTTTGCCAGGATTGATGACAACAGTGAAGCGTTCAATGATGCCTTTTTCCGACAATGCATTGATACGTGCCTGTACTGCGACGCGGGATAGACCGATCTGTGTACCGAGGTCGGTGTAGGAGATTCGGCTATTCTCATGCAGGGCGGCGATGATTTTACGATCCATCTCGTCCAGATTATACATCTGCGGAATTTCTCCGCCTTTGGAGGAACGTCGTTGTGACATATTTATGGAACCACCTTTTATATTTTCCTGTATGCAATAGCATTGCAGCATTCATAGTGTAATGACGAAACGTAATCGTAGTCAACCAATTTTATTGAAATTGTTGAAGATGCACGATATATTCCCTTCATTTTGTTGTGAGTGTGCTTGTTACTGCGAATTCAGGATTTTAGGTGATCCCAGTTTACAAACAGCTTTTCGCGATAAGTACAGTTAGAACCGGTTGTTTTGACATGATTTTTAATTAAGGATCTGTTTTTAAGTCTTTAATTAAATCAATCAATTCTTTTAATGTTCGATCTAGAATATCAAACTTCTCTTTGATACTGTCCATAAGATATTTTAGCAACATAAAAGTAATGACAATTGGAAATCCAAAATTGGGGATGAGTTGAATAAATGTATCGATATCCATATGTAATTCCTCCTCTCTTCTCATAAATATAGGAAAAAAACACGAGAATTTTACAACTTTTAACTGGAAGAAAAACGGAGTTTTTCATATAATTATATAAGAACAAATGTTCTTGTTTTTTGTTTTTTTGGTAGTAGAAGTGCTCTTCTTTTTACCTATATAGTGAGGTGATGTCTTTGGAGATAACGAAAGAAAGATGTAGATCTGAACTTCAGAAAATGGCCTGGAGAATGCAATACAGAGCAAAAGTAACTAGAAATAGAGAATTTGGAATGGTTTATGATTCAAGCACTATTAATTCTTTTGAGGATGATGCCGTATCCAGAATGTATGTCGAAGAGATATGTTCACTTATTCCATCAGATGTAGGGAAGAGAATCATTCATGATGTTTACCTTTGTGGTAAGTCAGAAAAAGAGATTTCAGCAGACCTACAAATTTCTCAACAAGGGGTAAATAAATGGAAAAGGAAAACATTGAATATTCTATTGAAGAAATTGAGTTCATGAATCTTGTAGAACAATTTAGAAATGGGGACGATTCATCTTTTATAGCTATACTGGGTCTTTTTGAAGAAGAGATGGAACAAATGGCTAAATATATACGTATGCCAAAAGAGGATGTTATGCAATCCTTACGACTAGGATTGTTAGAAATGTTAATTAGCCATTCAGCAGATAGTAAGTTATAGGGTGAGTGAAGGGAGGGTATGGTCGGTTTCAATAGTTTTACATAGATACAGTTAGTCATGATATTCTTTGTTTTAGTGACAACAGCAGCCTCTCTAGTCTTGTAATTTTACTTTTTCTAAACATGAGACACATTCATAAATCTCCCCATATGGTGGAGATTATTTTTGTTTGGATTGGTTTTATTGTCTTCTCTCTTCTGCTTCATAGCATAAAGCAAAAAATAAAAAGTTAAAGGTGTAACTTATTTGGGGATTTAGCGTTTATAATGATGAATGGGAGGGATTTCAAACATATGAAAAAAAAGATTTTTTTTTCAGTATTAACTACTGTTGCGGTGATGTCAGGAGTGCTAGGTTCAGCATACGCAGCAGGAATGATTAAATTGAATGTGAACGGAACCCAGTTGCAAACGGATGTAGCTCCGAAAATGGTGAACAACCGTGTCATGGTTCCGATCAGTTTTGTGTCGAAAGCGCTGGGTGCATCGGTCTCATGGAACGATAAAACCCAAACGGTTTCCATCAACACAACGGGCATCCCTTACGAAAATGTGTGGGATGAGAACATGAAGGATATTGGTCCCTTTGGATTAGCAGGTATTAATAATACAGTGCAAGTTTTCATGGCTGGAATGGATACGGGAATTGAAGATCTTCTAGAGAAATCGACGCTCAATATGGATGTGGATCGTTTGAAGCAAGATCACTTCTCTATGGGGCCAACGATGTTATCTACCAAGATTCTGGATATGAAAACTCTTAAAAAAAATGGTCAGACTCCGGAGTATTTAGTTAGAGTAGGTATTCAAGCAGGAGGAGATGAACTAAGAGTTGAGTATTGGGATCTAACTGTCAAACTGGCTCCATACGTGGATAATGGAACAACCGTCTCGACTGGAGGAAAGATGGAGTATGTAGTTACCAAACGGGAAGTTGTGAAATCTGTTCCAGTAAGTGTTCAACGTGTGTTTCCTGGGTTTACGTTAGAGTAAGAGTATACATAGGTATATACGTACGTGAAGGAAGATAGAAAGAAAACAAAGAGAGACGGTGGTTAACCACCGTCTCTCTTTGTGCAATCTTATAGGTTGAAATGCATCACATGTATTCTTTGTCTTGCTGAACATTTTTAGCGCAAAGCCTTATGCACGTGCAGTCTTGGGCAGCAGCAGCGTCACCGTGGTCCCTTCGCCGGCTTCTGACGATACACGCAGCGTGCCTCCGGCTCCACGCGCACGCTCCTCCATACTGAATAATCCAACTCCGTGCCCGGCATTATTTTTGTTGAATCCGGCACCTTGATCTTCAATAATGACGAGAGTAAGGTCTGCTGTATCCTCGACGGTGACACGTGCTTCCGATACATCAGCGTATTTGGCTATGTTCGTTAACGCCTCCTGAATAATACGGTAGATGGCAATCTCCTTGTTCATGTCCAGACGTTTGCGCAAGCTGCATTCAAGCTCAACCTCAATACCGTAATGACGGGTATAGTTCTCAATATAGGTTCGGATAGCAGGAACAACGCCCAGATCATCGAGCACAGATGGTCGCAGCTCCCAAGCCATGCCGCGCACATCCTCCATAATGCGGGTGACCTGCTGTCTTAATGCCTCCACCCCTGGATTGGCCTGATCGGCCAGCAGACGGTCCATCTGAATGACAAGGGAGAACAGGCTTTGGCCGATTCCGTCGTGAAGCTCCCGTGAGATGCGGCGGCGCTCTTCTTCCTGAATGTTCATGACCTGAGACATCATCTGCTGCAGCTCGGCCTCGACCTGCTTCAGCTTGGTGACCTCACTCCGTACAGCCAAGTATTGATAAGGTTCGCCGTCATTATCAATGAAAGGCACAATTGTCGTGTTTACCCAGTAGAAGCTGCCGTCTCTCGCCTTGTTTCGAATCTCGCCATGCCAGACCTTGCCCGAAGAGATAGTATCCCATAGCGTCTTCATAAAGGTTTTGCCGTGATACCCCGAGTTAATAATGCGATGGTCCTGACCAATCAGTTCCTCGCGGGTATATTGTGAAATCTCGCAAAATTTATCATTCACATACTGGATTTTACCTTTACGGTCGGTCAGCGCGACGATGGAGGACTCATCCAGTGCAAATTTCAGATCACTCAGCTGATGCAGCGAACCTTTTAATTTACTGCGAAACTCATTATCGGAGATGTGCTCGTCAATTTCGCTAAGCAGAAGCCGCACCGGCTGGTCGGCCAGTCCGCTGAGTCTGTTTTTGCGCGGTTTATTCAAAGTTTAACAGCCCCTTTTTCATCGCAAACTTCACAAGCTCTGGTCTTGTGCGCAGGCCAAGCTTTTCCATCAGATTGCTTTTGTGGGATTCAACGGTTTTGACACTAATCACCAGATGCTCGGCAATTTCCTTGTTGGCATACCCTTTGGCAATCCAGGCCAAAATTTCTTTCTCCCGATCCGAAAGGGTGTCGTATGGCCCGGCATTTTCCTGTTTGGCTTTGTCCAGATACTCACTCATCAAACGTTTGGTTGCACTCGGGTACAAGTAGGCGCTTCCGTCTGCTACAGAACGAATGGCAGCGAGCAATTCTTCGTGGGGCGCACTCTTGAGAATATATCCCGAAGCTCCTGCATGAATTGCGCGGAACAGATACTCCTCATCATCATGCATCGTTAGAATCAAAATGGCGATATCCGGCATTAATTTTTTCAACTCGGCTGTCGCGGTCAAGCCATCCTTGCCCGGGGGCATGCTGAAATCCATCAGGACAACATCCGGATTCAGCTCCTGTGCTTTGGCAATGGCTTCGTCACCATCCGCAGCGTCTCCAACAATATGTATATCGTTCTTGCCTTCAAGCAGGGCAATCAGCCCGGAGCGTACCACGACATGGTCATCTACAACTAATAGTCGAATCACAACTGTTTCCCCCTGTCCGCTTCCTTCATCTACATCTATCATACCAAAAAAAAGAGACGCTTCAGAGGTTAATCTCCGAAAAGTCTCCGCGTAATGTGTAATACAGGTCCTGTCATGGTGTAATACAGTTCATGTAATGTTGATATACAGGTAACAATTGAGAGCCTGACCTGGGCCGTGGTTTCTAAGATGGGCAGGCAAGGCAGCTTATATGTTAGAGCTCATACGTACTGCTCCATTTGTCTGGCGGCCTGCTCTGTCTGCATAACCATCTCGGGGGAAAAGGTACATGGCGTTCTGCTTCCAACAAGCAGTACACCGCTGGGCAGGAGGCCTTCCCGGAACAGAGGCACGGCTATAGCACATACCAGTCGTTCAGCAAGCATAAGCGGGCACCGATCCGGGGTGAATTCACCACGGGACCGCTCATCCAGCATCACCGTACGCCCGGTTCTGAGCGCCGTGCCCACCAGATCTTGTCCAGGGCGCATCGTCATACGTTTCACACGTTCATTGGTTGCCCCGAACGTATATTTCCAGCGCAGCATGGACCCCGACACGCAGGCCATTCCGCAAAAATCACCGGCGGTGTTCTGACACAGGCCGCTCATCATCTCCTGAACGGCAGATGAGACTTCATCATGCATGAGGGACACTTCCTTTTTCGGGTCAAATTGACGGTCTTTACGTCACTCATCTTTTTTTTAAAGTTTATTATGATGTTCGTTCATCGTTCTGACTACATATAAGTAACCTTATATCAAGGCTCGTTTGATCGAAGAAAAGCATACAATCAGGTTATTACGATGTTAGTTCTATTGTAGTCGGTTTTGTTAACCTTGTAATTCAGGGAAAACCCCTATTTACGTTCTGGAAAATGCTGAACCTGGGCTTTGCATTTGTATGATTCCGGGTGAGGTGAGGATGAAGGATAAACGTGGGGATAAGGTTTCAAACTCAAAAAAACAGCCGGCATATCAGCCAGCTGTTTCAGTATAAGAGTGCGTCCAGAGATATGTCAGAGTGTGCCTCATGACCTTCTGCTCGTATATTAGCAAATTAACAATGTGTCGTAGTTCGCCTCACCAGATGCTCCACATGTAGACCAATCGTGACCATCTGCGGCTAACGAATCGAGGAGAGCTTATTTGGTGGTTTTTAGCACATGTGAAAGTGTAACGATTCTGAGAAACGCTATTTCCCCGATTTTCCTCAAAAAGGTGGCTGTATCAGTTTTTTTTAGTGAAATAGCGTCTCTGGAAATCGTTAGAATTCTAGACTGCTGAAATATCGCTAAATAGGGCTTCTGGGAATCGTTAAAATTTCGACTGCTGCTTCAGTGACTTTATGGCGGACTGTCATTACTATACGAGCCCCCAGTCGCACCGCGAGCATACCAGTAATCCAGCGTTTCTTTTCTACTATAGAAGAAATTCCCTCTATACCGTAAAGGTGTCCAGTAGAGCAGGCCATATCGGGAAGGCTTCACGACACGCCGGACATGTCGTTGTGCCAGCCAAATAAGGAAGATGTGCCGCCAGCGTCTGATCTCCAATCCGAGACGTTTGCTTAGCTAATGCTTTTGTTTCTGGATCATCCTCCAGTGATGATGCCGGAGTGATGGTATAAGGCTGCTGCTCGGGGTTAAATACAGGATCATGTTCGTAGGCCTGAAGGGGTGCGGTCTTGTCTTCCTGTGGCCATATATATACATCCTCCCCACAGGCCGGACACACTGTGACATATTCCTCGCCTTCAATAAACGTTAATAGCATATTCGCTACATTACAGGATTGGTGAAATGCTGCATCCGCAATGAGGAGGTAACGTTTCTCTATGTCATCTGCGGATGACTGAGCAGCATAGTCCAGAACCTCATCTGTCAGCGATTTGATCTGATCAATGGCCTTCATATAATCATTGTACATCCGGGTACAGCTGGCGCTACCCACCACATCAGCCAGTTCTCCCCACGATTCGGGGAATGGGTCCTGGTGCTGCTCATCACGGCTTGCTTCGATGATGCCGCAGTGGATAAACAGGTTTGTGCGTACCTCGATATCTGTGACTGAGCTGGCGAGCTGTGCAAGAAACGGCATCACAGCGTAGGTTGCTGTATAGATTGAGTTTTGATGAAATAAAAATTCCTGAAACAGCTCGTCAAAAACCTCCTGGCTGTATTCCTGCTCTAGCTGCTGTAACAGCTTGGGTACGTTTTCTGCGGAGCCATAAGGGCCTGACAGCTTGCCCCAAACATCACTATCCCACGTTAACACATGATTTCCTCCATTTCGAGAGTATACAAGCCTTGCATGATTGCTCAAGATATACAAGCGTTTACATGTATGCTATCACCGTACCTCAAGATTGACAATTACAGATTGGAATCAGCTGATTGACGGTTACAGAGTGGAGGTTTGGAGGTGGATGCTTATATGAAGGCAGCGTGCATTTTGCCGTTATGGGCAAGTTGTGACTTTTCTCACAGCGAATTCGGGGAGTTTCCCGGCAAAGATCAGGTAATCCCCCGATAACCTTTTGCAGTCTTTCACGGTATGATGGAATCATAAGGAATCACCGAGGGGGACGAAAATAATGGGTACAGTATTTGTGGAAAGAGCAACCCGTAAGGCAGAACAGACACATGCGGAGGCGGACAAAATGACTCAAAAAACAGGCGGCATCCTGTCGTTCGTTACACCGGAGCAATGGAATATGATTGAAGAGAAAATGCAGCCTAAACGGGTAAAATCGGGATACAGTCTCTTTCTGGAAGGCGATGAAGCCGGATATTTGTACTACATTCGTTCGGGACGGGTGAAGCTGACCAAATCGACGGAGGATGGGAAAGAGATCATTCTGTCGATTCAGCAAAGCGGTGATCTGATTGGTGAGTTTGGCGGAATAGGTGGAATGAATCACAGTTATAGTGCGGAGATGGCGGAAAAAGGAGAACTGGCCATCATCTCGTTGACGGACCTTGAGAGTGTGCTGAGCAAAAACGGAGAGCTGGCGCTTAAATTTCTACAATGGATGGCGCTCGCACAGCGCATCACACAGTCGAGATTCCGCGACCTGCTGCTGTATGGCAAAGCAGGGGCACTTGCTTCGACCCTCATTCGTGCCAGCAACACATATGGCAAAATTACACCAGATGGCATTGTGCTGGAGATGAAGCTGAACCACACAGAGCTGGCTGAGATGATCGGAGCAACTCGGGAGAGTGTTACACGTATGCTGGGTGCCTGGAAGGAGCAGGGGACTCTGGATATGCTGGACGGCAAATTAATGATTCGGGACATGGCTGCGCTCCGCTGCATGTGCGGATGTCCTTCGTTCCCAAGCTGCCCGAAAGAGCTGTGCCGACTGTAGTGGGAAGCCTAAGCTAGAGCGAAGCTTAAGTTAGGATGAAGTCGAGGGTAGCTGGGTAATATGAAGAAAACGGCAGTAGAGTGAATGTAAGCTGAGCAGATAGAATGAGCGTCAGATGGGCTTATAGAGCGGATAGTGTGGATAGATGAGTAGAGAAAATGCGGATAGAGAAATAGAGAGAATGCGGACGGATAAATAGAGAGACGGCAGGATAAATAGATAGATAGATTACCGGTCGATAGAAAAAATGCGGGTTGATCGAAAGAACTCAGCCAGGATGGATATAGAGAGTGCGGATAGAACAAAAGAATGTGGGTCGATACAAAGAATGCAAAGGCTCGGCACAGAGAGAACGTGGGGAACTAAAGAGAAGTAAGATGGACAGCGTCCAGAGTTCGGTGCAGATTGAGTAGATGACTCAGAACTTATGGACCGCAGGAGATTGAAGGGGAGAAACCGGAGCGGAATGGTAAAGGATGAAGTAGCTAGCGCTGTTTTGTCCTTTTTTTCTGTATGCTTGGGTATGATCTAACATTTCAAACGTTTCAAGACACAACAGCCCCGTAACTTGGATGTATAGCAGCTAAAATGTGTCGAAACTCGAGCATACCAGTAATCCAATGTGTCAAAGTTGCCCTCACCAAATGCTCCACATGTAGACCAATCGTGATCGTCTGCGGCTAACGAATCGAGGAGAGCTTATTTGGTGGTTTTTAGCGCATGAGAAAATGTAACGAATCTGAGAAACGCTATTTCCCCGATTTCCCTCAAAAATGTGGCTTTATTAGGTTTTTTTAGTGAAATAGCGTCGCTGGAAATCGTTAGAATTCTAAACTGTTGAAATATCGCTAAATAAGGCTTCTGGGATTCGTTAGAATTTCGACTGCTGCTTCAGTGACTTGATGCCGGACTATCATTACTATACGAGCCCCACGTCGCACCGCGAGCATACCAGTAATCACATTACATCAAGCCGCATCCTGTTGAAAAGCCAGTTACTGTACGGGCACAACGTCGCACCAGCCGCGAGCCATCGCAGTAATCACATTACATCAAGCCGCGCCCCGTTGAAAAAGCCAGTTACTATACGAGCCCCACGTCGCACCGCGAGCCATCGCAGTAATCACATTACATCAAGCCGCATCCCGTTAAAAAGTCAGTTACTGTACGGGCACCACGTCGCACCAGCCGCGAGCCATCGCAGTAATCACATTACATCAAGCCGCGCCCCGTTGAAAAAGCCAGTTACTGTACGGGCACCACGTCGCACCTGCCATGAGCTCCAAGTCGCACCGCGAGCCCATCATAGTAACGGATCGCATTGAGTCACACTCTAACAGCATACCTGGTGCACAGGCTGCATAGCGCTCACTCAGGTAGCTTCAGTTCACGCTGCGTTAAGTTTATTCCAGTTCCCGATCCAGCATGGAGTAGAGCACAGAATTATGGTACGAGCCTTTGTAGAACCAGTGCTCGCGCAGCACACCTTCACGCTGCATGCCAAGGCGCTGCATTACCCGCTCGGATGCGGGATTCTCCGGGCGGCATTTGGCATAGATTCGGTGCACGCCAAGCTGCCTGAAGCCAAAGTGAAGCAGTGCGCGGCAGGCTTCAGTCACATAGCCTTTCCCATGATAGGCGGGGTGTAAGACATAGCCAATCTCGGCATTGCTTTGTTCCACAAGGTGCAGCCCTGCACCACCGATGAGCAGGCCTTCTTTTTTCAAAACAATTGCCAGCTCATATGCTTCCCTCGGTTCGGCCTGCTGCAAGCGAATTACATCTTGTACATAGGACCGTGTGTCCTCTTCGGTATTTGGTCCCCACGCGGTATGCGCTGTCACTTCGGGCATGGACGTGTACGTATGTATGGATTGCCAGTCACTTTCTACAATTTCACGGATGAGCAGCCTCTCGGTTTCCAGCTGCATTTTTACACGCTCCTTTAGCTCAATATTGGTCCTTGTTCTTCACTTTTATTCTATTTTATCGCACCCGATCCACGCAAAAAAGCCCATGATAGAATTCAAAGAGTGAATTCCTCATGGGTATCCAGATTAAGGTTAAGCCTTATATTGGAGTGCGCTTACCAATCTCTGCGCAGCGGTATGTTTATTGTGGTTGTTTGCACGTTGCTGCAGGATATGTGTAGGAAAGCTTGCGAATGATCTCCTTTTGCCATCTGGTATCACCCAGATTGGTTGCCAGGTTCAGAAGATCCAAATAATCGTCGAGCTGCAGATTAGCCTTTTGCAGAGTTGTGTTCATTCGATGTTCGTTCCCCTTTATCTATAAAGTCGTAAGCATGATCGCGGTCATTAGAACTGACAATGTAACGATAAACAAGCTCAATAATGATAATCATTATCACATATGTATTGTTTATTATGCATCGAACGTTGGTAAAATGCAATGCCTAACTGCCTCGGAACTCAACTTTTTTCGTTAAAAAGCTCATCCATAGCACGTATGGAATATATACACCCAGATAAGCAGCCGGGATCAGAAACCAGCCGTTCAGCAAAAAGTGGTGAATCTCTGTTGTGAATGTGGTCATATGAGCATTTGTTGCATAAACGTCGCTGGCGAGTACAGTGGCTGCACTGTAGAAGCATAGAATGGCAAGCAGATGGAACAGCCGGGCTGCCGGCTTGTATCGAAGTGCAATATAGGACATGACCAGTGGAACGATAATCAGAAGTAACAGAAAAAGCAGTTTCATATGGCATTCTCCTTCGAAATGAGAGGTTGTTCCAGTCGTTGAACTACAGATTTTACACAATCCACTCCGATGACAGAATAACCTGGAGAGTAGCGGTTACCCCCAGATTTTTTTCGATTCCCTTCTCTAAAGGGAAAAATCCGGTGATAAGCGTATGCTTCCGATGTAGCTTTCTTGCAGAAAGCCTTCAGGCGATCGCTACGCTTTTTCAGGTTTTTTCTGTCCTCTCCGTTAACGTATAAATGAATAGTTCACCTCTAAACAATAGTCAGTATCGACGAAGGAGAGCGGACTCAAACTTTTTTCAAAAATTTTACATAAACAAAGAGGAATTCATCATGTGAAGCATTAAATTAAAAAAGGGACAAGCTCAGGCTTGATCCATTGAATGCCGGAACGTAACAGGTCGATGAAGTAACACGTCAACAAACGGACGCTAAGTCCAAATAATCACCAAGTCAAACTAAACACATCACATCATGTACAGGCATCAAATGATACGGAGGAGGAGAATGGGTATATGAAAAAGGCATTTAGGCAGCACTGGATGGGGGCATTTCTGGTTTTTATCCTTATGGCAACAACGTTACTGGCTCCGGGTATTCAGGCTCCGGTTCAGGCGGCAGCACCACTTACTGTATCACAGGCCATTGCAGCTCAGAGCGGTGGAGGCACGGCAACTGTCGAAGGTTATGTGGTGGGACATGCAACCGGGTCGCTTACAGCCAAATTCACCTCTCCGTATGCCAATGATTTTAATGTGCTGATTGCGGATTCCGCTTCCGAGCGCTCAAACGCCAAGCTGCTGGATGTGCAGGTATCCTCTTCGTTCCGCGCGCAATACGGACTGGCCTCGAACCCGAGTCTGGTAGGCAAAAAAATTATCGTGACCGGAACACTTGGCGCTTACAACAGCTATGCCGGGGTCAAAAACCCAACATCCATCACCCTGTCTTCAGGAACAACCAATCCTGATCCGGAGCCGAACCCTGGCACTACCCTGCCGGATGGCACAGGCAAAAAAGTGCTGTTTGATAACACTCACGCCCAAACCGCAGGTGCAGCGGACTGGATTATTGACGGGGCCTTTTCAGACTTTGCAAATGGTTTGCGAAACGCAGGCTTTACCGTGGATCAGCTGGAACGCAGCATCCCGTATACATTTGGTGAGCAAGCGTACACCTATAATAAATTGAAAGACTATGACGTGTTTGTCATTGGCGAAGCCAACGTGCCATTCAAAGCGACAGAGCAGGCTGCGCTTCTGCAATATGTGCAGAACGGCGGAAGCATTTTCTTCATCTCGGATCACTACAACGCCGACCGCAACAAAAACCGCTGGGATTCCTCTGAAGTGTTCAACGGCTATCGCCGCGGGGCTTACCAGAATCCAGCAAAAGGCATGTCCTCTGCCGAGGCCGAATCACCAGCCATGCAGGGTGTGATCAGCTCGGACTGGCTCGGGACAAACTTTGGAGTCCGTTTCCGCTATAACGCTTTGGGAGATGTCAATGCAACGGATATCGTAGCACCATCCCAATCTTTTGGCATTACGACAGGTGTACAAGCTGTAGCGATGCATGCAGGATCAACGATTGCAATCATGGACCCGAACAAGGCCAAAGGATTAGTGTACGTGCCAAGCGGTGTGTCCAAATGGAATAACGCCGTGGATCAAGGAGTATATAATGGCGGCGGACGAGCTGAAGGGGCTTATGCGGCGATTGCAAAGGTAGGCGCAGGCAAGGCTGCATTTATCGGTGATTCCTCACCCGTGGAGGACGCAACGCCAAAGTATTTGCGTGAAGAGACTGGAGCAACGAAGAAAACTTATGACGGTTTCAAAGAAGTGAATGATGCAACCTTCCTTGTAAACACCGTGAAATGGCTGGCGGTTAAAGAAAGCTATACAAGTCTGTCCCAGGTATCAGGATTGACACTGGATACAGCCACAAGCTTGCTCCCCATGGAGACACCGGCAAACTCCACCGAACCGCAGCTTGAGCCTTGGGCCGCTCCGGCAGCAGGGTACAAGTGGTATGATCCAACGACATTTAAAGCAGGCTCGTATGGTAAAGCACAATAAAAAAGTGAGCTCGATGAATCCATTTGCAAACAAATTGCAAGAACATGTACAAGCAAGCTGTTGTAGTCCGCATTAAATTCGAATAAGGTGCTTTTTTTAGAAAAGTGTTGCCAGAAAGCCGGGGGAAGTTGTCCGGTTTTTTGGCTTTTTTCATCACATTTTCGACGAGCGGAGAGCATTATAACTATGATTGAAGTTTTAATCGCTGGGTTATCCCGGATTCTCTTTTTCCTGTGGAACGTCGCGCCGTAGCTCTGCATAAATTCTTGCTTTTGCGGGGAAGGTATGGATACTAATCATGGAACTCGAGAGTCCGGGCAAGCGATCCGAGCGCGGTGGAGTGTTGGCAGCAGACAAAGTACATCAAAAGAGGGAGGCGGCACAAGATGAATCAGCTTACAGGACGAGCAGACTGTGACAGTTCCGTGATGCGGCAGAAGCTGAAGGCAGACCTGCATCGTGTAGCAGAACGAATGAATCTGACGTTATCCCGTTTTGACAATGACAGTGTCTGTTTGCTGGCACAGTTCGCAGAGATCCGGGCCGAGATCAAGCACATTGAAGTGCTGGCTTCTTCATTTTATCTCGATTGTTACCTGTCTCCGTTTACGGAGAAATTTGCCGAGTTGACATCCAGTGTGCAGCATCTGTCAGACCGAAAATATGGAGCGCTTATTGTCATTGAACGGGAGGTTCCATTGGATACGATGATTCATTCGGGTGTAGCGGTGGATGCCAAAGTAACTCATGCCTTGCTGGAGTCTCTCTTTATTCCAGGCGCGCCATTGCATGACGGGGCCGTGCTCATTCGAGGCAATCAGATCGTATCGGCCGGCAATGTGCTGCCTGTATCGCAGGTTGACTCGCATGAACGAAAGCTGGGTACAAGGCACCGGGCGGCACTCGGATTAACCGAACTGACGGACGCGGTGGTGCTGGTGGTGTCGGAGGAAACGGGACAGGCTTCTTTTGCGGTGGATGGGGCGTTACATCCCATTAATGTGGTCGAAACATTGCCTTAACCTGTGGTTGGGCTAAATTGGCCAGAGTTGAGTTGAACGCAGTTGAGCGAGATATCATCAAATATTGGGAGGAGGTTCAGGCCGGTCGCGGAGTGACAGGAGGGACCTCTTTTTGCTATGGTGAGTTTTATTGAAGCGAACATAGTTATGTCCATTTTGCACAAACTGGGTGGATATGGGTACAATAGAGAGTGGAGCGTTCATAGGAAGTCCGCGATTTATCGCAAAAATGGTTTAGAGGAGACGGTTAACACATGAGTTGGTTTGAAGCAATGGAGCAATACGATTATGAGGAAATGGTACTCTGCCAGGATCGGAATTCAGGCTTGAAGGCCATTATTGCCATACACGATACAACCCTTGGACCTGCGCTGGGGGGTACACGGATGTGGACATACGCTTCGGAGGAAGCAGCCATTGAAGATGCACTGCGTTTGGCTCGGGGCATGACATATAAAAATGCAGTATCCGGCCTGAATCTGGGCGGCGGCAAGACGGTAATCATCGGAGATCCGCGTAAGGACAAAAATGAAGCGATGTTCCGAGCCTTCGGTCGCTACATTCAAGGGTTAAACGGCCGTTACATCACCGCCGAGGATGTGGGAACGACAGAAGAGGACATGAATCTGATCTACCAGGAGACCGATTATGTGACAGGCATCTCATCGAGCTATGGTTCATCAGGCAACCCATCTCCGGCTACCGCCTATGGCGTGTATCGCGGTATCAAGGCAGCTGCCAAGGAAGCATTTGGCACCGACCTGCTGGAGGGCAAAACGATTGCAGTGCAAGGTGTAGGCAACGTAGCGATGCATCTGTGTAAATATCTGCATGAGGAAGGTGCGCAGCTGATCGTCACGGATATTCATCAGGAGTCGGTGAAGCTGGCAGTGGAACGTTTCAGCGCCAAGGCCGTTGATCCGGCGGACATTACGAGTGTGGAATGTGATATCTATGCGCCATGTGCGCTCGGCGGCACGATTAACGATGCAACGCTCAAGACACTCAAGGCCAAAGTTGTGGCGGGCTGTGCGAACAATCAGCTGCTTGAGCCGCGGCATGGGGATGAGTTGTATCAGAGAGGTATTGTATATGCACCGGATTATGTCATTAATGCCGGCGGTGTGATCAACATCGCCGATGAATTGAACGGATATCACGCGGAGCGAGCTTGGGCGAAGATCGGTGAGATTTACAACACGCTGGAGAAAATATTCGAAAGCTCCCGTACCGAGGGCATCGCGACCTACATTGCTGCGGATCGGCTTGCGGAGCAGCGGATCGAGATGATGAAGAACACGCGCAGCACCTTTTTACAAAATGGTCATCACGCACTAAGTGCACGCAGACTGCGCAAATAGGTCTGGTTCACCCAGGCATCAAGGGACAATCCTGACCGTTTGGTTAAGCGAAAGAGACACCCGAAAAAAGAACTTTTTTTGGGTGTCTTTTGTGTATACGAAATCTAGCGTTGTTTCTTTGACTAGCATGATTGCTTGTTCTATATAATTTACACTATTTATTTACACGTTAACGGAGAGGACAGAAAAAACCTGAAAAAGCGGAGCGGTCGAGAGAAATCCGTTAAATCTCCCCTGGTGGGTGTCAGGTACACGTGAAGCGATATACAGATTGATATTGGTCTGCACCAGAATCTCTCCAATCGTCCACAGCACCGTGGATACCACGACGATCGCGAAATGAGGCCAATCCCCGAGCAGGTAGAGCGCACCAAAGCCGATCCCATAGAAGAGAGCGCCGAGTTCAGAGCGGTGATGCTGCGCGTAGCGGACAGCACTAGCGTGGTGAGAAGGATAACACTGATTGCGTTGATGGTCATCACAGAGCCATAATAAGCTGCGCCATGCTCGCCAAAGGTCTGATTCATCTGCAGCGGCAGGCTGAACGAATACTGCATGTAGATAAAGTAGTTAAGAAATGACACCACGATAAAAAATACAACGAGCGGATTTTTCAGCAGCATAGGAAATAACGGTGAAGGCAAGGGCTTTAATTCTTGCTGCTGTTGAGGCTGCTGTGCATGATGTGCCCGATTCTCAGTTGCCGTCTGCGCTGCTGGGTCACCCGCACCAACATGAACCTTCTTCCAGATCATGAAGGTAGAGATCAGAAATACAGTGCCAATGCTCAGAAAGACGATATGCACGTAATCTTTGATAAAAAAACCGGAAATAAGCGGCCCAAGCGCAATCCCCAGATTGGCTCCCAGATACATTAGGGAAAAGGCGGATTTTCGCTGCTTCTCTTCAGGGCACAGCTGAATAATTAAAGCGTTATATGCAGGACGTGTAATGCTGATGAAGAACATCACTGCAATCAGAAGATAACCGATGGTTATCGTGCCTGAGTAGAAGGAGCAGCTAATGATGATAAGGGCCGAGAGCACTTGCCCGGAGATAATAATCGTTTTTTTGCCCATCAGATCACTTAAATACCCGCCAAGCAGTACACCGGGGCCGCTGATCAAAGCTGCCATGGATACAAAGATGCCTGCACTGACCACACTCATACCCATCTGCAGAGTAAGCACCAAGGTAATGAGAGAGAAGATAAAATCTCCCATTCTGTTAATGGTTCGTGCCAGGCAGAGATAATAGATGTCGCGGCTGAGTCCCGCGTATGTTTTGAATAAAGACAATCGTTTCATTCCTCCTCAACAAAACCCCGATTCCATAAACAAACAAACGATAAAAGCGGGTCGCTCCCCGCATCTGTCCGTTATGTTATACGTTCTCGGGAACGGCGACCTCAATAACGAACCGATCATACATATCCACCAGCGTCTGGCATAATTCCTCGAACGAATCTCCTTCCACAATGGTGAACCCCGAGCGAGTCATCGTATCGTTGACATCTCCTGCGTGCTGTCCCACTTCATAGGAAACTTGAAAGTCAATAATGCCTGGCACATCCTGATAATCTTCTCTCCCGGAGATATGCTGGATTATCCCTGCGCGTGAGGGGAAGCAGATCATACCCGTAAATTTATTGCTGGTTTCCTGCCGGGTGAAGGTATACGTGCCAAGCTCCAGATCTGTAACCGCCTCAAAAAGATCTACACCGTGGGTGTTCTTGATACAAGGCGGCATGACATGCGAGCCTCCGATTCTTGCTCCGATCTCTCCGAAGACCACTTCTCCTTCCGGTGTGACGAACAGCTCGGCATGGGTTACAGATTGATTGATACCAAGCGCACTAATGACTTGTCTATTGACGTCCTGGATACGGAGGATCACATCGGTTTCTGCACCTTTGGGGAATGCAATGCTGGCCGGAGGCTTCTGCTGCGTCGCAATGTCCAGACAGTTGTAGAGGTACT
This sequence comes from Paenibacillus sp. TC-CSREp1, assembly GCF_050171015.1. Taxonomy (NCBI): domain Bacteria; kingdom Bacillati; phylum Bacillota; class Bacilli; order Caryophanales; family Paenibacillaceae; genus Paenibacillus; species Paenibacillus sp. TC-CSREp1. Next base: position 152,340 of record NZ_JBNOKM010000015.1, on the reverse strand, counting down.
GGGAAACGGAAGCAAAAACCACTTCTCCCCGGCACACAATGGAGTCACAATGGATTCTGTACCCTGAATGAACTCCTCCAGCAGATCTCGCTGCTGTTCTTTTCTTGTATACTGCAGGTAATGTAACAATTCTTCCATGCTGGACAGCTTGAACGTGTTAATACTTCCGTACCCGCTGAGCGGCTTCACAATGATGGGAAACCCATATGTAGCAGAGAAACGAAGATAGTCCTGCTGCTGTAGCGCAATGGCTGTTCTGGACGTGCGAATTCCGCGTTGCTGCAGCATTTGCTTCATAATCCATTTGTTGCGGACCGCCTCGGCCTGATTGCGCTGCATCTGGGCACATTGGGTGACGATGAAGGATTTCTGACCTGCAGCATGCATATTGCGAAAAAAATGGATAATTCTGATATGATTAAACCATACCCCGAGTTCGAAGTCGCTGCAGAAGGCCTGAAGTCAGGTGAGATTTCCTGTCTGCTGGTCCCTGGAGCGTATCCCAAGCTGAACAGCTTCATTATGGATTCCGATCTGGTGGTGTCCGAGAGCTTTGTAGAGAAAATTCCTGCTTTGGTGCTGTCGGGCTTTCATGCCATATGTCCAGAGCAGATTGATACCATTTTTCATCATCCGGCGACTACATACTTATTATCTGAACTTGATATCAACTATAGAGAGAACATCCCGGTATCATCGAACCCTGAGGCTTGCAGGAAAGTGATGCTGAATACAGAATCCTCCATTACGCTCACGAACCAGCTCTGTGCAGATCATTATGGACTGGTGACGTACGAAGTGCTGCGTGAAGGAATTCAAATGCCATGGGTATGTTTTACGAAAAAACCACAGAGGGTGAATGCACTCGTATGAAGAGAATCGCAATTATACTGGAAAAAAATCTGGAGCAGGGAGCCGCAGCCAACGTGGCGGCCCTGCTCATGGGACAAGCTGCCCTGAATGAACCGGGGTTATATTCAGATCAGCCTGTCCTGGATCAGAGCGGTGTTCAGCACGCAGGTATTCGATACAGCACCGTGATTCTGAAGGCGGGAGAGAATCAACTGATCAATCTGGTCAAAGCCTGTTCTGAAGATAACGACAGTTTGAGTCATCTTGTTTTCACACAGACGGGGCAATCCCTCAATAATGCCTTTGAACAATATGCAAATGAGATTGCAGCGATGGCATTGGAGGCCACCAAGGTTGTTGGCGTCATTGTGTGGGGAGAAGATAAGCTGGTTCGGGCAAAGACCAAGAAATTCAGTGTGATGAAATAAGAAGGTCTGGGGGATATGCTTCAACGTTTGGTACAACAGACAGGATGTTGCAGCTGGCTGGAACATAAGAGAGCAGATCAGATCATAACAGAACTAATCGGAACTAATCGGAACAGATCAGTGCGGCTTGACCGTGCGGGGTACAAATATAGCGAGAAGGGCAGAAGCTATCCTATGGATAGGCCTCTGCCCTTGCTTTGTATAAGGGAAAATTTTGTAGATGAATGCTCTGTACATAGGTTATGTGCTGCTGACAGTCGTTATCTTGGTCTCCGTGAAGTAGTATAGCAGAGCGAGCAGCGGCATGAGCAGACCAATCAGCGCCGTGAGGCTCCAGCCGCCATGTGCATAAGACCAGCTTCCGAGTGAAGAGCCGATGGCACCTCCAATGAAGAAGATGGACATGAACAGACCATTCACCCGGCCCCTTGCTTCGTTAGCCAGGGAATAGATTACCCGCTGACCGAGCACCAGATTGCCCGAAACAGCCATATCCAGGGTGATGGCAACGACGACCAGCAGAATTAATGAAGCTGTGGAATGGCTCTGGAACAGATAGGCTAGACCAAAGGAAGCTATAGCAATAACCATAGCGGCTCCCGTGAGCACCCGGGTAAAACCGCGGTCTGCCCATCTTCCGGCAATCGGAGCGGCGATTGCACCGCCTACCCCGGCCAGAGCGAACCAGGCAATACCTTGCTGGGACAGGCCGAAGTCGTTTGCCAGCCGGAGAGGCACTGTTGTCCAGAACAGGCTGAATGCACCGAATAAGCTGGCCTGATAGAATGCCCGTCGCCGCAGCATCGGCAGGGTACGAAGCAGTGTGCCAAGGGAAATCATCAACTGTCCATAGGACAGGTTTGGTTCAGGTCGCCGGGCTGGAAGTGCACGTGACAGAAGCAGCATAAGCAGGGCGATCACAACGGCGGAGAAGGCAAACACCGCCTGCCAGCCCAAAGCACTGGTGATAAAGCTGGCAACAGGGCGTGCGAGCATAATGCCGAGCAGCAGTCCGCTCATGACATTGCCGACGACCTGCCCACGCTGTTCTTCGGAAGTCAGGTACGTGGCATAGGGTACGAGAATCTGTGCCACAACGGACCCGATGCCGATGAGTAGTGAAGCCGTCAGGAAGAGGAAGGCACTGGTGGAGAAGGTGGCGGTGATCAGCGCTAGTACAAGGACAATGAGAAACAGTACCATCAAACGGCGATTCTCGATAATGTCGCTGAGCGGAACGATGAACAGCAGACCAATGACATATCCGATCTGCGTCAGCGTCACGATTAATCCGGCTGCAGCAGAAGAGAGACCTGTGGCGGTGCTGATCGGCCCGAGAACCGTCTGGGCATAATACAGGTTGGCTACAATCAAACCGCAGGAAGCGGCGAGCAGGAAAATAATCCAGGCAGGCACGGTAGTCTGAGTCGGGTTGGCACCTTGTTTCTGTTTCGTGTTCATAAGATCGACCTCCAATAAAAGTTTATGATGATTCAGTTGACATTTGTATCGCGAATTGCGGATGAGATGAAATAATGAACGTTCCGTTTACTAATTACATCTAAATAATATACGATACGTTTAGTATTGTAAATAGGCAACTACAGAACAAAGTAAACTTACATAATGATGACGGAAATATAATGACATTACAGGCAGCCTGGAAATGTATATTGGCGCTGCATTTTAGTATAATGAACGTATCGTATTTTTTTATTGGGGATAAAAGCGAATGGAAGGTTATTCTGTCATTGAAGTGGTTTGAAGTGGTTGTGTAAATACTTTAGTTGAGTTTACATAGATGATGACAATGGAGGGGTCTGCAATGACTGCAAAAAGAGGACGTCCCCGCAACACGGAAACCCAGAATGCCATTCTTGCGGCGGCCTATGAACTGTTGCTTGAGGATGGGTTCGCTGCGGTGACAATCGAGAAGATTGCCGAACGTGCACAGGTAAGCAAAGCAACGATCTACAAATGGTGGCCGAGCAAAGGCGCTGTTATGCTGGACGGGTATATGTCGGCGTTAACGGCCAGGTTACCTGTGCCGGATACGGGGTCTGTATATGAGGATGTGCGTGCTCATGCAGGGAACCTGGTTCAATTTTTGACAAGTGCCGAAGGGAAAGTCATTACACAGATTATCGGAGAGGGGCAGTCTGATCCCACCCTAGCGGAAGAATACCGAAGCAGATATATTCAGCCGCGCCGCCGCGAGGCATGGGGCATTCTGGAGAAGGGTGTGGCACGTGGCGAGTTGAAGCAGGGACTGGATATTGGACTGTATATCGACATGATCTATGGGCCTGTGTTCTACCGGATGCTGGTCACGGGTGAGCCGATGGATGATACGTTTGTGGAGCTGCTGCTAGGCGCGGTATTCAAAGGCATTGGGTCTGAGGCATAGCAAGAAGTGCAGCAGCATGTGATAAGTGAAGGAAGAGAAGAAAAGGAAAAGGAAAAGGGCAATACGGAGGGATTCCGAATTACCCGGGGAGCGGTTATGTGTGGCAGGGCGAAGTTATACCTGAAAGATCGGGGAGATGGCAGAGGGCCATATGTCTGTTGGTTTGGGGACGAAGGAGCCTTCGTGCTCGGTCAACAGGGGAGGATCATTCCACACTGAACTTGGCAGTTCGCGTCGTAATACAGGGGCCACTTCTGTGGCAAAACGTTCCACTTGCTCCAGCTGCTCGCTATGCGTGAGTCCGTCAACGCTTATACTGAGCACCTGGTGCCCGTAAGCGGCATGATAATCCAGAATTTTCGAGATCACCTGCTCCGGGCTGCCGATCAAAACCGGGCCGCGGGCAATGTTGTCCTCCAGATCCGTAAAAGGAGACTGGTTATGCTGTGCCGCAGCGGTGGCATGAAATGCTTCATAGTACGGCTTGTAGCGGCGAATGGCTTCTTCGCCCGTGCTCGCAAGATAGAGGCTGCCAGCACCAGAACCAATCACAGCTTGTTGTGCATCATGACCATAATAAGTGAGGCGCTCGCGGTAATGGTCGATCAAAGCTTTGTATTTGGCCTGAGGGTGGAAGGAATTCGAGGTAAAGAGCGGCTCACCATATTTGGCAGCCAGTTCTGTAGATAACGTGCTCGACGCACTGCCATGCCAGATCGGAATGGACTTTTGAAGGGGTCTCGGCCACGTGGTCACTCCATCAAGTGGAGGACGATATGTACCTTCCCAAGTGACATTCTCTTCCGACCACAGCCGCTTCAGCAGATGGTAGCGTTCATCCAGAGAGTCCCACTGCTGCTCTTCACGAATGCCAAACAGCGGATAATGACGCGGGTCATTGCCTTTGCCGATAATCAGCTCCAGCCTTCCACCCGATAACTGATCCAGCGTAGCATAATCCTCGGCAACCCGAACCGGATCAAGGATGCTGAGAACCGTAACCGTGGTCAGCAGACGAATCCGTGAGGTGGCCGCAGCAATCGCTGTTAACACAACGGGCGGCGATGAAGACAGAAAAGGTGCGCCGTGTCGCTCACCGATGCCGTAGGCGTCGAACCCCAGTCGCTCAGCGAGCTGAGCTTGCTGCAGGATGTTATGGAATTTCTGCTGAGTCGTCAAAACTTCCCCTGTGACGGCATTGGGTAGATTCATCATGAGGCTAAACAAGGCAAATTTCATTGAATGTACTCCCTTGCTTGTATAAAAGTGTCTGTCCGTGTTGTATAATCCTATTGAAATAGTAGGATATTGAAGTTGGAATAACTGTATCATGTTCCTGCTCATTCTTCTAATGGATTTTTTCTATAAGCAATTGGGGACTAAGCCAAACCGGAAATAGAGAAGGGGCTTTTCCTGGGAGAAAATTGTAAAATAATTGCCACGATTTTTATTGACCACTGTAAAATTTAGGATTAAAATTGGTGTAATCATATAAATTCAAATTTCTGGATTTTAATTGTGGAGGTGGGATACATGGAACCTGCAACTACGATACGCTCAACGATTGAGGATTACATCAGGAAACAGGGATATACCCTTCAATATTTTGCAGATATATCGGGAGTGAACGCCGGGACGCTAAGTGCAATCATTAAGGGAACTCGTCCCATCGCCATGGCGCAGCTTGATCTGATTACCCAGGGCATGAATCTGGAGGAAGGTTATTTCTACGAGACGTACGGTGCGGAGTGCTTCGTGGAATCGGCTCCCCACTGGCGAAGGCTTGAGCCTTTCCTGCAGCGCTGTGCAGAATTGGACAAGCTGGACTGCATCCAGCGGGTGATCCAACAAGTAACGGACGATCGCTCCTATATTTCGGAACTATTCGAGATGGCCGAAGGCATGCTGGAGCGCGGTCAGCAAAAAGCAGCCCGCATGTTATATGAATGCGTAGCCGAGTGCGAGAAATACCAGCATTCCGAGCGCCTGGCCCTCTGCCAGTATCGCATCTTCACCCTCTCGCTTGGTCAGAATCAGCATGATAACCTCCGTGCCGCCGTGCACTTCGAGCCGTATATTAATCGGCTGGATGAGGAGAGGCAGCTGGATGCGATAAGGGAGTTGGCTAATATGTATGGTAGCTTATGTTACTGGGATAAAGTACTCCATTTAGCTGGCGAACTATTACAACAAGTCAAATGTTTGGAACAATATAAAAATAAAAAAAAAGGAATGGACTATAATCGACTTTCTAAACACCCAATGTTTACTTATAAATACTACGCTTATTTAATGATGGCAACAGTATGCGGAGAACGTAAAGAATATGAAAAGGCATTGGAGTATACCGCTTTGTATTCCGATATAGTTATTGAAGACCCTACTTCAGAGGATCAACATTTTATAAAACGATTCAAAGATTGGGCTGAGGTAAATACTTATTTGTACAAACTAATGATAGGTGATAAAAATGCGTTGAATTCTTATCTCGATTTTATAGAAGTTAATGAAAACGAAACCCTTCTCGGACTTGTTAAAGTTATAGAAGCAGCTAATCAGAATAACTTCAATATTGATCAAGTTCTTAGAAGATTCGATCTTTTTATTTACAAGGTACTTAATAAACTTAGCTATCAAAATAGTTATAGTATAATGATAAAAAACGACCATTATATCAAATTTTTGGGAGAATTGGCCTTATACGAGTTGTCTAGAGAGAGGTATCAAGAAGGATTTAGGCATCTTCTTAATTGTTTAGTGGTTGCTAAGAAGGTTAACGATGACTCTACTATAATTTATTGTGTCAGTTTATTTGAAGAATATAGAAATCAGGCTTCTGAATCAACAGAATCACAGTATAAAAGTATTATTAAGGAGGTTTATGATCGATATGATAAAAAAAGCAGTGTTGGCACTAATGCTGTTTAGTTCCTTTTTGATGTTTCAATGCTCTACAGAAGGTGTAGAGACAATTATAACTTTACTTTCTAGTCATGGTTTTGGGGGATACTAAAAAATTCTATGTTTATTAATAGTAAGCGTGCTATTTCCATTTCGGAAATGGGACGTTTTTTTTATTTTATAATAGATTGACCTATGTAAAATACAGGATTAAAATAACATTTATTATATCAAATTGAATTATAAGTTATTTTTTATTTAGGAGGTGGAATAGTGAATTTAGCTCCTACAATAAGAGCACATATTGAGAAGTATATGAGAGAACAAAATCTCAAGTTGCAGCATTTTTCCGATATTACAGGAGTTAATGTTGGGACATTAAGTGCTATTCTTAAGGGTAGCAGACCAATGTCTATAAACCAACTGAATCAGATCACTTCTGCAATGGGATTAGAAAAGGGTTATTTTTATGAAACTTACGGAGTAGAATCCTTCATTGAATCATCGCCTCACTGGAGACGTTTGGAACCATACCTATACGAGTGTGCTGAACTAGGTAAATTGGATTGTATACAACAAGTTATTACTCATGTGACGGACGATCGATCCTATATAGAACAGTTATTTGAAGTGGCTGAAGACTTTTTTGCTAAAGGACTAAAAGAAGCAGCTCTTATTTTGTATGAATGTGTGGCAGACAGTGAGAAATATCAACACTCGGAGCGATTGGCCTTATGTCAGTACCGTATTTTCTTGCTTCATAAAACACTGAGCAAATTTGATAATCTTAAAGCGGCAATAAAGTTTGAACCATATATTGATAAATTGAATGAGGAAGTACAGTTGGACGCCATTAAAGATTTAGCTAACACATATGCTTCAATTAGCTTATGGGATAAGGTTCTGGAATTGGCTCAAGAACTGGAAAAGAGAGTTAACTTTCAGATTAAATTTCAAAATAAAAAGCATAAAACTAAAGGTAGGAAATCTTTTTATCCTCTATTTGTTTATAATGCTTATGCTAACCTGCTACAGGCTAATGTCTCTGAAGAGCGAAATCAATATGTACAGGCATTAAAGTACATAGATATATATGAAAATATTCTACATGAAATTAAAAATCCAACTAAAGAAGAACAAGATTTAAAAATCGCCAGGTTGGTAACCCGTGTTTGGCCCGATATATGCCCTTGGAAAAGTGATAGCCCTTCCCCTGCACACTCCCTAAACATACAAAACAAGCGGTTTGTATCGTCGCATAGAAACGATTATAGAAGAAAAGTCCGCTCTCCATAATGATTGCATACATACCACTCTTGCCTTTTTAGCAAAGCCTATTTTCTCACTAGTTGATTTACAATAACGATCCTTTACTAGCTGCTTCACATGTTCACGGTCTTGTAGATTCTTGGTGTAGAACTCATCGAGCATTACGCCTTTTTCAAATTGATCTCGTTCTGAATTATAATCAAATATGCGTATCCAATAATAAGTGGGCTGTTGCTGTTCTTGATTCATCGTCCATCCTCCAAATTTAATGTACTACTTCATTCTATTCACATTCTGAAAAAGTAAAGTTTTTTGATGATCTACCGAAATCTTTGCCTGATCGGTTTTGAATATATGTTCCCTGCAGCGATAGAAGTACGACAACGATGTCAAAAACAGAAAATCAAAGAGGCCTTCATAAAAGAAAAAAACACCCAACTTAGTGTGGGTGTCGCGGAAATGAAGATCAGCTATATTCATACACTTCAATCAAATCTAATCCTTCTGAAGATAGAAATCTGTTCATGGTATCCCTAAATTGATTGACCTTTAGAACTAAGGCTCTCTGAAGCGTACCAGAAATGGCTACCCCTTTGAGGCGATACACGGTTTTAGAAAACATCAACATTCTGAGACACCCCTCAAACTTATCTTCAGGAAATAACACGATAGGATATTGGGACAGACTAATCACATTTAAAAAATCACCCATTAGATGCTTCGGGTTTGTCTGATTTTCAATTTCTATGCCAAATAGATGTACCGGTCGATTAATATTGGGTTCAACGTACCCCTCAAAATTTATCAATTCTAGATTGGCATTAGATTGGCTACTCAGCTCCGTGAAAATCTCTTCGATGAAGTGACATTGGCTTAAATAATAAAAGAGACTTTGATTCTCCGGAAGACGATGAGTTGCCAGGCTCCGCCTTTTGGTGAGGATTGTTGGAGTAATAGCCAGATCAATCCTGGATGAATAAATGACCGTATTCTCATCTTCTTCGATTTCGGTCAAGTCTTTCTTCGTATAATAAGTGATTGGTTCAGAAAGACAGGATAGCCAATTTGAGTTTAAATCACAGCGATCCCTATCGATGTAGTCATCTGAAATACTCCCCAAAATAGCAGCATACTCTCCAGCTATACTCGTATATAAAGCAGGTTCAGAGACTTGTAAGTCATTAATCTTTTTGTAAAAGTAGGCGCTTAGCTTAACAGCGACATCTTTCTGAAAATAAGTAGTAGAAGAACTCACTCGGTTATCTCCTCTATCCCCTTCATTACATATGGAAAGGGCAATCGTGATAGTTTAAAAATACTTTGTTGGATCAAAGACATTTCTTGCTGGTTTCTTCTCTTGGTAATCAAGTCCAATTTTGATTCTAGGTTTATAGGTCTTCACATCGGGCTCTGCCGGTTCGAGATCCAGACCAGGCTCTATATTAAACAAAGCGTAATTGGTATACCCTTCCCGATCCTCTAATTGGTGAACACCGCCGTAGCTAACGCCATCATATCCAATGTCACTGCAACAAGCACCGATGTAGTTAGGTAGCAGGTATGCGGACTTTAACTGGTTGCTCTCTTCATTAAGTTCACTGAAGAAACCTTGGAATGCAGGATCAAACGAACCCAAATCAAAAAGCCGCAGCCTCTTTTTTGTAATCTTGAACGTGGCAATATCCAGCACCTGGTCATGTGCAGGATTAATTTCGTAAGGTACAGCTTCTACGTGATCTGAAACATACAAAACAGAAACACCAATAAAATTATACCGTCCGTGTGAAGTTTTCCCTTGGGGTGCCGACCACATTTGCTCCATGTCATATGGCTTCCTTGAATCAATTGTTCTTGTTCTGCCACGGTACAGTTCAATCTCATTCATACGAAGTGTTGCATATGCTTGGTCATTAAAGTGTTTTAGAAGTACATTGTAGATAGCTACACCTGTTTTATCTTTGTACGCTAAAAGTGGTTGCGTTCTAAGTGTTTCTCTAAAGGCTAACAGGTCTGATAGCGAAATCTCCTCTTCATATCGTTTAGCGAAATTGGAGAACTCCTCTGCATCAAATTCGCTATCTTCTCCATAGAAATAGTTTACTTCCTTTGTAGTATACACATCATGATTTGCTTTAAATATACCGCCACTCGGATTATTTCCAGTTTCAGGATCTCTTCCATAATGGCAACTCGGGCACTTCATTAAATCGAGAAAGGTTCCAATTAGGCTATCAGGAACTTCACACCACTCTAAATATCCAGCGGCATCATAAGAACTTCCACCCAAATCAATGGGGGAGCTTTCAAATTTGTCACTGTTATAACTCGCCTCCATGTATCTAAGTTCATTACCATGACAAAATTCGCAGCCACCAATATTTTTTGATAGCTCGTCTGCTAAACTGTACAACATCCGAATAGGTACCGTTATGGAATGATATGCTTCTTCAGGCTCAATTTCACTGTTGCAGACCTCACAGTCCGGAGCTTCATCATCTTCAAGCTCTGCTGGTTCAAAAATATAGTCCTGTACATATTTTTGATACGGCTCAATGGGATAGCTACGTAACTCAAAAAATTCAAAAATCTCATCCCCGCATGAAGAACAAACTGTACACCTCATTAAATCTAAAGCCATCAGTGAATCCCCTCTTATCCTTCTAAAATGATTGGAACCGAACAATATATTCTATTTTAATGTATGAGCATTTCATATGTATAGGCACGCATCAGCAAGAGCCAGCACTCATTAATGAGCGCTGGCTCTGCATGCTCCTCTTCAGTTATGAACCTTCAATCACTTTGTCTTCAATAACTGGAGCTGGAATTTCTTTAATTTCGACAGATTCTTCTGAAGTCATTTTTTGAATCTGCATTGGCATCGAATCCAGATACTTATATTCCTCCGTTTTGGTTGAGTTTGTTACAATTTCCCCATTTTTATCTTTCATAAAAATTTCACGTTTCGTAGGCAAACCTGTCTCTAAATCAATTGTTACTATTTCTTTATGGAGATCGTCTTCGGACACAGCTTGTTGTTCATTACTCTCTGCAAGAGAACGAGCTTGTGCTCCTTTAGGCTCCAGCACGGTCCAATTCTGCTTTTGTAACTCTTGTTTTGCATTTTCTAGCAGTGAAATCTGGAGCAACTTTTCATTTTCAGCTGCAATATTCTCAGGCATCGTCCAGGTATTCCCAACCAATTTTCCTGATTCAAAATCACGGCCGTATGAAGTGATTTTCTTCCCGCCATCTTCCACGATCAATTTGCTGTATATTTTGTTATCACGGTACTCCTCGGTGATTTCAGTCAAATTGACTCGATCTCGATAACGGACGATATACGATCCATCTTCTAACGTTTCTTTAATATACTCTACTTTGGCTTGAGTTGCTTTTTGTGCTGCGCTCTCAACGTCACTCTGAGCACTAACAACTGTCGGTTGGCTGAGATAGATATACCCCCCGACCGATGCAAAGGCTAGTGGTATAGTTAGTAGTGATGCCCAAATTTTTTTCTTCACAGTTCAGTTCCTCCTCTTATTGATTCAGTATATATTCTTGACGTATCATTCCGCTTTTAAGTTCCAGCCATTTACAAATCCGCTATAAAAATAACCTTGTGCATCGGAATCACCTTGAGAATCTTGCATCCTCCATGCATTAGGATTGCAAGGCGAAGCCTGTAATTCCGAATCAAAAGCTTGTAGGTAATAATTTTCCTGTGGGAAATGTCTAATTAAACCACTCAAATTGCTACAGTCACTCGTATACATGCTAGTTGCTCTACTGGTTTTAGCTACCGCTGCGTAATGGTAATTGAAAACCCTATTGCCTACATTATTATAAAATGCGGCCCACCCTGAAGCAGCATTAGCATAGTATCCGATGCTGGCACTTGGGTAATACAGTCGTGTCCATGTGAAATCACCACCATTTGTAACACCACAATCAGCAGTTGGACAATATTCCACCAGATCGGTTCCTTGGCTCACTTGGGCAATGACAGGGTATGCAGTTCCGGGGCCACTTCGAATGTTCAAACCTGAAGCTTTAACATCCCATACATTAACCTTTTTGCTGTACGATACCAGCCTAGCATCTGCTTTTCCTGTTGGTACATAGAAAGATACAAAAGCGAAGATGAATAAGATAAATAATTTACCACATAAGCTAGTACATTTTTGCACAACTACATTCTCCTTCCAGTTTTTAATTATTTGAATTTTATCATATACACACCTCAAATTTGTTACATTTTGTAATAAAACATCAAATTATAGAATCGATTACTTTTTCCCTTTCAGTATTCGGTTTCACTTTAGTGCTGCGATCCAAACCTCATGTTGATATTTTAACGTGTCTCTCTCTTCCTGGTATAGATCTCTTAAATAATCCAATCTACGATGCCCTTCCATCAAGTGAAAGGGTTCTCCCCATGAATTGAATTTCAAGTTATTCAGAACAATGATTGGTTCTGGCCATGTCCGATGCTCAAGCATATAATCCGCTAACCAATTTTCCATATCGTCTTCATTCTCGTAGACGTGATATCCCATACCTCCAAGTTCTTCACCATTAAATAGTCTGATATCATTATATATTTTATCACTACTCCACGATTCTTTTACGAATCTCAGATTTTCCATTCCTAATTGAATATATTCATATGACGGATTGTAATGTGAAGTGCGACACCTGCAGGAAATAACTGGCTTCTATAAATGCCCTAGGACCGATCGTAATCTCTATCATTGGTGCGCTGATATTTGGAATAGAATACCGCAGCTATACGCTCAGACAATTATGGGTTAAAGGCTTGACGCGTTTAGAAGTGCTGCTTGCAAAAGTTATGGCTATATTTACATTTATACTTTTGTTTATGTTGCTGACAATCCTTGTTGGAATGATGTTCAGCTATGTCACTCCAGCTGTTTTCGATCTTCCCATGGATTTAGTAAACACGAAAATAATAACGATTAAAGATTATTCTCTACAAATGTTAGGTTCTATCATAAGTCTATTATTGTGGGGGATGTTTGCAGGTTGCATCAGCGTTTTGATCAAAAGTTTAATGGCGGGCATCATCGTTGGTTTTATCTACCCAACCATTGAATCATCAGTGTTCCATAGTTGGTCTGTAGGGCAGTATTTACCTTTATTTATTCAAAAATCAATGCTCCCTATTTTATTTAGAGATACGGCTTATGGAGGAATTGTATCATTCTACGATATGCCTAACATTTATTCTGTAACTAAAAGCATGCTGTTTACCTTAGCGTATACAATGTTTTTCCTGTTAGTAACATGGGTTGCTTTAAAGAAACAAAGGACTCTCATGCCATAGATGCTTATACCACTTCCCTTGTGCTCCAAAAATGGGCTACAATAATTACCAGTAAAGAGTTAACTTATGCAACAAACTGTGCTAAACTGGAGATAATAAAAAAGAGCAAGGATGCGCTAACATCCCTACTCTTTATAACAGCCGCTTCTAAGGGCGGTGGCTGTGCATAGGTATCTGAAATAGACCATTACCTTAGCGGGGCGGTCTATTTCTTTTTGTTTTGATTATCAAACAATAAGGAGATTTGAATTAATTTAAATTTTATGAAACTACCTTGCAAACAATCATTTGACTTTGCAAAGGAATAAAATATGAATTTTTTGGCAATGTATCCTAAAATGATGTAGAAAGAAAGAGGGGGGTGCATGCTGTGAGTGAACCGATGCAGATCAAAGATCGAATTGAGCGAAATAGACAGGAGTTACGTCGCTTGGCGGAGAATCATGGCATGCAGGATAATAAAGTCCTCGAGCAGTCCATGGTTTTGGATGAATTGATCAATGAATATTACCGGTTTCAATATAAAAAGCGTTATATGAAGAGACAGCCGACTGCGTAATGCAGTCGGTTTTTTGATGTAATAAAAGGAATGCTTTATATGACTTAGCTCAGTTCGAGCCATCCGTTTTAATGAGTAGCTTACTTGGTAGCTTTCTACAGATACGGGGTACTAAACATTCTCCGCTGGATGATTTAATGGAATGTACAGATGTTTTTTGTTTTTCAAATTAAAGTATACAATTTATTTATTTTCTTGTGTGAAATATCGCCTCTTGGTTTATATATAAACTGTTTACAATAGGATTATTATTTAGATTTATTTATATTCAATGAATTATTTTATTCAAAAAAAACAAAAAAGGAAAATTACGAATAATAAAGTATATTATTAAGAAATTAGTTTTTTTAGAATAATCTATGTGTGGATGAATTGTCATGAAATAGAGGTGGGAGGAACCAAAGTGAAAGTGATGAGAGTTAATTTTTTGCTGTTGGTCATGCTCATGCTAATACTGACAGCCTGTAGTAACAAAGAAATAGAAGAAAGTAAAACCATTAAAATTTTATATAGTTCGTATGCTGATTTCAAAAGAGATTATGGAAGTGTAATTAATGAACAATCTAGTAATACAACTATAGAAATCATAGAGTATAAAAGTAGTTTAGGAGATGGCATATGGGATTCTATGAAATACATCCCTGTGAGTGGACAGAATTGGGACGTTAAAAAATACATAGAGATAGTTAAAAAGGAAAATCCAGACATTTTATTTTTCCCATCAGAGATCTTTTCAGAACTACAAAATGAAAATTTATTAAATGAGCTTAACATGTTATTTACAGAAGAAGATTTTACAACAGGGATTAATGAGAACTTATTAGCTACACTGAATGAAATGGGAGGGGGGAAGATTTATGCATTCCCTCAGGCTATGACGGCACAAGCATTATTTTATAATAAGGATGTATTCAAAAAGTATGGGATACCTGAACCAACAGATAAAATGACCTGGCAAGAATTATTGTTGTTAACACAACGTTTCGCAGGTATACCTGATCTCAAGGGTATGTACACTCCCTATTATGATTATGCTGATCTTTTAACTGAAATGGGTAAGGCAGATCAACGCAGATGGTATGATGCTTCACGCAATGAAATTCATCTTGGGACGGATTATTGGAAGCGTTTGATTTCTAATGAAGTAAGTGCATATTCCAGTGGTGGAATAGATGTGAATGGAGGGGTTCCAATTGATCTATTCATTTCTGGGAAGATTGCAATGATACTTGAAACTCCCTATTTTATGAGACAAATCCAGAGTAAGAATCAAGAGGTTAGCTGGGGGGTTGTAACAGAACCAGTAGGTACAGAAAATTCAGACATCAGTACAACTATAACTTATCCAATTCTGAGTGGAATAAGTTCTAATACTCAAAACTATGCTGCATCCTCTGAAATTTGGAAGCAATTAAACAGTAAAAAAACAGCAGAATTGCGTTCTAAATCAAGTATTGAAAAATTCACTATATCTGTAAGACAACTCAAGTCAGGTGACGATCAAGATGTTTTTTATCTCTTGAATCCATCGGTTAGTGTACTTACAGAGAGAAAATCTTTAAATGCGGAAGTGAAGCAAAAGACAGATATGATTATAAATAAAGGCTTACAAGATGCGATTATAGATTCAGGTAATTTAGATTCAATTATTGATAGAATGCAGGAGGAATTATCACATGCTTTATATACAGAAAAAGAAAAATAAAATGTTTGTTTATGTATGTGGTATTCTCATACTTAGTTTATTGACGAGCTGTGGTTTACTAGATAAATCTGTTGATAAAAAAGAGCCCGAAATGAGTATGGAACTCACTGTTTTGACTCCTCAAAGTGAGGAATCCTTTTACCAAATTTATGGAAATCATATTATGAGTAAATTCCCAAATATAACTTTTAAAGTTGTTTCATCTAACAATGATAGTTTATATGATTCAGATAGCTTTTTTGAACAGAGTCATCCTGACCTAGTTATTTCTTATCTACCAACATTCAGAGATCTACGTGATCAAGAACTTATTGAAAACTTAAGTCCTTTTGTTCAAGACTCCAACAACTTAGAATTGGATAAGTATTATAATCAGATGGAAAAGGTTCTCTCAAACGAATCTGGAGATCTCCTTGGATTGGCACCTCAGGTAGTCGTTTCAGGAATTTTTTACAATAAGAATTTGTTTGATTCTTTACAGATTGATTATCCAACAGATCAGATGGATTGGAACCAAATACTGTCCCTCTCAAGTCGATTTGCAAAGAGCGGATGGTTTGGACTTGAAGGTGGGGAAGCTACTCCTCAACACATAATTATGGCTATTTTGTCTACCAATAAAGTTAAATTAGTTGATGATCAAAAAAAAGAACTTCTCTTTAATAAGAAAGATTGGCTCACTATGATTGAACTTGTAATGAATTTGATGAAGCAAGAGAGTTTAGTTGAAGGCACTGGAGAACAGTTTTTAGAAGGTAGAGCAGCTATGTTATCTTCAAATATCAGTATCATACCTGAATTACAGAAAAAAAATGACTTTTCATGGGGAGTTACAAGCTATCCAGCCGATTCATTTAACCCTAACTTGAACTCAGGTCTGCAATTTAATCATGTGTTTGCCATAAACAAAGAATCATCAAACAAGCAAGATGTGTGGAATGTTATCGCTTACCTAATGAGTGAGGATTCGGTGGAGCCGCTTCAATCACAGGATTTAATAGGGAGTATATCGACCTTGAATTCAAGATTAGGCAATTACGGCGGCATTGAGATTAACCAACTAATTAATAAAACAATAGATACAAGAAGAGGGTATTACGATGATCTTTCGCAGGAATTTCAGGATGAATTTGGCGAAATGCTGAAATCAGTTTTGAACTCTGGTGTAATTAATGCCAAAAGTACAGAACAGGTCTATCAAGAAATAGTAAGTCAAGCAATTAATATCTATGCGAAGGAGAAACTAAAAAGTGAATGATCATAGAAAGTTTTTGAAGAGTGTAAACACTACTTACGAAATTGGAGAATACATTCCAATGAAGATTCAACTTTTCCAAAACAAAGATTCAATAGATATGTCTTGGATTCATGACACTTTATATGGGAGTACACTATTTTTTTTGAGTAGCGGCTGTAAAGCATGTGATATTGAACCTATAAAAAAAATAATGCAGTTTTTTATGAGGGCCCGACTCGAGAAAATGAAGAATATTGTATTGAATTTGAGATAATAAGGGATAGGTCAAGAATGATACCAATAGCAAAATAGAATGTTTTTCCTGATAAGCCTGGGAGATCAAGAAAAAATGGAAACCAAGAAGCCGACCGCAATGTTGTAGTCGGCTTTTCGTATTATCAGGTTAGTGGGTAATCGTTTTGATTTTGAAGGCTGAAAAGTATGCTGTAATAACTCCGAAACTGGCTGGAGTGATTGCAGCTTGAATGAACGAAGTTAGAGAATTTTATGGAAAAATCTCACGAATTTGTTCGTACTACTAGAAAAAAACGAGGTTCAGCCTATTAAATACATATAGCCATAGCCTCCATTCTGGTGGAGGTTATTTAGTTTGTTCGAAAAAAACATTAGCCAAACTGAAAATCTTTGATAAACATTGGCTAATTTGTTCCATACGGTATGCTAAACTCCCCCCCAAAAAAAATCCCACGTATCTGCCTCAATCTTCATCTCTTCTTGAAAATTCGAACCAAATCCAGAGCTTACAGGATAGCAAATGTGGCTCTAAACTGGATATGATGACCTCAATTTGTTTTGGAATGAAGCCATTAGAAAGAACCTTTTGAACGATAGATCGGATCAAAGCATCAGGTCTAAGCATCCGGGTTAAACCTCAGCGAAGCATCGGATTGAAAGATCTTATGGAATCACGGCAAGGTCTCAAACAGTTCAACGAGGAGGGATATATGAATATGATCAAAAGGATGCTTGACTATGTTTGGAGACTTCGTTCCATTTCAAAAAGCATGAATCTGCACTCCAGGCTGCTGCTTCTCTTCCTGGCACTGACGCTGCTGCCGCTAAGCTTGCAGGGGGTGATGAGCTACGCGCATTTTTCGCAGACGCTGGATCGCAAGACAGAGCAGTTTACCATCGATATGGTGCGCCAGATCAACACCAATCTGAACCGGATGCTCAAGGACTTTGAGCGTTTATCGCTCTTGCCGCTCTATGACCAGACGGTGCTTGATATCTTACGGGAGTACGACGGACCGATGGGTTCAGGGACGTGGGCGAAGTCGGATGATTATCTGAAAATGAAGCTGTACACGTCAGCTCAAGCCTATGACCGCCCGGAGATTCGGGGCATTCATCTGCTGAGCAACAGCGGTATTCTGTTCTCCAATCTGGACTCGCTCGCGGTGAAGCCGGTCTGGGACGGGAGTCGGGAGAGCTGGTTTGCCGAGCTTAGGGATACGGAAGGGAAGTGGCGCCTGCTTCCTCCGCATGTCCCCGGCTTTTACGCAGGTGAGCAGGAAGTACAATACATCACTGTAGGTAGAGAACTGCGTGATCCGGGCACGCTTCGGCGGCTGGGTTATATTTTGATTGATATTCGCCCGGAGGCCTTTGGGCAGCTGCTGTCCAATCTGAATTTTGAGCAAAAGGCAAGCCTGATGATTGTGGACAGCCAGCAGCGTCTTATTTTCGAGCGAGCTTCTACAGAAGGGCTGTTTGCTTACGGGCCTTTATTATCTCAGGGGAAATTTAAGAATGATGCAGATAACCAAAAGGTAGAACTGGATGGACAGTCCTATCTCCATGTAAGGCATGTCTCGGGGTATTCCGGGTTGTCGGTGATCAGCCTGACGCCCATAGCTGTTATACAGAAGGAATCCAGGGAGATGCTTACCTTCACCATGGGACTGGCGCTGTTATGTATGGCGGCTGTAGCGACCCTTGCTGTGCTGATATCTTACAGGGTTACCCGCCCGCTCATTCGCTTGAAGCATCACATGATTCGTGTGGAGCAGGGTGATTTCAGCCAGCGGGTTGCCCATTACAGCAATGACGAGCTTGGTCAGATCAGCCGAGGGTTTAACCGTATGATGGAGGAGATTCATCGCCTGTTCCGTGAAGTGTATTTACTCGAAATTCAGGAACGGGAGGCAGAACTGTCGGCACTGCAGAGCCAGATTAACCCTCATTTTATATACAACACGTTGGAGTCCATTAACATGATGGCTATCCGTGAGAGACATGCCGAGGTATCTGCAATGGTGACGGCGCTTGGCAAGCTGCTGCGATACACCATAGATAAGGCGGATCGCATGGTGCCCCTTCGGGATGAGCTGGCATTTGTCGATGCCTATGTGCGAATTCAACAGGTGCGTTACAACGGTGAACTGGAGATCATCTATGACATTGAAGAGGAGGTTCATGACTGTCCGATTCCCAAGCTGCTGCTGCAACCGCTGGTGGAAAATGCAATCTGCCATGGGATTGAAGGAAAGCTAACTGGCAGTAGCGAGGGCGGCATAATCTGGGTTTCTGCGGTGTTATTTGATCAGGAGCTGCTAATCAGTGTGCGGGATAACGGCAAAGGCATGGAGCAGGACGAGCTGGATCGCTTGAATGCTTCTGTCTCTGGACAGGTCATGGAGCAACCCCAACCCAGCAATTCTATTTTGCATCGCCACGCCGGGGATAGTCTGGGGCTGCATAATATCGCTCAAAGGCTTCGTTTGATCTATGGGGAAGACAGCGGACTAAGTGTTGATGGAAGCCCTGGACAAGGGCTGGTTGTGACATTAGCCATTCACCTTCAACCGAAAGGGGATTAGAACAGATGTATAAAGTGCTGCTTGTCGAAGATGAGACGGTGATCCGTCAGGGATTGCGGGAGCTGATTGTACAGGCCTCACCCCAATTTGAGGTGGTGGGGGAAGCGGCAAGCGGGGCCGAGGCGCTGCAGGTGCTGCGCTGCGAAGTGCCCGATGTATTAATCACCGATATCCGCATGCGCGAGATGGATGGGTTGACGCTGGTTTCGCTGGCAAGAGAGATGTACCCTGATCTGCTGATACTTATCATCAGCGGGTACGGGGAGTTTGAATATGCACGCAAAGCGATGGAGCACGGGGTATTAAGTTATCTGCTGAAGCCAATCGAACGTCATGAGCTGGTAAAATGTGTGCAAAAAATGCAATCGCTGCTCGACCGTAAATACGGCCGCTCTACACTTCCCATACCAGAATCCTCTTGCGCAGCAGAGCCGGATTACGGGGAACCTCGCAAAATTATTCGAAGCGTGAAGGAGCACATCCATCAGCACCCCGATGGTGATCTGCGGCTCCAGACGATGGCTGCGCTGGTCAACCTGAACCCGACCTATTTGAGCCAGCTGTTCAAAACCGAGACAGGCATCAATTACTCGGATTATATTGCGGATGCAAGGATGGAGCGAGCCAAATGGCTGCTGGTCAACACCGGACTCAAAATCTATGACGTTGCCCGGTTATCCGGGTACCAGAGTCCAAAGCATTTCATGCTGGTGTTCAAGCAGCAGATGGGGTGCACGGCAGGGGAGTATCGTGATGGATACAGCACGAAAAAACCTCTTTAAATTCCGTACCATTTCTGCAACTCACATGATTTAGGAGCAAGCAGCGCTTTCGATATACTGGGGTGGCACAGGAATACCATAACGTCCTTAAGGGGGATTTTCATGAAAAAAGCAGGACTGACGCTGATTCTCTTACTTATGATTACCGCGCTGATCGGGTGCACAAGCAGCGAAAAGGCGGGTAACTCTAACGCCTCTGGCGGAGAGAGCGACAAGGTAGAGCTGAAGTTCATGATGTGGGGCAACCAGGCACACATTGATGTGTACAACAAGCTGATCGATGGCTTTACAAAAGAAAACCCGGGCATCAAGGTAACGATGGAATCTGTACCCTTTGCCGATTATCAGCAGAAAATCTCAGTGCTTGCCGCTGGAGGTTCGCTTCCCGATCTGGCCTGGGTATCGGAACGCATGATACCACAGTTCAAGTCCAATCACATCCTGGCCGACGTGTCGGCGTTCAAGGATGATGCACAGTTCAAGCTGGACGATTACATTCCCAGCACGCTGGATCTCTTCCGTGAGGGAGATCAACTGTTAGGCTTGCCGTTTTCTACACCGCCGGTGGTGATGTTTTATAATAAAACGCTGTTTGACAAGGCCGGGCTGACCGATCCGAACACGCTGGCTGCCAAAGGAGAGTGGACGTGGGAGCAGTTTGAGGCATCTGCCAAAGCGATTACCAGCAAGGATGCGGCGAATCGCATCTATGGGGCTAACTTTTTTCGGGACTGGAAGACTTGGGCGGTGCTTTCCTCTTACTCCTGGTCGAATGGAAGCGGGCCATTTAATGAGGATATGACAGCGTTTACGTGGAATGATGAGTACGGTGTACAGACCTTTGCCATGCTGGAGCGTATGATGTTTACCGACGAATCCCACCCGAAAGCGGGAGAGCAGGTGAGCTTTGATGCTGGTAATGTGGGCATATTCTTCGATAACTACAGCTATGTGTCCAAAGCAAGGGAGATCAAGGATTTCGAATGGAGCATTGCACCTATGCCGTCCGGCTCACAGGGCAGTGTACCGATGCTGGGGCAGGCGGGGTATGCGATGTTTAACGATAGCAAACACCCGGAGGAGACGAAGAAGCTGCTGAAGTATTTTGCCAGTGAACAGGGCACTCAGGCCACCGCGACGTATTTTGTGCCTGCACGTACATCGGTGCTGAACTCCGACGCCTTCATCCAGCAGCCAAACAATCCGAGCAAGGAGCATATCGTGCAGGCTGTTATTGATGAGATGCCAAAAGCGCGGCTGATTCCGGGGCATATTCGCTGGCAGGATATTGATAATGCGGTGCTGCAAGGATTTGATCGGTTATTCGCTCGGACAGCGGCTCCCGAGGATAATCTCAAGCAGATGCAAGTTGAGGTACAGCAAATACTACAGGACTGAAAAGGCAGTGAATGCAGTGACAAGTCGTAGAAGAGACATAACTAGGACAAAACCGACAACCAACCAAACCAACAACTGTAACAGGGGAGAACAAGCAGGATATCGTGGAGAGATGAACAGATCGTAACAGACCGTAGAAGTGGTAACAGATCGTAAAAGATCGTAAAAGATCGTAAAAGGAAAGTGAGGAGCGGCCCGAGCGGACAAAGCCCGGCGCCTGTTATGCAAAAGATACAGCTGCCACAGAGGACGGAACAGACACAGCAGAAGAACAGACACAGAAAACGAGACAGACACAGGAGACGAAACAGGCACAGGAGGTGCAGGTTATGCAGAATTCGCAAAAGGTTGATCATCTCTGGGATAGAGAGGATATTTCAAAGACGGCGCGATTACAGACGATGCTGGCTCACAAGCCGCTGTCGCTCATCGTCAGTCTGCCCGGGAATGATCTCACACTGGCTCGGGCAGCATTGGAGGAAGGCGCGGATGCACTGAAGGTGCACTATAATGTGGGGCATCGCGCCAGTGGAAACCATTTTGGTCCATTGGATGAATACACCGAGGTATTTCGTGCGATTCGCTCGCAGTTCGAAGGACCGTTGGGCGTAGTGCCATCAGGGAGCATTGAAGGAACACGCAGGGAGGATGTGGAGCGCCTGGCCGGTCTGGGTTTTGACTTTTATTCGATCTATGCGCATCATCTGCCGTCCTTTATGCTGCATGATCCGGGGCTGGAAGCTACGTTTGCCATTAACGATGCTTATGATGTGTCTCTGGTGGAATCGACTGCACATTTTGGTTTTACTGCGCTGGAGGCCTCGATAGTACCGGGAGAAGAATACGGTACCCCGCTAAGCTTCGCAGATGTACTTCACTATAGGCAACTTGTTCTGAAGGCCGGGGTGCCGGTATTGGTTCCTTCCCAGCGCAAGCTGGTATCGGAGGATGTGCCCGTGCTGCATCATAGCGGCATCAAGGCTATTATGCTCGGGGCCATTGTCACAGGTAAGACGGAGGAGCAGCTGCGCAGAACCGTGAGCAGCTTCCGCAATGCGATAGATCGTCTGGGGCAAAAGGGACCTTCGGGATCGAAACAGTCTATTTCTGAATCGTTGGCTGCTGGTCATTCTGGCCCAAAATCATCTTTTGCTGGACATATGGACCCTTCTGATCCTGTGGAATTTTCGGAAAGATCAGGTTCAGGGAGGGACGGGTCGTGAGCCGCTCTAACAAGCTGAGGCGCGGAGGGCCGCTTGCCAGAGAGGCCCAAATTGCCGGGTGGCTGTTTATTTCACCGATGGTGCTGGGCTTTACACTGCTGCTCTTGTTTCCGATGGGGCTTGCTTTTTATATGAGCCTGACGGATTGGCCGCTGCTCGGGGATCATCATTTTATCGGACTGGACAATTACCGGGCTATTATGACGGACGCTATGTTCTGGGAAGTGCTTGGCAATACGGTTTACTTTACGGCAGGTCTGGTACCGCTGAATATTGCACTGGCTTTGCTGCTCGCTTTGATGCTTTCCAAAAGCATTCGGGGGATTGGTCTGTTCAGAACGGCTATTTTTGTGCCAGTCATGACGTCATTAATTGTCTGGGCCATCGTGTGGAAGCTGATGTACGCGACAGAGTCGGGGTTAATTAACCAGCTGCTGATGATGATTGGCATCAAGGGGCCAGCCTGGTTATACGATCCTAATCTGGCGATGCCGGCGGTCATCGTGACCAGTGTGCTAAAAAATGTCGGGCTGAATATGGTGCTGTTCATTGCAGCACTTCAGCAAGTCCCGCGTTCTCTGTATGAAGCGGCGACACTGGATGGCGCGGGCAGAAGGTCTTCTTTTTTCAACGTCACCCTGCCTATGATTACGCCGACCGTATTTCTGACCGTAGTGATGACCGTCATTGGCTCGCTTAAAGTATTTGGACAGATTTATGTGATGACCCAAGGCGGGCCGAGCAACAGCACGAAGGTTCTGGTCTATTATATCTGGGAAAAAGCGTTCAAGCTGTTTCAGTTCGGCTATGCCTCGTCCCTCGCATATGTGCTGTTCCTGATTGTCCTGATTCTGACGCTGCTGCAATGGCAGCTTCGAAAGAGGTGGGTATTTGGTGAAGGCGATGCCTAGTTTGACAGGCCGGAGGTTTGGTGCCGCTGCGGGCACATATTTTGTACTGACAGTGATTTCACTTATTATGATTGTTCCGTTGATCTGGATGATCTCGACATCCCTCAAGGAACCGCAAAACATATTTACCTATCCGCCGCAGTGGATACCGGACAGCTTGCAATTTCAGAATTATATCGATGTGTTTCGATTGATTCCATTTCACCGTTTTTACGGGAACAGTGTGTATATCTCTGCCTTAGTGGTGCTTGGGACGGTGTTTTTTGCCTCCCTTGCGGGCTATGCCTTTGCCAAGATTCCGTTTAAGGGACGGAATGTCGTCTTTCTCATTCTGCTGAGTGCAATGATGATTCCGCATGAGGTAACGGCGATTCCAATGTTCTTGTTTATGCGGCAGCTGGGCTGGATTGATACACATCTTCCGCTGATTTTACTGCCGATCTTTGGTGCTGGGGGTGTATTTGGCATCTTTGTGATGCGGCAGTTCTTCATCACGGTGCCTACCGAGCTGGAGGAAGCGGCCATGATTGACGGCTGCAGTCGGTATCGGATTTATGCGCAGATTATGCTGCCCCTGGCCAAGCCGGGGATGGCGACGCTGACTATTTTTACATTTGTGACGAGCTGGAATGAATTCTTTGATCCGTTGATTTTTATCAATTCGAGAGAGCTGATGACGCTGCCGCTGGGATTGTCCCTGTTTACGGATGAGGTGGGCACAGCCTGGCAGTATTTGATGAGTGCTACGGTGATGGCGACCGTGCCGCTATTGATCGTATTTTTCCTGGCGCAGCGTCGTTTCATTGAGGGTGTGGCGATGACGGGGCTGAAGGAATAGGAGAGATGACAGAATTGAAGAAGTGGATTGGAAGCACTGAAGAAGTAAGTGGATTTGCAGAGTTGATGGTAGGTGGATTGGAAGAATTGACGGTAAGCGGGGTGAGAGGATTGATAGTAAACGGAGTGAGGGGATCAAAGGGCAGTAGTCAGGATGTAGTTAGAAGACATGATTGAGGAAGTCGGTTAGGAAGGCAGGATCAAAGGAGCAGGTCAGGAAGGGAATCGTGAAGGAGTACAAGTCATTGGTGAGAAGTGGCAGCGGGGAACGGATGTATGCAAGTGAGCGCGACGCAAGCATCGAAATGAGGGGGCAGCATATCGTGAGCGTGCGGAGCAGTACATCCAGTGGAAGTAGAAGAAGCTGAAGTAGAGGAAGTAGGAGTAGGAGTAGGGAGTAGAAGTGGAAAGGGGAGGTAACATATGGGTGAGCATAAGCGTGTAAAAAGGGAGACAGCGGATGTAATCGTCGTTGGCGGTGGTCCAGCAGGGATAGCGGCGGCGATTGCCGCAGGAAGGCAGGGTGCTCGCGTTGTGCTGGTAGAACGCTACGGCTTCGTAGGCGGGATGTCAACGGCTGCTATGGTTTATCCATGGATGACGTTTCATACCGAACAGGGTGAGCAGGTCATTCGGGGGATTGCCCAGGAGATTGTAGATCGCTTGCAGGCATGCGGAGGTTCGCCGGGGCATCTGCGGGATACGGTGGGTTTTGTGCACAGTGTGACACCATATGATCCGGCAGTCTATCAGGTGGTTGCGTTAGAGATGCTGGAGGAAGCGGGTGTGCGGCTGTTGCTGCACAGCTTCGTGGATGGCGTTGCCGTGGTAGATGACCGGGTAGAAGCTGTGCGAGTGACGAGTAAATCCGGTCAGCTGGAGCTTCAGGCGGATGTATTTGTCGACGCAAGTGGTGATGCGGATGTGGCCTATCTGGCTGGCGCTGCGGTCGCACAGGGACGGGATACGGACAGTCAGTCTCAGCCGATGACCATGAAATTTCGCATGCGCGGTGTGAATCTTGAGCGTGTGAAGCAGTACATGCAGGAGCATCCTGAGGATTTTTACGAGAAAACGCCCTTTGCCGAGCTGGACACGATCCCGCTAACGGGTGTGAGCGGCTTCTACTCGCATTGGAAGAAAGCAGCGGTGCCGATTCAACGCGATCAGGTGTTATTTTTTACCGGTCCGGCTGAAGATGAGGTGTTAATTAACTGCACCCGGGTACAGGGGCTGGATGCTACAGATGTTACAGATTTGACAGTGGCAGAGCAGGAAGGACGAAAGCAGGTGTTACTAATTGCCGAGTTTCTGCGCCGTGACGTTCCGGGGTTTGAGCGGGCTTCCATCTCGGCTGTTGCACCGCAGATTGGTATTCGTGAATCCAGGCGTGTAATTGGGCATTATGCGCTGACGCAGGAGGATGTGGTTGCAGGTCGGAAGTTCGACGATGTGATCGCCAGAAGTGGCTACCCTGTTGATATTCATGATCCATCCGGGCAAGGCGTGACAGCGGCGTTTATCCAGGGTGACGGAGCGTATGACATTCCATATCGCTGTCTCCTTTCGCAAAATATAAGCAATCTGTTGGCTGCAGGACGCTGTATCTCTACGACACATGAGGCCCATGCGACCACCAGACTGACCCCAAGCTGCATGGCAACAGGAGAGGCCGCGGGCACAGCGGCTGCTTTGGCATTAAAGCTGAAGCTTGCTCCTGCAATGCTGCCCATATCGCTGTTGCAGACGGAGCTGCGACGAAGTGGTGCAGCGATCTGAGTTGTAGCGATGCGAGTTGTAGTGATCCGAGATAAGAACGAGATGAGAGCGGGATGAAAACGGGATAAACATGATGAGTGGTGTGGAATGGTGAGAGGCGGGAGGAGCTGAGGGAGGACGAGGTAAAGAATCAAGGAAGGAACGAATGAAGGAACGAATGAAGGAACGAAGGAATGAAGGAAGGAATGAGCAAAGAAGAAAGAATGAAAGAAGCAGAAAACGAAGGGAGGAAGAAGCAGAGAACGAAGGAAGAAACAATGAGCAAAGGAATGAGACAAGCGAAGAACGAGACAACCAGTGCAACCAGTGGGAGTAGCGGAACGCTAACGATTCCCAGAAGCCTTATTTGGGCAAAAAAGTGGGCATAAAAAATCTAACGATTCCTAGCAACGTTATTTCGCTGAAAAGTGGCCGAAACTCCTGTGAAATGGGGATAATCAGCGAAATAAGCTTTGTACGAATCGTTAGATTTCAAAACACCTGCAAACGGGCTAAATAAGGTCATCTCGAATCGTTAGAATTCAAGCCTGCTACCTTATCACCCTCTCCTTTCTCACTAGTTCATACGTGCTTCAAGCCTTCTTGCAACGATGGAGAGGGAGTAGTTGATGATGAAATAAAGCACTGCTGCCAGCAACAACGCCGGGATAATGTAATCGAAGCTTTGACCACCAAGGATCTGAACATTGCGCATCAACTCCGGCAAGGAGATAATGATGGCCAGTGACGTATCCTTGAGCAGTGAGATGAACTGGCTGACCATTGGCGGAGACATGCGGCGCAGAGCCTGTGGCATAATGATGCCGCTGAGTGTCTGCATGTAGCTTAGGCCGGAGGAACGGGCAGCTTCCACTTGACCGCGCTCTACTGATTTGAGCCCGCTTCGCACAATTTCTGCGATCATGGCGCCTTCAAACAGACTCAGTCCCACGACTGTGGACCAGAAAGCTGGCATTTTGATACCAAGCTGAGGCAGTACGATATGGATAAAAAAGATGATTAGCAGCAATGGCAGGTTCCGAATGGTGTCCACGATGATGGCGACAATCTGTGAAAGGACGGGAATACGTGTATAACGCAGCGTACCGAGCAGTGTACCTAGTATAAAACTGAATACAATGGATAACCCCGCGACTTGCAGGGTCACCCAAAATCCTTGCAGCAGGAAACGAAGGTTAGGCCATTCATAGGCCCCGCTGAAATCCATACATCAGATGCCTCCTTCGGTGAGCGATATCAATTTCGATGAGTGCCAAAGCGAAAGTCCAGATGGCGAATCGTTTAATTCAACAGATTGCAGCGGATGAACGGTATACCGATGACAGTCACTTGGATGAGTCAAAGATAGGCCAAAGATGAGCCAAAGATGGGCCTAAGATGAGTCAAAGAAGAGTCGAAACATGCTGTTCAGTGATGGAGTTGAGAAACGATGTCCAATGATTGACCACCCTTGATATGAAGCAGGGCACAGCGTGCAGCTCCCAGCACGCTGTGCGATAAATCGTAGCAACCTGGGATTGGAAGCAGGCGGCAGCGTAAAGAGCACTGCAATCATCCTCGATTTAGCCTCATAGCCTTATTCGTCATCGACCCATTCATCCTACATCGTAACCTGCCCCGCGGGTTTGTTCTTGCCAGGCTTGCCTTTGGGTCTGCGTGCCTCTGCATCACTCTGTCCAAATCTGCGTTCCATATAATGCACCAGAAAGCTGAGCGGTAAGGTCAGCGTTAGATAGAATAAGGCAACAATGGTGTATACACTTAACGGCTGGAACGTATCCGAGTTCACAATGTCGGCAAAATACATCAGGTCCATACCGGCTACAACCGCCAGGATGGAAGAGTTTTTGACCAGATTGATAAATTGATTGCCGATGGAGGGCAGTACAATTTTGATGGCCTGCGGCAGAATGACCAGGTTCATGGCCTGGATATAGGACAGCCCGGAGGACCGTGCCGCCTCCAGCTGCCCCCTCGGCACGGTCTGAATACCTGCCCGAATCGCTTCCGCGATGAAAACAGCTGTGTAGATCGTTAACCCCAGTGTGCCCGCCACAAATCCATCCAGAGATATACCCAGCGAAGGCAGTCCAAGATAGAAGAAAAACACAACCAGCAGCAAAGGAATGTTGCGGATAAACTCAACAAAGGCAGTACCAAACCAGTTCAAAGGTTTGACTGGCGAGATGCGAAAGATCGCTAGAATGGCTCCCAGCACAAAGCTGCCAATCAGGGCCATCACACTAACTTGAATCGTATTCAGAAATCCTTCAATAAACCGGTCGGAGTGCCTGAACAGTACGCTAAAATCCAATGTGCCCATAACAAGAGCCCCCGTTCTTCCAGTTTAAAAACGTTACTCAGGCTTGCTGCCCAGCCACTTCTCATGTAGCGTGTCATACTCGCCGCTGTCCTTCAGTTCTTTCAGCATTTTGTTAACCTCTTCGACAAAGGCCGTGTCTCCTTTACGGATTGCCATGCCATACGGTTCACTGGTAAAATTGCCGCCAACCAGCTTGTAATTGTTGTCTGACTGCTGCATACCGATCAGAATGATATTGTCGGTTGTCAGGGCTTCGCCTTTACCTGCTTTCAGTGCGGTGAAGGCATCCTGGTAGTTGTCGTACTCCAGCACCTCGGCCTTCGGTGCCTTTTCGCGAATGTTTTGTGCCGACGTGGAACCTTTCACGGCAAGCACCTTTACGCCATCCAGGCTCTCCAGCCCGACGATGTCACTGTCGTTTTTCACCAGCAAAGATTGTCCTGCCTCAAAATATACATCACTGAAATCGACCTGCTCCTTACGCTCATCCGTGATGGTCATCGTGGCAATGATAATGTCGATATCTCCGTTCTGCAGCATCGGAATACGTGTTTTGGATGTGACCTCCTTCA
Organism: Paenibacillus sp. TC-CSREp1; assembly: GCF_050171015.1. Classification (NCBI taxonomy): domain Bacteria; kingdom Bacillati; phylum Bacillota; class Bacilli; order Caryophanales; family Paenibacillaceae; genus Paenibacillus; species Paenibacillus sp. TC-CSREp1. The sequence continues at coordinate 122,967 of NZ_JBNOKM010000015.1, read as the reverse complement.
GCTCCACCTTTGTTTCATCTCCGAGGATTTGCTTGGCCAGCGCCTTCGCTATATCAATATCGAAGCCTTCCACATCTCCGCTCGCCGGATCTTTGAGCCCGAACAATTTGGTGTCGTATTTCACACCTGCGATGAGCTTGCCCCGTTCCTTGATCTGTTCGATCGTTCCTTTGGCTTGTGCATCGTCCCCGCCGCTTGCAGAAGGTGTATCTGTGCCAGAGTTACAGCCTGACAGAATAAGGGAGAGCATCAGAAGCATCATCAACGTCAAAGACGGCCATTTCAATATATTTTTTAGTTTCATCCGTTTAAGACCCCTTTCGAAATTAGATTAAATCCTGCGAAACAAGATTGAAATCCTCATGAACAGAAAATTAATGATGGATCAGACGGCTAAGGAACTGCTGCGCTCTTTCTTCTCTGGGATTGTCAAAAAACTCCGCCGCGGAGGCTTCTTCCACAATCCGGCCCTCGTCCATGAAAATAACCCGGTCGGCTACCTCACGGGCAAAGCCCATCTCGTGTGTAACCACAACCATCGTCATACCGTTATGGGCAAGGGAACGCATGACATCAAGCACCTCCCCGATCATCTCGGGATCAAGGGCTGACGTGGGTTCGTCAAAAAGCATAATTTTGGGCTCCATCGCGAGCCCTCTCGCAATGGCTACACGCTGCTGCTGTCCACCGGACAACTGGGAAGGGTAGCTGTCTGCTTTATCGGCAATGCCGACGCGCTCCAGATATTTCATGGCTGTTGCTGCTGCCTGGGCTTTGGGTTGTTTGCGTACTTTTACGGGTGCAAGAGTGATGTTGTCGATGACTTTTTTGTGGGGATACAGATTAAAATGTTGAAATACCATGCCGATGTCGCGGCGGAAGAGGTTGATATCCACCTTTTTCTGATGTAAGGGAATGCCGCTGACGATGAGCTCGCCGTCGCTAATGGTTTCCAGTCGGTTGATACAGCGGAGCAGTGTGCTTTTGCCAGAGCCTGAGGGTCCGATAATGACCACGACCTCTCCTTCTTCGATACGAAGATCAATATCTTTGAGGACGTGGAAATGGCCAAAATGCTTTTGGACACTTTTGAATTCAATCAAGAACACACACCCTTTCTACAATGGATAGTAAAAGGAATAAACAGGAAATATTGCAAAGTAGTTATTTAATCATACATAGTCATCCTGCCAATAGCAATTAGTCTGTGATAAAACATGACATAAGTAATGGTTTTTATAGGGCTATAGCCATTAAATACGTTATATATGTGTTAAGTAATCAGAAAACTTGTGACGAATCATGACAGAAAAATGAATCAATAGTTCTAAATGAATTACAAACATTGGAATTGGAGTATATTGTATACTTTAATTGGTGTCCTTTTTCTTAATCAGAAAGGCATATATATAACAAATAACATCAAGTTCACCCTGTACATGGCAAAAAAGCTCAACCTTGCACCAGCATGCCGTTGATATGATGGAACGAGATAACCACAGTAGAGAGGATGATTATGCACCATGAACATATATCAATCCCCAATGTCTGCAGGATCAGGCAGCGTGTCTGATATTCAGGCTTATGAAGTGACACTGCCTGTTATTCCTGAACGTGAGTATCACATTACGGAGTATGGTGCTGTTGGAGATGGCGTTACGGATAATACAGAGGCATTTCGCCTCGTTATAGCTGCATGTGCCGATGCGGGTGGAGGCCGAGTTATCATTCCTGCTGGAGTGTGGCTTACCGGTCCTATAGTGCTTCGTAGCCGGATTGAACTGCATGTAGAGGCCGGGGCACTGGTCACCTTCAGTCGGAATTTTGACCAATATCCGCTGATTGCATCAAGCTTTGAGGGCTGGCAGGCTGTACGCTGTCAATCTCCCATTGATGCCGACGGACTCGAAGATATTGCGATTACCGGGGAAGGCGTCTGGGATGGAGGCGGTGAAGCCTGGCGTCCGGTTAAACGCTCCAAAATGACGGCTTCCCAGTGGAAGAGATTGCTTGCTTCAGGCGGGGTTGTAGAACAGGCTGGTGAAGACGAACAGATCTGGTGGCCTTCACAATCTGCGCTTGATGGCGTAGCGCTTGCCGAGAAGCTGCACAGGGAGAAGGTTCTTGATGTCGCTGCGTATCAAGGCATTCGGGATTTTCTGCGTCCAAACATGGTCAGTTTGCGCCGCTGCATACGGGTTTTGCTGGACGGGCCGACGTTCCAGAACTCACCTGCCTGGAATCTGCATCCTTGGGCATGTGAGCATGTAACCATTCGTAATGTGAGTGTACGGAACCCATGGTTTTCCCAGAACGGAGACGGGCTGGATATTGAATCCTGTCGTCATGTTCTGGTGGAGCAAAGTGTATTTGATGTGGGTGATGATGCGATCTGCATGAAGTCAGGCAAGGATGCGGAGGGGCGTGAGCTTGGAGTGCCTTCGGAATACGTCACAATTCGGGATTGCACGGTGTACCATGGTCACGGCGGTTTTGTGATCGGAAGTGAGATGTCGGGCGGGGTCCGGCATGTACGGGTGATGGATTGTACGTTTATCGGTACGGACATCGGTCTGCGTTTCAAGAGCGCACGTGGGCGCGGCGGTATTGTAGAAGATATTCAGATCGAGCGTATCTATATGAAGGATATCATTATGGAAGCGATCTCGTTTTCCTTTTTCTATGCCAATCAGGAAGGTTCTGCACGGGGTGGTGATCTGGCCCAGGAGGTCAGTGAAGAGACACCGATCTTCAGAGACATTCGAATCTCGGATGTGGTCTGTGCTGGTGCCGATACGGCTCTGTTTGTCAGCGGGCTGCCAGAGATGCCTCTGGATAGTGTGAGCATTGAAGGTTATAGTGTTGAAGCTCGCACCGGTGTCCAGTGTGCCCAGGCCAAACATTTGCAGATTACGAATCTTCAGGCCCGTATTACGGAAGGCCCCCTGATTCATCTGCACAATTGCAAGGGTGCGGCACTGGAGGGCATTCACGGAGTGGGAGCCGATGGCAGGCTGCTGCTGGTAACCGGGCTTGATTCTGCAGGTATTGTATGCCGGGAAGCTGATGCAGATACCGAAGGTCGGCAGATCTCGGTGGGGCCGGAAGTACGAAATGGCGTTATCATTCGCAGATAAATGCTTCATCGTTGTAAATAAACAGCCGTAGCTCCAGAAGAGGGGTCGCTTCTTCGTGAGTGAAGAGCGGAATCTGCTGGAGCTTGGCTGTCCTTTTGATTTGTTCTTTAGATGATGTGCCGTTCACCGATGCTCCTTGCGATAACGAAGCGGCGTTGTGCCGGTGACTTGTTTGAATGTTTTGTTAAAATGGGCTGTATGCTCGAAGCCAACCTTCTCGGCAATGAATTGTACACGTTCTTGTGTCGAAAGCAGTCTTCGCTGTGCCTCACGCACACGCACAATCCGCAGGTATTCGCTGAAACGAAACCCCGTAAGACGGCTGAACATTCGGCTCAGATATGAAGGGCTGATATAGAAGCGGGCTGCCGTACCTTCCAGGGTAAGGGGTTCCGTATAGTGTTGGTTTACATAGGTTACAATCTCACTGATCTTGTCCTGCATCGGGTGCAGAGAGCCTGGGTTAGCTTCTCGCATAACCTCTTGCACTCGATGGATCAGAATAAGCAGCTGAGCTAGCAGGCTTCGGACAGCAATCTCGTAGTGAGGCCGCCGTTCCTTGCACTCCTGCAGCATCTTCCACAGAATACGTTCAATTTCAGGCTGATCAGACTCGGGAAGGCGCAGCAGACTGGAGCATTCGAATGGCAGCAGACCGCAGATTCCCAGCTCCATGCCTGTGGCAAAAGCAGGGGAGAATCCGACGAGTATCCGCTCGAAGCCAGGCTTGTTGCCTTTGGAGGTGGTATGTACATCATGCGGGTTGATGAGCACAAGATCGCCTTTGCGTGCAGGCAGAATCTGTCCATTCATGGAGTAGACCCGTTCTCCTTCAAGCAGATAATATAATTCGTAAAAAGGATGGGCATGAGGCTGCGGCATGGCGCTTCCGTCATGTCTTCGCATATGTTCTATGGTAAAAGCGTATTCACCGATTCGATATTTGGGTCCAATCCGATCTTCGATGAGACTCATTATGCAGCTCCTCTCTACTTCAGGGTTCAAGTCGTTTCTCAGGTTGATATCCATATCATAACGGAAAATTCACATTTTTGTAAACGCTATCATTAGAGGCTGCATGAATTTTGTAATACGAAAATGAATCGGGGAGCAGGTGAATCCTAACGGCTTATGTATAAGGGCTGCAGGTGCCAGGAAGCAGGTTGTCAAGGTGACAAATCGGGAATGTTGTTTTAGAGTAAGGAGAACGAGTTCAGACTCCAGATCGGGGGTCCCTCGAAAATGAGTTGGAAGGAAGGAAAGACGTTATGACAACACATGAATTATCACCGCTCGTCGCTGCACTTGATATGCAGCCGCACGTTGAAGGTGGTTGGTATAAGGAAGTTTGGAAGGCATCATATCAAATCCCGCAATCCGTTCTGCCAGATGCATACTCGGGTCCGCGTTTCTCGGCAAGTTCAACGTATTTCCTGCTGCATGCTCATGAAATCTCCGAGTGGCACACGGTGCTGTCGGACGAACTGTGGTTATGGCATAGCGGCAGTCCAATTGAGTTGAAATTGGGCGGCAGCGGCGAAAACCCTGAGAATGAGGAAGTGCTGGTTCTCGGTATGGATATCGCGGCAGGACAATCTCCGCAGGTGCTTGTTCCTGCGGGAGTATGGCAGACCGCACGTCCACTAGGTGATGAACCGGTACTGGTCACTTGTGTCGTTGCACCAGGTTTTCACTTTGATGATTTCAAGCTGGTGTCCAAAGGGTAAGCATATTTCGCACTCTAAAATAAAGATCCCGATTCCAGATGTTCGACATCTGAATCGGGATTTTTAAGCGAGGAGCGATTTATTTACTTTATAGATGCGAAGAACTGTGGGTTGGTGAAGAACTAAGAGAATATTGGTGCTATGATAAGGATTTTAGTAGCGCTGTTGACCCAATAGAAGGGCTAATGTGGGCTAAAACTTTATAACGATGTAAATGAACCATATGGTATTAATGAAGATGAAGGACGAATTTGGGAATACACGCATTTAATAGAGATAAGTTAAATGTGTTCGGATATTCAATTTCATCAAGACAAAATTAGGGACACGAAGACAATTATGTCATCAGGCCCCCTTTTTCGACTGTGAAAATAGCCAGTTGTTTACGATATAGTTAGCACATGACTCTCCAAATTAAATCGAAACAATTGAGTACAAACCATTCTGTAACGAAATGCTCCCAGTCTGCCCCGTTGCAACCTTTACCTCAGTGGCAAAAACACCAGGCATACGCCCGTCTGGGAACCAGGCCTTCTTCTCTTTATCGATGACAATAAACATGCCTTCTGCGTCACCGATCGGGGCAAATTGTTTACCGTCCCCGGCAAAGGGTTCAAGGTGATACTGTCCCTTCATTTGGCTTATGGTATCAGGAACATCATCCACAGGCAGACCAATCTCGCTAATGCATAGCAGCTGCCTGGAATCAAAGGCATCTTCGACTGCATTTTCCAACGAATGGTGAGCGATCAACTCCATCAAATTACCGCTTGGGTCATAAAAATAGCAAGCTGTTGCATCCCAGTAGGGAAAATAGAAATCATCCTTATCGTCCTTGGAAAGCAAAGAGATGTTTCGAGCTTGAATCCACTTCTTGGCTTCAGCGAGTTTATTTGTTGGAATCGTGAAAGCGACATGATAAAAGGGCTTTTCCTGACCAGAAGCCTCCTGTAATCCAAGGATGGAATCTCCTACGCGGAACGATACCGACGATGTACTCTCCTCCAGCAGCGCCAACTCCAATAACGTACCGTAAAACTCCTTCATGGCCTCTATTTGATCTGTCAACAAATTAACCTCTTTTATACGCATTCAAGTCACTCTCCTTCTAAACTTATTCTTGATTAAAATATTCAATGGTTTTCTCAATAAATGCTTTGGCAGATTGGGTCAGGTAACGGTCGGACCGATGAATGATCTCAAAGTGCCGGTAAGGAGCATCGTCCGAGATCCGTATGATGCGTAGTGCCGGTTCATTCATCGCCTTGATCAGTGGATATGGAAGCACGGTTCCGCCAACGTTAGCTTTGACCAGACTAATGATGGAAGTTGCCGAACTTGTCTCCATGATCGTATTCAGGGTAAAACCATATTTCCGGCAATAGCCATCCACCAGCTCTCTGCCTGTGAATCCTTCCGGGAACATCACCGTCTGGATATCATGCAGCTCCTTGATTCCAATCTCCTTTCGGTCGGCCCAAGCGTGGTTCTCGGAAACGACGAGTACGTATTCTTCACTGGACAAAGGAATACGGACAAGACGGTCATCAAGAGGAGAAGTTAGCTCAATTCCGATGTCTACTTCGTTATCCAGCACTTGATTTATTACGTAAATCGAAGAGACAACTTTTAATTTTACTTTGGGAAAACGGGCATGGAAATGAACAAGCAATGGAGTGAGACGGTAGTCCAAATCGGACGGTAGGACTCCAATCACCAGTTTGCCTCGCTGATCATTGCGGAATTCAGCTAACGCATCCTGGGTATTCTGTAAATGCCGAACCATTTGTACACAATGCTCCAGGAACAGCGTTCCCGCCTGGGTCATTACAATTTTTTTGCCTACCCGGTCGAACAGGGGGACACCTAATTCATCCTCCAACGCTCGAATTTGCTGGCTCAAGGTAGGCTGAGAAATGCCAATTTTGTCTGCTGCACGTGTGAAATGGAGTTCCTCACAAACGACGATAAAGTTCTCCATTTGACGTATTTCCATCTGCATCTCCTCAAATCATTGGTTTTTATAATCATTTTAATAAAAATGATCGTATTGTTCAATCATTGGGATGCTTATATACTAATCTTGCACTACAAAAAAATCAACAGTCTAAATCATTTAGTGAGTGCAACGATATCTTGAGGTGATCCATAGTGAAACTGTTATATATCGTCCTGGCACTTATTCTGGCTTCATTGAATTTGCGGCCGCCAATTACATCCCTTTCTCCGTTGATGAGTACCATACAGGGTGATCTTGGCATTAGCGGAAAAACCCCCAGTATGTTAACTACGCTTCCCGTATATGTATGGGCTTATTCGCTCTATTTTCCATAAAATTAAGCAAAAGATGGGGTAATGAGGGCGCAATTGTTTTGGCTTTAATCCTTATTGGGGGAGGTACGGCATTACGGCTGTTCGTGGGTAGGGGGTCGTTAGACTGATGAGAGGGCGAAATAGTTCTATGCTGACAAAAAAATAAAATCTCGAATCAGATGGAGGCACATCATCTTTTGAAGAGTTCTGCTATATTCTGCTATGACAGGGCAGATAACATACAAAAAACACCCGCTCTTACAGAAAGGAAGGCGGGTGTAATTACATCTGAGATGATAAAATCTAACACATCATTATAATTTAGAAATTAAAATTGTCGGGATCGGCACCAAAACGTTTATTCTCGTTCAGGCTGTTGATTTGTTCGATGTCTTCAGCAGTTAACTCGAAGTCATACAGCTCGGTATTGGCCCGAATACGCTCAGGCGTTACCGATTTCGGAATGGTCACGATGCCGTTCTGAAGGTCCCAACGCAGAATGATCTGTGCCGGAGATTTGCCGTGTTTGGCAGCGATGTCCTGAAGCAAAGGGTGCTCCATCAGATGACCTTGTCCCAGTGGAGACCAGGCTTCAATCTGAATTTCGTGTTTGCTGCAGTATTCACGCAGCTCTGTCTGGGTGAGCAGCGGATGAAGCTCGACCTGATTGACAGCAGGTATTACGGTGGCATCCATCAAGAGGTCCTCCAGATGATGAATCTGAAAGTTGCTCACGCCGATGGCGCGTACACGTCCTTCTTTATATAACTTTTCCAGTGCTCTCCAGGTATCTTTATACTTACCTTTGACAGGCCAGTGAATCAGGTAGAGATCAAGATAATCAAGCTCCAGACGTTTCATGCTGTCTTCGAAGGCAGCAAGTGTGCTTTCATACCCCTGGTCACTGTTCCATACCTTGGTTGTAATAAACAGATCCTCACGGGCAACACCGGCTTCACGAATACCTTGCGCGACACCGGCTTCGTTATTGTATACTTTGGCGGTATCAATGCTGCGGTATCCGGCCTCTATCGCTGTTCTTACAGCGTTTACGACCTCGTCGCCATCCTTCACCTTGAATACGCCAAACCCAAGCCAAGGCATTTTGACCCCGTTATTAAGCGTTGTTGTGTCCTGAACGTGTTTCATGATCTGTCATTCCTCCTCTGATTCTTCGGTTCAACATAATGTTATTACCCTGCAATTGGGAAGTTATGCCCTGCAGGCTGGCATACAATCGTATGTATGCCAGCCTGTCCTCCCATATTATACTAAAGTTTACCTGCACTTGAAAAAGCATATTAAGCTCACAGAGAAAAGACTCCTGTTTTATCCTTTTCCGGCAGCCGCAGGTTTGGTTTTAGCGCTTCCGGGTGATAAGATGAAGTATACGAGAAAAAGAATGAAGCATACTCGATATAAAGGCTCTTCATGAACGGGGAGCTGTCCAGTCGAGCGGCAGGAAGCTTTTACATAATCCTAACTGACAAGATGCGGTTATTTCGGTAACTACCCGTGCCGCAAGATGAATGATAAAGGAGCAATATGAATTATGGCTAAACCTAAAAAAACCAAAACAGCAGCAGCCTGGTCTCTCGTTATTATGGGTGCCGGCTTCGCGGCATCCTTGCCATTTCAGGGGGTTCCCGTAGGTAAACTTCTGGTAGGGTCTTTTGAGGCGGGGCTGGTAGGAGGACTTGCGGACTGGTTTGCAGTAACGGCACTATTCCGCCATCCGCTTGGTATTCCCATTCCCCATACGGCACTGCTGCCTAAAAACCGGGATAAGATGACAGAAGGTCTGGTCTCTGCTGTTGAGAATAATCTGCTGAACAAGGACAGCATCACAGAGAAAATTGCTGGCTTCAAAGCAGCTGAGATTGTACTGGACACACTGGGTCGGGAACTGCACAGTGACGGCATCAAAACGATGATCGATACGCTGTGCAAACGCATTTTGGCAGGACTGCCGCTGGAGCAGATTGCTCCGATGGTTGCCAAAGAGATCAAGTCACAGGCCGGGGCGTTTGACCTGGGGCCTATTCTGGAACGGGCCGCAGTACAGGTCACGGAGCGAGGATATGATGCTCGGGCTCTGGATTATGCGCTCAAGCAGGCGGAAGAGTGGCTGGTGCAGCCGGAGACCATTCTGTTCCTCGGTGAAAGCGGCATGAAAGCGATCAGTGGTATCCAGATGAACGGACTCATGCAGTTTGCGATGAACGCGTTTATGGGTTATTTGAATGAAGACCGTCTGGGCAGCATTATTCAAGGATATCTTTTTGACCGGGTAGAGGATATGAAACGGGAAGGCAGTGCGCTGCGCTACAAAGTGCTGAATATGCTGCGTATGCAGGCGATGCGTCTTGCGGCGAGTGAAGCTGTGCAGGATGGCCTTAACGGCTGGAAGAACAATCTGCTGGATGGCTGGAATGCCGAGGAAACCGTGCTGAACAAACTCACTGAGATGCGGGATAAAGCGTTGGTGGCGATGGAGGATGGTCGTTACGTAGATACGTATGCACTGCCTGCGATTGAGAAAGTTCTGGCTGATCTGCGTGCGGATGAAGCGTTAATGACAGGTATGAATGCGAAAATTGTAGAAGGCGTCACCACGCTGCTGGAGAAAAACCATTCCAAAATCGGGAATCTCGTTCGTGAAAATGTAGATAAAATGGACAATGCTTCGCTCATCTCGCTAATTGAAGACAAGGTGGGGCAGGATCTGCAGTGGATTCGGATCAACGGCGCAGTGACCGGATTTATTATCGGGGTTGTGCTGACCGCGCTGCGAATGGTGCTGGAATGACAGGAAAGGCCGAGCCGATCTGGCTGGCAGATGAAAAGAGCTGCTTGTTTGTAGAGCAGGCTCTTTTTAGAACATTCGAGCTTCAGTGGAGCATAGCAAACAAAGAAGGCTTTCTTTTGACACCGAACGGTGTTCGAAAGAAAGTTTTTTGCTTTTCATATGGAAAAAGTTAGGGTTTTGCTGGTACAACAGTCTTAGAACCGGGTAATATACACCCAAATATAGGCATGAATCATCTAGGAGAAAAGTTTCAGGAAAACGCTCCTGTGAGCGGATGTGTCTTATGTTGATTTTGTACTATGATGCATGTAACAGGTGGAGGGGGCGCTCTTTACTTACACAGGTTTGAGCCAAAAGGGGGAATTGCTATTCCGCGCACGAAATGGATGAGAAGTTTATTCGCACTGATGATGGTGTTCACTATATTGCTGGGAGGGTGTCAGAAGATGACCGAAAGTGAGAAACAGGCGTTGTACCAGGAGGCTGAGAAGGTTGTGGTGCAGCACTTTAAAGAAAAGTTTGAACTGGATGTGGTCGTTACAAGCAAGGAACTGCTGCCAGAGATGGCGATGTCGCAGATCGGACTTAAAGGGCATGTGAAGGATCATGAGGATCAGAACTTTGGCATATCGTACGACTATAAGAAAAAAATTACCAAAAATCTTGTAATCAGTCCTGAGCTGGAAGAAGTCATTAAAGCTAAAGGTCATGATCCATACGCCAAATAAAAGGGGAGGTGCAGTGATTGAGTAACGGCAGGAACATCGATGATGAAACGTACAAAACTTTATCGGAGTTAGCCTATCAGGATCAAAAGGCAGGTGACCGCCTGACCGAGCTTCCCGGGTGGCAAGTGCTGGAGGGCACAGAGAGCAATAAATTTTCCGGCTTCGATGCCGTGACGTTCTATAATCCGGAGACAAAGGAGGCTGTCATTGCCTACCGAGGAACCGAGGGGAGTGCCTCTTTGGACCGCTCGGTGCCTGACTTTGTGATGGATGCACGCATCGGGGGCGGAGAGTTGATCCGTAAGGGACAGCAGGAGACAGCACGAGTTGTAGACAACCTGACACCGGAATGGCTTGATAAAAGTGTCCAGAATGTCAAAGATTTCACAGGTGTTTCCAAAGTGGAGAGCTGGGCAGGCGACCGGGTAAGAGATGTACAGAACTGGACGGGCGATCGAGTGAAGGATATTGAAAAAAACGTGTCTCCTACGGGCTGGGCTAACCAGATGTATCAATCCGAGGATTATGCGAACCGGATGAAAGACAAGTACAGCGACTTGAATTTCTCCCTGACAGGACACTCTCTTGGTGGTGGGGATGCACAGTATGCCTCTGCTTATACCGGCCTTCCTGCGGTTACATTCAGTGCACCTTCAATTATGGGCAATCTGACGCCCGAAATGCGTCGCAGGGTCGAAGCGGGCGAACTCGATGGTCAAGTTGTGAATTATGCGAGTCCGGGCGATCTGGTCGCTAGCGGAACGTTGGGCGGATATGATCGTCATGTAGGTTCTACGTACTATATTGATTCAAATTATGCAGATGCCAACAATGGCGTAAGTTTGATTGATAAAATCAAGAATACCTTTGGCGGGGAAAACTACCACAGCCTCGATCAGTATGACTTCAAGAATGGTTATATCTCCAACGAGTTGTATGATCCGGTTACGGGTGAACGAGTACGTTATTCACCAAGGCTTATGGAGAATCTCGGACCGCTCAGCAAAGCGGTGGGTCCGATGGGACTAAGAGGCGGTGCGGGCAGAGGTATGGCAGCTGCGCTGGGGTCTGGTCTAATCCAGGTTACGCCGGAAGAACTGAAAAGTGTGGCTTCCCGCTGGAAACAAAATGCCCAGCAATGCAATGCCGAGCTGAATCAGGTGCGGACACGTATGGCTCAATATTTACATTCAAGTCGTAGCCGCAGGCTGGAGCCTATTGTGACTCAGTTAGACGCATCCATCCAGGAGCTGAGCACGTGGCATATGAAGCATACAAGCCAGTTCCTGAACTTTATTGAGGAAAAGGCGGAGGCTTTCCGGCAGGCTGATGAGAGCCCTGTACATTTTAACTAATGTTAAAAGGCCGGCTGGAGAGATGAGCATTCAAGGTAAGAACGTGCACTGAGGGGGAGGGAACCACGGATGAGCGGACAATTGCTGGTGGAACTGAATGATCTGCGGATTGCGGAGAAAGAGCTGTCACAGCTGCTGGTTCGCATGCAAGCGGATGAGCAGGAGGCAAGAGCGCTGTACAGCCGTCTGAACGATTGGAAAGGACAATCTGCCGATCATACGAGGCAGCAGATTGAAGAGTTTTTCGCAGGCCTGGCCAAGCGTATTCAAGCCATTGAAATGCAGAAGCGGAGCTTGAATCAGTACATTGAAGTGATGATTCAAACGGATCAGCAGCGTTAAAAACCAGCGTGTACTGCCATATTGCGGGTGGCATGCATCGCATCATCATTCATGTAAAAAGGAGTCTTGCACCAAAGGGATGTTCCCTTATGGCGCAGACTCCTTTTTACATGAGAGTTAGCTGTTTATTCAATAATGAAGCTGCGTATTCAATTGTGAATTAACGCTTTTTGCGACGTGTTGCGAGTGCGATGCCCAGGAAGGACATGATCAGAGCCAGAATGGAAACGATCAGCGTTGCTTGCTGTAGCTTCAGCGTTCCCGTATCCGTATCCGTGTTGTTAGGTTGACCTGTTACCGTATCGGAGAGCGCATCTCCGAGAGTAGTGTCATCATTTGCTTTCTTGTCATCCGTTGCTGTGTCAGCAGCTTTGTCATCTGTTGCGGTTCCCGCTGTACCTGCACTGTCATGTCCGTCACTTGCAGCGGCATTACCGGTAACTGCAGGGTCTTCACTAATTGTGGTGATGCTGTGCGGATTGTTGTCGCCAGGCTTTCCTGTCCATTCTACAATGCTTCCGTCGCTGTAATATTGAAACGCATCCCAGGCCACTTCTGCTTCATTCTTCGGGTTTTGTGCAACAAAGTTGAACTGCTGGAATTGTCCAGCCAGAATGCCCTGGTTATCTCCGTCAACCTCCCATGTAATGGAGGTCACTTCGTTCGATTCGTTCTTTTCGGTCGAAATTTTCCAGCCCGTTAGCGGCTGATATTGCTTGAACGTAACCTCTTTCGGGACTTTCAGTGTAATTTTGGTGGTTGGCAGTTCTTTCTCGGATGGCACCTTAATGGTGTACATCTGCCATGCGCTTGTCTGTGCATTGGATGGATTTACGGTGACGTGAGCGCTCGCAAAGCTGGCAAACAGCAGAAATGCTGCTGTACCTGCTGCTACAGTTGATGTTAGTTTGGATACCCATGATGTTTTCTTCAAAGATATAACCCCTCTCAATTGTTGTAAAAAAAATATGCTGTTCTGCTTAAACATTGAAGGCAGAACTTATGGCTTCGCTGCTTTGATGCTGAACTCGGCATCGAGCGCATCGAGCGATCGTGTCAACGCATGCACTTTAATGCTCCAGTTACCTGGCATGGAGATGTAGTCATCTGCCTTGTAGATGCCGGTATCATTTTTAGGAATGGTGATCTCGTAGATGCCCATATCCATATCAAGATGTGTCAGGGACAATGTGACCTGTTCAAGGTCCTTGACTACACTGCCGTCTGCTCTCTTGATGCTGACTTCAAACTGGTTCTCTCCCGTCACGTTTGGGCTGATCTGAAGTGTAATTACCGAGCCATCTTCTGTTGTCTCTGTTCCTTGATAAGGTCCGGCTGACGCTGGCTGGCCTGGAGAGAGATGTGTCAGGATTGCAGCCAGTGCAAGTATAATGGCACCTGCAGCAAGTTCGACCTTGAGGCTGCGGAATAAACGTGATCCCGTGGCTGCTCTTGCCCGTTTGGTATGATACCATGCAAATACAAGCATCACCACAAGCAGCGCGATTTTGCCAATCAGTACGAGACCATAGGCAGTCGTAAAGAGAGAGGTTAGCACTGGTGCAGGCAGGATGACCAGACTGCCATAGATGCCGGTAGCGACCAGAACGGCGACGGCACCCATTCCCCAAGCCATAAATCTGCGCAGAGTAACCCAGTAAATCTCGCCACGTACTTTGGCAGGAAGCCGATTTGTAAGCAGCGGCAAGCATACAGCCATGGCGGTGAGAGCCCCGATCCAGAATGCAGCGGCCACCAGATGTACGAAGTTCATAGTCACTGCAAGCACACGCTGCTCCGCAGCTGCAGGATGTCCTGTCATGGCGTGTGTGAGCAGCCAGCCCAGTACAAGCAGCAGTGTTCCGTATGAGGACCAGATGCGCACACGGATGGTTCGGTCCAGATCGTAGCCGGATAAAAGCGTTACGGCGATCAGCAGGGCGATCAGCATCTGCAGCATCCAGATCTGCCCGAAGGATGTGAGCTTCAGTGCGCTGCCCATCAGAGCCCAGCTGAATTGATTCAGATCGACACCAGACTCGTACAGCGTGTTCAGTGGAAGGCTTACCAGTGCGGCGAAGGATGCAGCACTATAGCTGATCCACAGCAGCTTGTAACTGCCTGGCACATCCATCGGTTCTCGCTGCAGCGATGCGGGGGCAATTCGCAGCAGTAGAAAGGCCAGAATGCCCAGCATAACGGATAGTCCAAGATATTGAATCCAGTCCGTAAACGAAACGATCCATTTCAGGGGTCCGCCAGTTGCACCCGAACCGGATGCAAGGTCCTTCAGACCCGCAGGTGAACCGGATGGTTCGCCGATATGGAACACATACACTCCAGAGATCGGGTGGCCATCGGCAGATACCGCTTTCCAGCTGACAGTGTAGGTGCCATCGCCTAGCCCGGAGCGTAGACCGGTTTCCAGAATATGCGGGCGCTGCGGGTCGATCTGTACATTGCCGTCGTCCGCCTGATTACCGTCCGGGCTGGTAATTTTAATATTATAAAAGGCGGTCTGCAGTGATTCATTAAACTCCAGCGTCAAGCGCTGGGGTGCGGTGACGAGCAGTTCATTTTCTTCCGGCGACGCCTTTACCACGTAAGCATGAGCAGAGGCCCATTGCGGCATCACAAGGCAGAGCACCAGCAACAGGCTGGTGAGCAGTACCCAATGACGCTTGTTCCATCGCAGGGTCAAGCTCTTAGTATTCAAAAAAATCATCACCCTCAGGTTATAGATTTACAGATTATTCCCATGATTGTTCATTCGCGCACAATCTATACCATTATAACTTTGTCCAAAATGAAGGCGTATGACTACATTGGGCTATAAAAAATCATGGTTTTCCGCATAATTGTGACAAATGCATGAAATGACATGTGTGCTGCTGCTTGCGCTATTACATAGCGCACAGCATAACCTGCTGAACGCATGTTATCATCCATTGTTCGTGTGTTCATATTTCGTTGTTCGTGTCATTCAGGCGTCCGGACGATTCGGAGCTATCTTACTTACGTGGCTTGCGTCCGGCAAGCCCGCTCTCCAGCGCATAACGGGTAAGCTGGACCCGGTTCTCGAGCTGTAGCTTTTGCAGAATGTTCTTCAAATGGTTTTTCACGGTCTGATCGGAGATGCCTAACTGCTCGGCAATTTCGCGATTGGTATACCCGGCTGATACCCACTGTAAAATCTCCAACTCACGCGCGGTTAACGGGCTTTCCTGTACTTCCTCATGACGAGGGGGCGGAAACTCCTGCAAAATGCGATATGCCAGCTCCTTGCTGAGCGGAGCATCGTCACTGACAATCGCCCGCAGGTATTCCAGCCAGGTGGAGGGAGACAGATTTTTGCGCAGATAACCTTGAGCGCCTTGCTTCAATGCTTCAAAGAGATAAGTGACATCATCCGATACGGTCACCATCACAATGATAACGTACGGGAAACGAAGCTTGATTTGTCTGGTTGCCTCCAGTCCATCCATATCAGGCATCTGCACATCCATAAGGATAAGATCCGGCATCCATTGCTCTGTCAGCTCCAGTGCCTCTTGTCCGTTCCTCGCGGTGCCAATGACCTCAAACAGGCTATCCTCGGATAAAATGCTGCAGATCGCTTCACGTGCATGCGCGTGATCGTCCACGACAAGTACACGAACCAGTGCCATATTATGTGCGCCCCTTTCCAATGATCATTCGCGTATCACCGGGCCTGGATTCCAGCCGGAATATCCAGCCCATCTGCTCGGCTCGCTCCTTCGTAATTCGCAGGCCGTAGCGGTCCTTGAGCAGCATCGGGTCTCCCTGAAGACCAATGCCATTGTCTTGTATGTGAACAAACCAGTCAGAGAGGCTGCCTTCTGCGTGAACTAGCACTTTGGTAGCCTTGGCATGCTTGCGAACGTTCAGAAGTGCTTCCCGAATACAGGCGAGCAGCTCTACTTGTTCCTTGGCGGAGAGAGAAATCTCAGTCCAATGCCATTGCACGTCTGCTTCAGGAACAGTATCGCTGACGATGGATTCAACCTGTGCTTGCAGGGCAATTGCGTCAGGATCAGCGATGGGGGAAGGTACATAACGTAACTGAGCAATAGCCTGTCTTACATATGTATTGACTTCGTGTACCGTTTTCTGAATCTCGCGGATTTCCTGCTCGTGACTTGTGCCGCTAAGGCTCCGTCCTGCCTTGTCGGCTTTGACAGAGAGCAGGAACAAGGATTGTGAGATGCCATCATGCAGTTCGCGCGCCAACTGATCACGGGCTGCAAGAGCAGTCTTGGATGCTCTTTCCTGCTCCAGAGCGGCCCTTGCACTTTCCAGCATGCGGAACAAACGGCTCAGCAGCGTCACACTAACCAGGTAAACGATGACAGGTGTCAGCCAGTTCCCGGCATCCATCGACAGATAAGGCATCAGAAACTGGTGGCGAATGTACTCCCATAATCCCACAGTGATCGTGGGGATCAGCAGGATCATCCATTTAATCTGTTTGTAGGACATATATACATAACTCCTTTTAAGGGCTGGATACATCATACTGCAGCTGGCTGTAACTTTTCCATACAGGACGTCAAGTTATTCATGGAATGAGGGTAATGGGATCATTATAACGCAACCTTGTCCAAGACCCTAGTCCAGGCCATTGTCAGGAAAGCGGGCAGGATCACGGAGCATATAGAAGCATATCTAAGAATGACACAGGGTGAAATGTTGTCACGCTAGGTGAGGCTACATGTGCTCTTCTCAGGAGGGCTCTGCCCGTTTTCGCTATGAAGGAAGCTCCTCTATACTTATATAGAACGAGAAATCATTACAAAACATGTTAAGGAGTGACGCAACAACATGAGTCAAGAAGTATTGGAACGCCGCAGTGAATTGCTCAAGAAAAACATTCACCAGATGCTTATTCAAGACAATCAGCACGGGATCAGTCGCCAGGACAACATGTTTTTGCAGCAGATGATCAAAGAGCTGCATCAGACCTCACATGAACTCAATACGATGAGCAGCGAAGAAACATCACAGGACTGAATCCAGCATGCATTCAGTGCATCTGATATGAGATTAACTTCACGATGAAAATGAAAATGGCGCTATCCCTGTATGCATGGGATAGCGCTTTGACGTTTCGGAGCCGGGTGTCTACGGTGATCGCTGATGAGCGGTACGTTTCTCGATATAACCGATAAACAATTCCGCAAGCTCCGGGTCAAATTGTGTGCCAGAGCAGGCACGAAGCTCCTCAATGGCTTCTTCTATATTTTTCGTCTCCTGATATGGACGCTCGGTTGTCATGGCATCAAAGGAATCAATGACGGTCAGCATCCGGCACAGCTTCGGAATCTCTTGCCCTTTCAGGCCATAAGGATATCCTTGACCATCGTAGCGCTCATGATGCAGTTCGATATACGGAATCAGATCGGCGAAGCGATCGTTCGTCATCACCATTTTTTTGCCCCAGGTCACATGGCCTTTAATCGTATCCCATTCTTCTGAGGTCAGCTTTTCCTTTTTGTTCAGAATTGACCACGGAATCTCCAGCTTCCCGATATCATGAATCAAGGCCCCGAGCACAAAACGCCGCTTCTCTGCATTGTCCAGCTTGAGCACCTCGCTAATATCCAGCGCGTACTTGTAGACCCTCTTGGAATGTTTGAACGTATCCATGTCTTTATATTGAAACAGGTTAAGCTGCTGCTCGATGTCACGGACGTCCTGAACCAGATCGATCTCGTGCTCCATGCCGTCATTGCTTCCATGGCGATGCACGTTGTTTTTGCCCTGCTTTTTGGCATAGTAGAGCGCTTTGTCGGCTTGATCCACCAATTGAGACTTGTTATACATATCCACTTGATATGCGGCAACTCCCCCGGAGAAGGAGAGACAGCCATGTGGCAGCACCTCGACTCCTTCAAATGGCGTATCATTCAGCTGCTTGCGCAGCTTATTCATGAATCGGTAGGACTCATCGAGATCCATGCCTGGCATCAGGAGGGTGAACTCCTCGCCTCCATAGCGAAAAGCGGTAACGGGAGTACCCGCTGTTTTGCGAAGCAGAAAATCTCCGAGCAAGGCCAGCAGGCTGTCACCCTGAAGGTGACCAAACTGATCGTTGTATTTTTTGAAATCATCAATATCCAGCAGTCCGAGACAAAGCGGTGTTCCCTGTGTGCGTGCTGTATTCAGCTCGATCTCCAGCATGTTTTCGAAATAACTATGATTAAACAGACCTGTTCGCTGATCCGAATTTGCCTTTTCTTCAATGGACTGGTACATGATGAACAGCTGTTTGAAGGCGTGGGATAACAGAATGCCGAGACTCAAGTATAAAAGCAGACCGAGCATGCCGTTATGCACGACCAGAATGGTAAGCACCAGCGCCAGAATAAGCGTACACAGATACACCAGAAGGGATTCGGTCACAAATACCCGTTTCATCTGCTGCAATGCATCCTTGGTTGAAAAAAGAAAGAACAATCCCAGTGTGATGGTATTAATCATAAAATAAGCTGCCAGGGCCGCAAAATAAGGGAGCAGGTTATACCCGTCAATAGCTCCGGTTTGTCCGCCTGTCCACTCAAACACGGCGGAAGCTCCCGTAATCATGAGACTGTAAATACTGAAGTTGACAACATGCTTCCACCATGCGAGCTTGCGGTCCTTGATTAACAGTATGATGGAGATTGGCAGCAGCACCGAGAGACTGAAGGCCCCGCCGAACATAAATATACAGGCAAGATACACTGAGGAATCCATGGATTGCTGATTGCCCTTCGGGGGAATCTGGAATGTAAAATAGTCGAGGATGAGCGCAGCTCCCAGCATAGTATAGACCATGACCCATTCGGCTGTAGTCAGGTGGAAATAGGACCACTGGTTCGTATAGATAAAAACGCCAATCCCGGTACAGCTGAGCAAAAAAACATACATTTTGCTTCGATCTGTTTTGCGGATAAGGTTACGAATAAAGTTCATAAAAAAATCTCCTGCTTGGGTTTAGTCATCTCGTGATGTTAGGTATAAATGAACGCTGCAGCACAACGTCTCGTATACGTATGAGTGACTCGTTGCATTTATATTGATTATTGTTGTACAGGTTTATACTATACGTTGTTTAACATAACAAGATCGCTCCCGAAAATCCAGCAAGAAAAAACAGGCCGCTCGCAGCCTGTTTGTCTGGTTGGCAGTAGAACCTAGCCGCCAAGCTTGTATCCCGAAGTTAATGCCACAACGACAGAAGCTACGATAATGGCGTTGATCACAATGCGGGAATATTTAATACCCTCAAATTTCTTCATGGAAAGACCTCCCTTCCTTGGAGTCTGTCTGGTCAGTCTGATGCTCATTGAGGTTGGTATGTTTCTGATGTTTCTGTCTTTGCGGATGGCACCGCTTTCGTGCCCCGATCCACCATCATGTATTGGATGAACAGGAATATACCCACATTCATCACAACATCACCGATGCTGATGACCTGTGTTCGTGGATACGGATTGGACAGCGGAATGATATCACCGAGAAATGCCAGGTGAGTCGAGGCGTCCATCATGTAATGTTTGGATACAGCTCCACCTTCCCGAAGCAGATCGACATAATAGGGACCAAGCACTGCGGAAGCTTCCACAGATACAGGCATTCGGCCTCCATTGACAGCCATCACGAGGAAATTGAGAAACACCCCGATCCAGATTAGCGTAAACCCCCGATGATGTCGGTTAAGCCACAGAAAAACAAGACCGGTGACATATACAGCAGCAAACAGATAACCATTAATCGATGCGACCCAGCTCCATCGTTCCTGAAGATAGAAAATGCCAAATTGAAAGAGCAGCAGCAGAGGGAAGATCCAGCCGCTGCGCAGCCGGAGTGTAGCAAACTGGTGGAGTCCATATCGGACACCTCCTCTGAACAGACCAACAATCAAGCCGATCAGAATACCGTCATATACCATGATTAACTCCTGTTCTTGCGGAGATGCGCAACGATGATTGCGTGTTTGTGTACCTAAGAAATTCGACCTGTTTTTGGCAATTCCTGCATTGATCATCTGATTTTGAGAAAGAATTTTGTAAAACCATATACAAAAACCGTGCTCCCGAAAACATAGGTCGAAACCTGAATGCAATTCGGTAAGCACGGTTCTTGTTTTTTGCTATAAACAGAGCAGTTCAGACATAAAAATATGAAAGCTGGTTATTCAGAGCCACCATTCAAATAATTGAAGAAAGGCTGATCCACCCAGAAGTTATATGAGGTGATCTTTGCTTCAGGGGCCAGCTTGCGGAAGCCGTCCTGAATCGCTTTGGCATTTTCTTTCAGTGAGAAGGATTGAGCATAATAATGTCCAAGCGTAATTTTGTTATTGGTAATCACCGGGAAGTTCGCCAGTGCCGTTGGTGAATAATACAGCGGCTGCCACCAGGAGTTGATAATCAGCGGCGAGGTGCTGTTGCTGTTCTTTTTGGCGTAGTTCAGTACGATGTCGTTAAAACGGGCTTTGTCTGCTGTGTTATTGAACTCGAACTGAATATCATATTCCTTCGCGTAGGCAATGTAGTTGCCATTTTCGATCTGCGTAACTTTGTAGTCCGGTGTTTCTTTGGGCTCGCCCCATTCTTTCAAATAAATGAAGGCAGAGGTTTTCGGTTGGAACTGCACATCCGCGTCAATGCCTTCACTGCGAAGCAGTCCGATCAGCTGCACGGCATGGTTGATGCTGTCATGACCATATGTCAACGTCAGCTCATCAATAAAATTGGAGTCGAAGCGGCTGTCTTTGAGGTTGTACCCTGTAACCAGATCCTCGCGGAGCGCCTGATCCACAATCTTTCTCAGCTCGGGAGCTTCAATCAGATCTGCTGTGCGATATGCAGCATACAACTTGGAGTAGATATCTGCATCATTGGAGCGTCCAATTTCATTTTTATATTTACCTTGGCTTATCAGCACACGTCCAAGCAGAATGTTCGCTGCATCCTTGCTTGCAGCGCCGCCCTTAACAAGAGCGGGATACAAGCTCTCCGGAACCAGTCCTGTATCAATTGCTGCAGCTAGTTCCTGCCCGGCTTGTCCTTGCAAACGGTTAGGCTTGATGCCAGCCTTTGCAAGTGCTTTGGCTGTTTTGTCAGCAGGATAAGTATATGCGAGTTCTTTAAATCCCGCTGCTTTTACGGCAAGGAACACTGCTGTGTAAATGCTCAGTTGATCCTGGGCATGCACCTCGGTTCCGGTCAAAACTCCGTTATGGAACAGGGCAACAGCTGCATCGTAGGCTGCATCACCCGATTTAAGATCGCTAAAGGCAGGTGCCTGTGCGGCCTCCTTATCTGAAGTGTCGGCTGTGCTGCTTGCTTCTGTAATGGCAGCAATCGCTTGAATAAAGTCACCTTTGGTCGTTTGCTTTGGCAACTGAATGCCATATTTGGCTTGCAGGAATTGAGCAAAATCTGCTGCGCTTTCGGTGTAGACAGCGGCTGGTTTGGCTGCTGGTGTTTGTACAGTCAGGGTAGCCTTAGGTGCAGCCGGAACCGGAGTTGCTGTGGCAGCAGAAGCAGGCAGACTAAAGCTGAGGCTGCCGAGTGTTACCGGAGCTGCCAGCAGGGCTGCCAGCGTAATTTGCGTGAACTTTTTCAAATGAAAGGCCTCCTTAAAAATGAGTTGAATAGAATAGAGGAATATGCCATAATTCTGACAAATCCTATCAGAAATATAATAATTGGATTGACTTTAGCACGGAGTCGCGCCAGATGTCAACGAAAAAAAAGCCATTCACGGCAAGGCTTCCAGAGGCTGGAAACCCACATTTTACGACGATGTTCCATATGAGTGTAAACGCTGAAAGTTGTATTGACAAGGATCGACATTATCCGCTAGGATATAAAAAAAGAATGTTGAAAAGGGGAATTTTCGAAAATGAAAAGAGGTTTATCGTTCGTCTTATCAATTGTAATGCTTGCTATTTTGCTGGCTGCTTGTGGGAATTCGGCTTCTAAAGACGAACAATCCGCTCAATCCGCTCAAGGCGGAGATTCTGAAAAATCCCTGCGCATGGCACTTGTACTTCCTGAAAAAATCGGGGTCAACCCTTTCTTTGTACAAATGGATGAAGGCTTCAAAAAAGCAGGCAAGGAGTTCAATGTCGATACCAAAACGATTGAATCCACTGACCCTGCTGCATTCGAGCAAAATCTTCGCGCAGCTGTTGCCGAGAACTATGATCTGATCATTACGGCAACATTCCAGGCAGAAGATGCACTGAAAAAGGTTGCTGCCGAGAATCCGAACAAGTCGTTTGCGATTGTAGATACAACGGTTGATCTGCCTAACGTTCGCAGCGTTGGTTTCCGTGAGTATGAAGGCGCGTATCTGTTGGGTGCTGCAGCTGGACTTTCTACCAAAACAGATAAAGTGGGCATGATTGCCGCAATGGACGTGCCATTGATCAAAAAATATACAGAAGGTTTCAGAGCGGGTCTGGAATCGGTTAATCCAAAAGCAGAATTCCTGGTGAACTATGTGGGTGGATTCAATGACCCGGCCAAAGCTAAAGAGCTGGCGCTGGTGCAATTCGGTAAAGGGGCTGACTTCATTGCGGGTGCATCTGCTGTAGGCGACCTCGGCGTGTTCGAGGCTGCCAAAGAAAAAGGCTTCTACACTTCGGGTCAAGATACAGATCGTACAGTGGAGGATCCGGAGCATATCGTGCTTTCCCAGTTGAAATCAACCGATACGGTTGCTTATGAGACGGTGAAGGACTTTGCAGAAGGTAAATTCAAAGCAGGTGCAGTGAACTACGGCCTGAAAGAAGACGGTGTAGGCCTGACATACGTTACACGTGACAGTCAGTCTCCGCTGAATGCTTTTGTTGGACAAGAGGTTATCGACAAAGTAAAAGCGATCAAAGATGACATCGTATCCGGTAAAATTGTAGTGAAAGATCCACTGCAACAGTAGTTTATAATTGTCCCTTCATGGGTGAAAAAGAAGTTTATAGCCGGCTGCCCAACCAGGCAGCCGGTTTTGCTACTGTTTACAGTGACCATATATGTTGAACTTAACGTTTACACGATAACGGAGAGGACAGAAAAAACCTAAAGAAGCGAAGCGTTCGCCTGAAAGCTTTCTGCAAGAAAGCTGCATCGGAAGCATACGCTTAACCCCGGATTTTCTCCTATATAAATGGAGTTCTAAAAAATCCGGGGATAACAGCGATCGAAAGGTTGTTCTGTCATCGGAGTGCCCAGTGTAACCATTTCACGTTGAACTGATATCAACCGAGAGGAGCGAACGCAAGATATGCTGTTGGAGATGGAGCAGATTACGAAGAAATATGGCAGCTTCACGGCGAACCGGGAGATCCACTTTAATCTGCGCGAGGGAGAGATTCATGCGCTTGTCGGGGAGAACGGAGCGGGCAAAACAACCTTGATGCGTATGCTGTACGGGATGGAGCAGCCCACATCAGGCACGATCAAGGTTCGTGGACGCGAGGTTAGCTTTGCAACACCATCGCAGGCGATGGCCAGCGGGATCGGAATGGTGCATCAGCATTTCATGCTGTTTCCATCCTTTACGGTAGCCGAGAATATTGTAATTGGGCGAGAGCCCGCGGCAGCAGGGGTATTTGATCGGAAAAAAGCTGCTGCTCAGGTTGACGAATTAGGCAGACAATATGGCATGCCAGTTGATCCATGGAAAAAAGTAGCTGAATGCCCGCTGGGTATGCAGCAGCGCGTGGAGATTCTCAAGGTGCTGCATCAGGGTGCAGACATCATTATACTGGACGAGCCTTCTGCAGTGCTTACACCGCTGGAAGTGAAAGAGCTGCTGGCCAATATGAAGTCTTTGGCGAAGCTGGGCAAAACCTTTGTGCTCATTACACACAAGCTGCAAGAGGTTATGGATGTGGCAGACCGGATTACCGTGCTGCGGGATGGTCAAGTTACTGGTACATTGCAGGCTCAGGATACCAATGTGGAGGAACTGTCCCGTCTGATGGTAGGACGTGAACTGGTACGTATGGACAAGCAGCCGTCTGTTCCGGGTGAAGCTGTGCTTCAGGTGGAGGGTGTTCAGCTGTCAGGGGCAAAGGATCGGTCAGCACTCAAGGATGTTCATATGCATGTTCGAAAAGGTGAAGTAGTTGGGATTGCTGGTATCTCGGGCAATGGCCAATCTGAATTGATTCAGGTGATTGCAGGGCTTCGTAAGCCGGATAGCGGGCGTGTGCTCTTATCGGGACAAGATACGACAAATTGGCCGGTTCGCAAAATTCGGGAGCAGGGACTTGCCCATATTCCTGAGGACAGATACATGTGGGGAGCAGCAAAGGATGCCAGCGTGAAGGAGAACGGACTGATGGGTCACCATCACCGTCTGCAGAGACGGGGCATCATCAAGGCCAAAGCGGCCAAACTTCTGGTGGAGAGCTGGATTAAACAGTTCAGCATCAAGACAGGCTCTGCGGAGACGAAGGCGCAATTTCTGTCGGGCGGTAATTTACAGAAGCTGATTGCAGCACGTGAATTCGCTCAGGATACCCCGTTTTTAATTGCAGCTGAACCGACACGCGGAGTGGATATCGGCGCGATGGAAACGATTCATGCCGAATTGCTGCGCAAACGTAATGAAGGGGCGGGTATTCTGCTCATTTCATCCGAGTTGTCCGAAATTTTGCAATTGTCGGATCGCATTATTGTGATGTACGAGGGTGAGATTGCCGGAGAACTCGCGGCAGCGGAAGCGACAGAAGAACAGATCAGCTTGCTGATGGCAGGAGGGAAAGAGCGGGTATGAATCGGGTAAAAGAAACACTTCGCGGACTTGTACAGCCGCTGCTTGCCGTACTCATTGGCTTGCTCGCCGGGGCGATTGCTATTCTGGTCGTGGGCGGCAACGTTATAGATACGTATGCAGAGATGTGGAAGGGAGCCTTCGGCAACTTCTACTTCTTCACGAATACACTGGCTCGTGCAACGCCGATTATTCTGGCCGGTCTTGGTGTAGCGCTGGCATTCCGTGCCGGATTTTTCAATATGGGTGCGGAAGGTCAGATGATTCTGGGCGGACTCAGTGCGGCACTCACGGCACTTTATCTGCCAGGGCCGGGCTGGTTCGTCTGTATTGCTGCCATCCTGGCGGGAATTATCGCTGGCGGTGTGTGGTCTCTTTTTGCAGGCTGGCTGGATGCTCGCTTCGGGATGAATCTGTTAATTACGACATTGCTGCTTAACTATATCGCAACTTATTTTGGCGGGTACATGGTTTCGTATCCATTTAAAGACCGGACAGGCTCGGCAGCGATGGCACAGACACCGATGATCGATCAGAGCATCTGGCTGCCGAAGCTGTTTCAGGGCATGGGACTGCATGCCGGTTTTATTATCGCGGTTGCAGCAGCGATTCTGATCTACTGGTTTACACACAAAACAGTGACCGGTTATGAGATTCGTATGCTGGGCAGCAATCCGTCCTTTGCGGCATATGGCGGTGTGCGCCGTATTCGCATGATGATGCTGTCGATGGTCATCAGCGGTGGTCTCGCGGGTCTGGCAGGAGCCGGAGAAGTGCTCGGTACACAGTACCGTTTTCTGGACGGCTCGTTATCCTCGGCCAGCTATGCATGGAGCGGGATTATGGCTACGCTGCTCGCTCGGTCTCACCCACTCGGCACGGCTCTTGCCGCGATTCTGCTGGCAGCACTGCAGACTGGTGCGATGGGTATGGAGCGGAACACGGATGTACCGCTGGAGGTTGGTAGCGTCATTCAGGCTGTCTTGACGTTATTTGTATCAGCACAGATCGGTTATTCCTTCCTGAAGCGGAGAAAGGAGAAAAAGTCCAATGCAACAACTGTTTGATGCAGCCATGTTTGGCTCAACCTTGCGCATCATGACGCCGATTCTGCTGGCAGCGCTTGGCGGGGCTTTATGCTCGCGTGTCGGTCTGTTCAACGTGGGTCTGGAGGGACTTGTGCTGATTGGTGCGTTCTCTGCTATTGTTGGTAACTATCTGTTTGGCAACGTACTGCTGGCAGTACTGTTCTCCATTGTCATTGTGATGTTGTTCTCGGCGCTCTTCGCGTTTATAAGTATTAACTTGAAGGCCAACGCCATTGTGGTCGGTATATCGCTGAACTTCCTGGCGGCGGGACTCACGACGTTTGCCCTGCGGGCGATCTTTGATGTAAAAGGTGCATACTACGACAAGAATATGGTGGGACTGCCGAAATGGGACATTCCGCTGATCAAGGATATTCCTTGGGTGGGTACGGTGTTCTCAGGTCACAGCCCGCTCGTTTATCTCGGCATCATTATTGTCATTGCGCTGCAGTTCTATCTGTTTAAAAGTGTATCTGGCTTCCGCCTGCGTTCCGTGGGTGAGAATCCGATCGCAGCACAGAGCATCGGCATCAAGGTGCGTGGCATTCAATATGGCGCGGTTCTGATGTGCGGTGTGCTGTGTGCACTCGCCGGAGCACAGTTGTCACTCGGTCAGGTAACGATGTTTACGGAAGGCATGACTGCAGGCCGCGGCTTTATCGCTCTGGTTGCTACGATGCTGGGACAAGCCAATCCGCTCGGCGTGATGGGGTCCAGTGTGCTGTTCGGATTCATGGAAGCACTTAGTATTCGTCTGCAGGGTTTCTCCCTGCCAACTCATTTCACGATGATGCTGCCGTATATTGTAACCTTGGTTGCAATGTTCTTTTTCAAAGACCGGACGTATGCGCAGGATGCATTGAAAGCTGGCGGAAGCTCGCGTTAACAAGGAGGAATCACAACATATGCATAACAAGGCTGAACGTTTGAAAAAAACGAAAACACCCCCGCCGAAAGCAGGCGTCGATTACGGAGATCGGCTGCCGCCGGGCCAGGTGCTGACGGAGAAATTCCCGATTCTGCATGAAGGGGAAGTGCCGGAATATGACCTGTCCACATGGGACTTGAAGGTTTTTGGCGAAGTGCAAGAAGAGAAGGTCTTTTCTCTGGCGGAGCTTCAGGCGATGCCGCAGGTGAACACGGTCAGTGATATTCACTGCGTTACACGCTGGTCAAAGTTTGATACACCGTGGGAAGGTATCCGGTTCTCTGAATTTGTGAAGCTGCTTGGGGTTAAACCGGAAGCAAAGTATGTCATGATCCATGCTGATCATGATTACGAGACCAATGTACCGCTGGAAGAGCTGATGCATGATGATGTGCTGCTTGCGTTCAAATATAACGGTGAGCCGCTCACGCCCAAACACGGCTTCCCGCTGAGACTGGTTGTGCCGCAGCTCTACTTCTGGAAAAGTGCAAAGTGGGTGCGTGGCCTGGAATTTATGACAGAGGATCGCAACGGCTTCTGGGAAAGCAATGGCTTCCACCATTTTGCCGACCCGTTTAAGGAGCAGCGCTTCTCAGGCGAGGATCTGCCGATTCCTGAGGATGAGTGGACGAAGAAGGAGTTTGATTAACATGTTGATGCCGATATTGCAGATTCATTCGGAAGATATGCCGGCTTATGCCATTGTGTGTGGTGATCCTGCCCGGGCAGAGAAGATCTCCCGCAAGCTTGAGGATGCCAGAGAGCTGGCATTCAGTCGCGAATATCGTACATTTGTCGGAACGTATGAAGGTGCTCAGCTTGCTGTTGTCAGTCATGGTGTAGGATCACCGGGGGCAGCCGTCTGCTTCGAGGAACTGATTCGTGCCGGGGTGACAACGCTGATTCGTGTAGGCACAGCAGGTTCATATACTACCGATTATCCGGCAGGCAGCGTAATTGTCAGCACGGCAGCGGTCCGCTCGGACGGGCTGACCCGTCAGCTTGTACCAGACGGGTTCCCTGCAGTTGCAAATATCGACGTGACCAGTGCACTGGTTGCGGCAGCTCGTGAAGTGGGCAGCGAGAAAGTCGCTTCGGAGGACGAGGCTTCTTCCGTGGATGCTCATGTACCCAAGGTTGGCACAGGCATTACGGTTACGCTGGATGCATTCTTTACAGGTGTGGAGGACATTCCACATCGCAAGTACAAGCAGGCTGGAGCGATCGCTGCCGAGATGGAGATTGCAGCGCTCTACATCGTAAGCACCTTGCGCGGCGCGCGGGCTGGAGCGATCGTGGCGATTGACGGCTTCGCAGACAGTGATCTTGCTGCCGAGTATGATCCGCATACAGATGCGGTTGCCAAGGCCGTAGAGCATGAGATCGAAGCTGCGCTTCGTGCGCTCGCTGCGCTTGCTCGTCAGGATCAGGCGCAACAATAATAATAGAGCAGAGCATGCTGAGTAGCGTCCCTACGGTTATGAACCGGAAGGGACGCTATTTTTATTTTGTACCTTTTACGAGTAGAGATGTTTGTTAGTTGTATACGATACGGATGGAATAGAAGACACCATCGGAATTGAAGTTGCCTTCCACGGTAGGAGCGCCTTCTTTGGTGAAAATGGCAACATCCGAAGGGAAAGCTTTCTTTTCCACCATATGGCCATTCAGATCAATGCCGAGCAGCAGCTCTGCCTGTGCCACACCTGTCTCCTGTAATTGTCTGGCGGTGATGGCCTTCATTTTTCGATGATACTCATCTACGACCTCCTGCCCCTTGTTAAAAATATCATCTCTGAGGCCAATTGCATTCACAGCAACGACCTGATGCGAGGATTTATCTACCCCGATCCAGGTGCCGAATTTTTCATTTGTATACATAAACTCGTAAATTTCTTTGTTCCCTTTGTGTTGCAGCACTACACCGTTTAACTCATCCACAGGTAAATCGAGCTTGCCAAACACCTCTTCGGCTGCTTCAATGTCCTCTTTGGCTACATCCTTGATCGATACGTCCACTTGGGTGTAGCTGAGTTTGTTGTTGTCAAAAAAATAGGAAATTTCATTCTCCTGAATGAATCCGGAGTGAATATTGCCTTTCAGATCAACCAGCAGTTGGCTTGGGAAAGGTGTGCCAAGGACATTGAAATCCCAACCGAGGCCGTCGAGATAACTGCCTTTATCCAGCTTGTACGTTTTTTGAGTCAGCTTTTTGAGCGTTTGTTCTACTTTTTTAATAATTGCTGCCGGGGCTTCGGTTGTTTTGCTGGATGCTGCTGGTGTGGTAACGGTGGTGGCTGCTTCAGCTTTTGTTTTTGCAGCGCTTGCCGAAGGAGAGAATGGAACGATGGATATTGTGCCGATGATTCCTGCTAACGCCATGGTACTGAATACTTTGTAGATTGGCTTCACGATAAATACCTCCAAGTATAATAATTTGTCTATCCATCTATATAACACTTATAGGCAGGGCTTTTGTGACATATCACATCAATTACATCAAAAAAAAGTTAAAATTTTGCTCTGCTGAACGTGGAGAATGGCGGGTACATTTTGGCGTATTTCGAATGATATTGAAATCATTGGGTAATTATATACAGGAACAGAATCCAACATGAAATTGCAAAAGGAGGACTCACCCGATGACACAGAACAATCAACCTCAGGATGAAGCAGCGATTCGCAACAAGCTGGACGAAGATGGAGATTCCTTGATGGAGAAAAAGAAAATTTTGAACGGTGTGGATATTGAGCCGCAGGCAGATGATTGGGCAGCCAAGCCGTCACCGGTTGCTTTTAATGAAGGGAACCAGACGTCTTCCAAAAAATAAGGCCTATTCGAATAACAGATCGACAGAGCAGGTACCCCGGTGTGGTATCTGCTTTTTCATCCTTGTATAATGTTGTAAAAACGTCATTGGAAGGGTGGAGAAGAGGAAAATGGATAATGCAGTACGGATTCGAAGTGCGCAATTGGCGGATTATGCCGGAGTGTCAAGGCTGCTGGATGATCTGCATGAGATGCATGTGCAGGCAAGGCCGGACATATACAAGCCTTTGCAGACCAGGCTGGGGGAGCAGGAATATGCGGATTGGCTTGTTATGGAGCACCGCTATTGTTATGTCGCGGAGCATGTGGAAACAAAGCAGTTGATCGGATTCAGCAGCGCACAGCTGAGCGTAATTCGGGAGCATCCCCTTTTTACCGATCGCAAGATGCTCTACGTTCATGAACTGGTGGTGGATTCTACCCATAGGGGGTATGGCACGGGTAAACGCTTGATGCAAACGATGCTGGATCTGGGCCGAGAGCTGCAGGCAGACCACCTGGAGTTAACCGTGTCCACGTTTAACTCACATGCGCAGAGTTTCTATGAACAGATGGGGCTGAAGGTGCGCAGCAGCAGAATGGAATATGAGTTGTAGATACATGATGATACATACACAGAACATTCATTTTTTAAAAGAATAGAAAACTCTTGAATACCCCATGGGGGTATGTTATGCTGAGGAAAGAATGAATGAAAAGGGGTGTTATGATGGAACATCAAAGCCATCCCGAAGAGCCTGTATTTAATGCTGGGGAGGGTTCTGCCAAAGTTATGCAAGCAGATGCACCAGTGCAGACAAATGCACATGAAGGCGGAATTTCAGCCTCCAATGATCAGGCGGGTTCAGTACAGCAGTCTGAGCAGCAAGCAGCTGATACATGCCACGCGGTGAATCTTGATCAGAACGGCAAGCCTGTTCGTCAAAGCCACCATTCCCAGGAGATGAAGAGCAATCTGATCTCTCGTTTGAACCGGGTCGAGGGCCAGATTCGCGGCATCAAAGGTTTGATTGAGAAGGACACATATTGTGATGATGTGTTAACCCAGATCGCGGCAGCGCAGTCTGCGCTGAATTCCGTAGGCAAGCTTCTGCTGGAAGGGCATATGAAGAGCTGCATTGTGGAACGTATCCAGGCTGGTGAACACGAGGTTGTGGATGAATTGCTGGTTACTGTCAGGAAGCTGATGAAGTAAGCCGCAGGTGATACCAGTTGATAAAGCTGTGAAATCAAATACAAATATATCCGAGGAGGAATAGAATATGTCTAATGTTACGTTGAATGTCAAAGGAATGTCTTGCAATCACTGCGTGAAGTCCGTTGAAGAAGCGGTGAAAAGCGCTGGGGCAAGTGGTCAGGTGGATCTGGCAGCCGGAACGGTAGCCGTAGAATATAATGAGCAGACCGTTACAGTAGATCAGATCAAAGCTGCAATTGAAGACCAGGGATATGACGTAGTGTAAGGTGGTCCAAAGGATCATTTTAAGATGAGATAAATATGTATAGCTGTTATAGCGGTGAAAGGCTTAAGCCATATGAATTTAGGGCGGTTTAAGCCTGATTTTCCGTCTGAAATATACCCCTACAGGGTATATGGGATTTGGATTTTTTGAAAGGAGATGACATGATGACAAACGCATCTGAACAAGCAGAGCCTGCTCACACTCCGGCGGCCCAGCCGGGTCTGAAGACAACGCTGCACATCACGGGCATGACCTGTGCAGCATGCTCAACACGTGTGGAGAAGGGGCTTTCCCGCATGGAAGGTGTGCATGAAGCTAACGTGAACCTGGCCATCGAACAGGCGACAATCTCATACGATCCCAAAACAACAAACGTCAACGCTCTGCGAGACAAGGTTGCGGCACTGGGGTACGGTACGGTGACCGAATCCGTGGATCTGGATATTACGGGCATGACCTGTGCGGCCTGTTCTGCACGGATCGAGAAGGGGCTGTCCAGGCTTCCGGGCGTGACACAGGCCAACGTCAATCTGGCACTGGAGACAGGGCATATCGAATATGCCGCCGGAACGCTCAAACCTTCCGATATCACGGCCAAGATCAAACAGCTCGGCTATGGTGCACAATTACAGTTAACACAGGAGGAATCGACCTCGGTTCGCGAGCAGGAGCTGCAGCGCAAGAAGTGGAAGTGGATCATCTCTGCAATTTTGTCCGTTCCGTTATTGTGGGCCATGGTAGGGCATTTCTCGTTTACTTCGGGAATATATGTGCCAGAGCTGTTTCTGAATCCGTGGTTCCAGCTGCTGCTCGCTGCCCCGGTGCAGTTTGTGATCGGATGGCAGTTCTATGTGGGTGCGTACAAGGCGCTCCGCAACGGCAGTGCAAATATGGATGTGCTCGTTGCACTCGGGACCAGCGCCGCATTTTTCTACAGTCTTTACCTGACATTAACGAGCGGATATCTGCCTGCTCTCGGTACAGGTCAAGGAATGGATCATGGTGCGATGGGCAGTGATATGGGCGTTGCTGCCGCTCCAATGCCTATGGTGGAGCTGTATTATGAGACCAGTGCCATTCTGATTACATTGATTTTGCTTGGAAAATGGTTCGAGGCTGTGGCGAAGGGCCGCTCTTCACAGGCAATCAAAAGCCTGATCGAATTGACCCCGCGTGAAGCACGCGTTATTCGTGACGGAGAGGAAGTGCTGGTTCCTGCCGCTTATGTAGCTGTGGGCGAGCTGGTTCTGGTCAAGCCGGGAGACAGCATCCCGGTAGACGGGATTGTAGAAGAAGGGCTATCGTCTGTAGATGAGTCCATGCTGAGTGGTGAAAGCCTGCCTGTAGATAAAAAGCCTGGTGACCCCGTTACCGGCGCAACAATGAACAAAAACGGTGTTCTTCGCATCCGGGCAACCCGGGTAGGCTCGGACACAGCTCTGTCGCAGATTATCAAGGTGGTTGAGCAAGCACAAGGCTCGAAAGCGCCAATTCAGCGGATTGCCGATGTAATCTCGGGGATATTTGTACCCATTGTTGTGGGGATTGCAGCACTGACCTTTGTGATCTGGTATCTGTTTGCAAGCCCGGGTGACTTTGCTGGTTCGCTCGAGAAGGCGATCGCTGTGCTCGTTATCGCTTGTCCATGTGCGCTTGGGCTTGCAACACCAACCTCTGTCATGGCTGGATCGGGCCGGGCGGCGGAATACGGCATCCTGTTCAAGGGTGGTGAGCATCTGGAATCTGCGCAGCAGATTCAAACGGTCGTGCTCGACAAGACGGGAACCGTTACCCAGGGCAAGCCTGTGTTAACCGATGTGATCACCGCACCGGGCTGGACGGAAGCGGAGCTGCTTCAACGTGTCGGAGCGGCGGAGTATAGCTCGGAGCACCCGTTAGCCGAGGCGATTGTAAGCGGCATTCGGGAGAAAGGTTTGCTTTTAAATGCAGCAGAATCGTTTGAGAACATGCCAGGATATGGCGTGCGTGCTATGGTTTCCGATGAGGAAATTCTGGTGGGGACCCGCCGCCTGCTTGCCGATGCACAAGTAGAAGTGCCAGAGGAAATGCTGCAGCAGATGAATCAGCTGGAGGAGCATGGACGCACAGCAATGCTCGTTGCTGCTCGGGGGCAATGGGCAGGTATCGTTGCGGTAGCGGATACGATCAAGGATACTTCCCGGGAAGCCATTGCACGACTTCAGGCTATGGGAATTGATGTCATCATGATTACAGGAGACAATGAACGAACAGCCAGAGCTGTAGCGGAACAAGCGGGCATTGGGCACGTACTGGCAGAAGTGCTGCCAGAGGGCAAAGCGACAGAAGTGAAGAAATTACAGGAGAGCGGCCGCAAGGTAGCGATGGTCGGAGATGGTATCAATGATGCTCCTGCGCTGGCTACTGCGGATATCGGCATGGCGATTGGAACCGGAACGGACGTAGCGATGGAAGCGGCAGATATTACGCTGATGCGCGGTGACCTGAACAGCATTGCAGATGCGATTGAGATGAGCCGCCGCACGATGGGCAATATCAAGCAAAACCTGTTCTGGGCGCTTGGTTACAATGTCATTGGCATACCGATTGCAGCAGCAGGGTTCCTGGCTCCTTGGCTAGCCGGTGCTGCAATGGCGTTCAGCTCGGTGTCGGTTGTACTGAATGCGCTGCGTTTGCAGCGGTTGAAGCTGAATCGGGAAAAACTTTAAACGCAAAGAAAACAGTGTGTGAAACAAACCGGATAACAGCTTGATAGAAATGCGCGGTTGGCTTCACGGCGGACCGTGTATTTTTTTTCACTACATATGGAGGATAAGATGGAAGATATGGAATCGGAACCAGGGTTGAGGAGAATAATGTTTGGAATAAACATATTATTTCCTGAAAACAACGATAAATTTTCTGAATTTCATGAAAATGTATTGACAATATAGACATATGCCTTTAAAATTTAAACGATTGTTTGATTCAAACGATTGTTTGATTCAAACGATTGTTTAAATCAAATTAGAACTATTTCGAAGATGGAGGAACCTATTATATGCTGCAAGCTTTACGTACATTATTTAAAAAACCGCCAGTGATTGTAGGCATAGCTACTGCACTGATGTTTCAGGTTATCTTTAGCGTGATCTGGATGACTGCATATTCCGGTGTCAATGACCGAACCAAGGAATTGACCGTAGCCATTGTAAACGAGGATGGTGAATTATCCAAAGGTATTGCCGATCGGTTGGCAGAGACGCTGCCATTCCACACGGTTGCCAATCTGAGTGCAGCTGAGGCGCTGGATCAGTTGGAGCATCATCAAGTGCACATGGTATTGGACATTCCGGCTGGATTCAATGAGTCCCTTCAGACGGCTGGCTCCACTGCCGAGATCAAATACACCATTAACGAAGCCAACCCGGTGACGATTAAAAGCATGATGCAAGGTGTGTCGCAGAGCGTAACCAACACAATGAACAAACAAGCTTCTGCCCAAGGAGTGCAGACCGTTCTGACCGCTTCGGGTGCTCCTGCGGATCAGGCCGCTCAGGCAGCAGCGAATCTGACAAACCGTGTAGAAGGCAAAACAACATCCATCAACCCGGTGAACGGCATGAACAATCAGATGGTACCTATGATGATGGTGCTTGCATCTTATGTCGGTGCGATGATCATGGGCATGAATCTGCAGATAGCAATGGGAATGTTGTCTTCGATGTTTTCCCGTCTAACGCTGTTCGGTGCCCGGGCAGTAATCAATGTGGGTTCTGCACTTGTGGTATCCTTGCTCGGATCTTCCCTCATTGTGGCTCTCGGTGGACAGATTGAACAAGGGTTTGTTGCATTCTGGTTATTCCAGGCATTGTTCCTGTGTACCTTTATGTTCTTCTCCCAGTTCTTCCTGATTTGCTTTGGTCCGGCAGGCAGCCTGTTTAACATCATCGCATTGTCCCTGCAGCTGGTATCATCGGGTGCTATGGTACCACGCGAACTGCTGAACAGCTTCTATAGTGGAATTGGTCATTACTTGCCTGCGACTTATGCGGTTCAGGGCATTCTAAGCGTTCAGCTCGGAGGTCCTGGCGTGCAATCTGCAGCAGGCTCCATCGTGATTGTACTGCTCGTTGCTGTGGTGTTGTCTCTGGCCGTGACATTGTTGAAAAAAGGACGTAAGCCGGCGGTTGCACCAAGCCCGGCTCCAGCAAACAGCTAAGCTTCGCAGATGCTGTAGCAATCGCACTATACACACACCAAGCACCCCGGTGATTTTCATCGGGGTGCTTGGTGTAATATAATAGATAGAATGAAGTGAGTGCTTGCAGCCGGAGGGATGGGCTGAAGCAGCTGACACTGAACGGATAAGAGGAGAGAAACAAATGACGGAACCGGAATTGGATATTAAAACAAGGATATTGCTTGCAGCCAAAAAACTTTTTGCTCTGCAGGGGTATGACGGGACAAGCGTTCGTCAAATCTGTGATGAGGCGGGAGCGAATGTGTCGCTGGTATCTTATCACTTCGGCGGCAAAGAAAAGGTGTTTGATGCGTTATTTGAGCATTTTTTCCCCGAGCATATTCTGAGTAGGCTGGCTGCAGAATCGATGTCTCCAATTGAAGGTATCCGCCGAATTGTCGGTGAGGTCGTGAGGTTTACGATGACGGATCGCGAGATGAGTGACATTGTGCAGCTGGAAATTACACTTCGCACTCACCGGACCACAACCGTATTTCAGTACCTTGACCCGGTCTGGAATAAAGTGAAGGAATACCTGCAGCAAGGCAAAGATCAGGGATTGTTTCAAATTGAATCCGCTTCGTACGCCATGCTTCAGGTTATGGGAGCAGCGCTCGCACACAAGCGGGCCAAGCACTCGCGGTTTGGTTTTGATTATGAGGACATGAATACAGAAGAGCTTGCCGAACAGACGGTGGAGTTCGTACTTCGAGGATTGGGAGTGAGCAGCCATGAATGAAACGATTGAATTAATGATGAAACACCGCTCTGTGCGCAAATTCAAGCCGGACCCGGTTAGTGAAGAGCAGCTCGCTGCCATTGTTGCAGCGGGACAGATGGCATCCTCATCAAGCAATGTACAGGCGTATTCGGTTATTGCTGTAACGGATCAAGAGCGGAAGGCCAAACTGGCCGAGCTTGCAGGAAATCAGGCGTATATCAATGAATGTCCGGTGTTTCTCGTATGGTGTGCTGACTTGTACCGTCTGCAGGATGCAGCGAAACGACACCTTCCCGAGAAGGAAACATATGCGGATTCAACCGAGAATTTCATGGTAGCTACGATTGATGCTGCACTGGCCTCCCAGAATGCCGCGCTTGCAGCGGAATCCCTTGGCTTTGGTATTGTATACATCGGTGGACTTCGCACCCGTATTGAAGAAGTGGCTGAGCTGCTCGAATTGCCAGATGGCGTATACCCTGTATATGGCATGTGCATCGGAGTTGCGGATCAGGAGACGGGCATTCGTCCACGGCTGCCGCTCAAGGCCGTACTCCATCATAACCGCTACCAGCCTGAGCAGAGCTTGCAAGGGGTTCAGGAGTACGATGTTATAACGACGGAATACTTGAAGGAGCGGACGAACGGGGAACGCACAACCCCATGGTCTGAATTGATGGCAAAGCGTCTGACCGAACCGGCACGTATGCAAGTAAGAGCATTTCTGGTGCGCAGAGGTTTCCTGAAGCGGTAATGCGAGGTTGTCTTCAAGATGAAAAATAGCCAGTCGGTCATGACTGAACGGTATCCCCTTCGTTCGTTGGATTCTGCCAACGTATAACTTAGGTGAGAGAGTTCAGAATGAGGTAGACTGGCTCTTTGCTTTGATGTACGATAGCGCTACAATCACTGTATAAGTTGAACTATTCGTTTACACGTTAACGGAGAGGACAGAAAAAAACTGAAAAAGCGAAGCGGTCGCCTGAAAGCTTTCTGCAAGAAAGCTGCATCGGAAGCATACGCTTATCACCGGATTTTCTTTTGCTATTCCGGCAGACGGTAGAAGCGTTTCGTATTCCGGTAAAACAGACGTGCTGCTCGCTCGGTGCCCATCCCCGTAATCTCACTCCAGGCCTGAATCACCTGACGAGTCATGACGGGATGTGTCATACGTCCCTGAAACGGTCCTTCAAAGGGCCATGGCCCATCCGTCTCTGCCATCACTTGCTCCGCAGGATACTGCCGCGCCAGCTCGCGAATCTCGGTTTCATACTGAATATCCGGTGTGAAGGAGATGAAATATCCGTTGTTTGCCATGCGCCGGATGGTCTGCTTGGCTCCTTTGAACCAGTGGAAGTGTGCTCGCGTAAACTGATGTTTTTCGAGCAGATCGCAGGCTATCTCTGCATCCTCATACACAGCATGCAGAACAATCGGTTTATTGTGCCTTTTGGCTAACAGAATGAACTGCTCCAGCAGATCTACATAACCACTCTGATCAAAGTCTAGGCCTGCTCGGCGGGCTTCTTCACGATTATAATAGGGCAAGCCGACCTCTCCAATGGCTGCAGCATGTTCAATGTGCTCTTCGATCCAGCGAAAGAGCTGCTCTTGTTGGTTTGCGGATGGCAGCGGCTGCTCGGGATGATATCCGAAGGCTGGAAAAATGGAACGTGCATACTGCTTGGCAAGCTCCAGGTTCGCCTGAGCAGAAGCTAAATCCATAGAAACGGCGATCACGGCTTCAACCTGATGATTCGGCAAGCTGAGTAGCAGCTCAATTCGTTCCTCTGGAGTATACTTATCCAAATGAATAT
Organism: Paenibacillus sp. TC-CSREp1; assembly: GCF_050171015.1. NCBI lineage: Bacteria > Bacillati > Bacillota > Bacilli > Caryophanales > Paenibacillaceae > Paenibacillus > Paenibacillus sp. TC-CSREp1. The sequence goes on along the minus strand of NZ_JBNOKM010000015.1, from coordinate 84,692 downwards.
GAGCGTCGATTAACGGTGCGAATGCTTGAGAGTGCATGAGGGAATCCTCCTTGTATCGGTTTACATAGTATATAACGCCAATTCCCATCACATGGATCACCTAATGGAGGAAAAATTAACTAAAAAACCCGCGCTATCCAAATATCAAGATAGGCGGGCTTTCTGCTGTTCTTCTTTCATCCACTGGGCAATTTGCCGTTTGCGTTCGAGAAAAGCAGGGTCCTCGGTTATCTCCTCTCGTCTTGGACGTTCAAAAGGAACCTGAACCTCGTGCAGCACAGCTGCTGGCCGATTGGATAACACATACACCCGATCCGCCAGCAGCAGCGCCTCCTCGATATTATGCGTGATGAACAGCACCGAGCGGCGGTTCTGTTCCCAGATATCCAGCAGCCAGCGCTGCATGTCGCTTCGGGTCAGGGCATCGAGCGCACTGAATGGTTCATCCAGCAGCATCAGCTCCTGCGGGCTGAGCAATGCACGCAGGAAAGCCACACGCTGCTGCATCCCGCCTGACAGCTGATGAGGATATGCCCGCTCGAATCCGGCAAGACCAACGCTGCCTAGCCACTGCCTGGCCTCGGCGAGAGCCTCGGGGCGCTGAGCCGGTAGAGCATTGGAGGCAGTGAAAGCTGCGGCAGAGGCTACCTCGCCCGCGAGCAGCACATTGTCCTCAATCGTCCGCCAAGGGAAGAGGGCAGGCTGCTGCGGCATATAACTGATATGCCCGCGCTGCCCCGTAACCGGCTTGCCGTTCATCCGCACCTCGCCCGCCTGCGGATTCAACAAACCGCCAATGATGTGGAACAAGGTGCTTTTACCGCAGCCGGACGGGCCAACGATGGCGACAAATTCCCCCTTCTCCACCGTGAGGGACAGCCCGTTTAGCACGGGCAGCTTACGCCGCCGTTCCTTGAAAGATACATGCACATCCACGATATCCAGCGCAGGCGGAACAGATGCAACTGCCGAATTAGACGTGCGTGCAGTATCGGTTGGACCAGCAACCTGAGTGGCGACAGAAGCAAGGCGAGCATCATGCGTATTGGATATGCCTGCTCCAGTCAACGCTGTGTGACCGTGTTTGGTCGCTTCTATGCCTGTATCTGGTTTGTCCTGTAGCTGTTTCATTTGGTGATCACATCCTAAGTACAGACTCGTGGTACAGGTTTAACGTTTTTGCGGACGCCAGCGTACAAGTAGCTTTTCCAGCAAGGCAATGAGCAGGAACAGCAGCAGGCTGAGCGCCACAATAATCATGATCGCTACAAAGAGACGATCTGTACGGTACGCTGACTTTTGCAGCATCATATAATAGCCGATGCCTTTGTCTGCACCGATCCATTCGGCAATGATTGCACCCATCACGCTGTAAGTGGCGGCAATTTTGATGCCGGAAAATACCGATGGCAGGGCATGAGGAAGCTCCAGCTTCCAGAAGATATGATGGCGCTTCGCGCCAGCCATACGCATGTAGTTCATCATCGCAGCATCGGTGCGTGTGAGTCCGTCCATAGCGGCGACCGCTACCGGGAAAAAGCAGACCAGAATAATCGTAATCAGCTTGGGTAGCAGGCCAAAGCCAAACCAGATCAGCAGAAGCGGTGCCAGCGCGATGGTCGGAATATTTTGACTAAGAATAAGTAAAGGATACAAGGCTGATTTGAGAAAAGGAATGAGATGCAGCACCATCGCAATGACCAGGCCAACGGCTGTTCCGGCCGCAAAGCCGATCAGGGTTAATTGGATCGTTGCAGAGGCATGCATGCCGAGACGATCGGCCTGTGAAGCTGCTTCACGAGCGATGTCGGACGGCGCAGGCAGCATCCATTTCTCAATATGGAACAGGGAAACCGCCCCTTGCCATATCGCAATAAAGAGAATAACCGCCACAAGTGGCGGCCATACACTTTTGAAATAGGCAGACATTAGCGGTATTTCTCCGTCAGCATATCCATGCTGAACCCGTCTGGACTGTGTGCGATTTTGATCTGGGAGATGATGCTTGGACTGCCGGCTTCCACAAGCACCTCATGCATTTTGCGGACCACTTCCAGTAGTTCCTCAAGTTCGCCCTCCATCGTGGTGTCGAGTGCATTAACCTGATATTTCAAGCCGGACTGCTGAATCACTTCAATCGCGCGGTCTACATAAGGGTATGAATTCTCGCCGTTTGGCGTTTTCGGTATCACTTGAATGCTGAGTAACGTGCTTGCCATGAGAGATCAAGACTCCTTTCGGGTGTGGGGGGGATAAGTAGAATAGTGATTGTACACATTGCCACTCCGAGTGCAGTCCCCTCTACGATCGCTGTTATCCCCAGATTTTTTTGATTCCCTTTTCAAAGGGAAAAATCCGGTGATAAAGGCGACCGCTTCGCTTCTTCTGAGGGGTCTGTACTCTCCGTTCTTGTGTACAAAAAATCAACTTATCCATTGTGTTTAGCAAATAAATCAAGAGAAAGCGCAAGCTTCCGATGTAGCTTTCTTACAGAAAAAGCTATAGGCGATCGCTTCGCTTCTACACTTTACGTTTCTGTGTAAATATCAAATTACGTTTTTACATAAAGTGATAATATTACCTAAGGTAATATTATTAATAGCGATTTTTACTGCGGTAAAAATTCGTTTGTATACGCCTTGGATACGTCAATTTCTTTATCCAGAAGCTTCTTGCTAAACATCCAGTCGGTGTAGTTCTTCCACACTTCTTCCTTCTGCTCGCCCCAGCGAGGTGCGTCGTCCTTGTATTTCGGGCTGAGCCATTTCTGGCTTGCCAGCACCAATTCCTTATCCAGATCAGGTACAGCCTTGATCAGAATGTTCGCAGCCTCTTCAGGATGGTCAATCGCATACTGATACCCTTCGGAAGTGGCTTTCAAGAAAGCTTTCACCAATTCAGGGTCCTTCTGAATCGTCTGCTCGTTAGTCACAAGCACAGGTGTGTAATAGTCCAGCGCTTTGGCGTAATCTTTTACATATAACATGTCGATGGGTTCACCGCGGAGTTCTGCTTCGATCCCGGTCCAGGCATAGAAAATCCAGGCAAAATCAATATCCCGTTTGACCGCTGTGAAAAAGTCCGCGTCGCCCATATTAATATTTTTGACTTTGGATACGTCAGCACCTTCGCCCTCCATAATGGATTGCATCACAGCCTCCTCAACCGGCGAGCCCCAACCGCCATACGTTTTGCCTTCGAAATCCTTCGGCGATTTAATCTTGCGATCCACTGGAGCGGCAAAACCGGATGTATTATGCTGAATCACTGCCGCAATCGATACGAGAGGTACGTCCTGTGTGCGCGCCTGAGTCACACTCTCCTGGTAACTGACACCAAACGGTACTTCGTTAGAAGCGACCATTGTATCTGCACCGCCAGCTCCTGGCTGCACAATCTCGACATTCAGACCTGCTGCTTTATAGAATCCCTGATCTACGGCTGCATACAGACCGGTATGATTGGTATTTGGGGTCCAGTCGAGCACAACCTTTATATCTTTCAGTGCCGCGCTGCTGCCTTCACTTTTGCTGTCTGTGCTGGCACCTCCGTTCTGATCGGCCGGTGCGGCTTCTTTACCGCCACATGCTGCAACGGTCACCAATAGTACACACATGAATAACATTCCCAACATTTTACGCCAGTTCATTCGATTCTCTCTCCTTCGTTCTGTCCGGCCGGGTGGCACGGGGTACTCCTTGGCTTCATATCCAATCCCTTTGCATAAATCGGCTGATTTATACCTCGCGGGTTATCCAGATGACGACATTTTTCTGTTTCTGCTTGTCAAAAGAAAACAAAAAAAGCGCCCCCGTAATCCGGGACGCGTGCAGGTTTGAGAGAAGGGCGTTCAGCTTATAGCTGTGCCTCTTGCAATATACTCCGATTCCTACGCTGGCATGATCCAGATCAGGTCTAAGGGTTAGTATCTTGATGGGATACACTCTCAGCCGGCCAATTCCGACTCCCCTGGGAAACTATGAAGTTACGGGCATTACTAGGTGTAATTATAGGCCAGTGACGAGTATGTGTCTAGGGTGGGTCTTGAAAACCGCTGGAGATGCATCTTTTGCCGCCTTTTCAACCCTTGCTGCGTCACTTTCCCTTGATGTGTCCCGGCACGCCTGAGGTAAACGTTCAGTTTGGAAGGGGGATTCAGCGAAGTGGGCTTCATTCCGTGTTTTCAGATATACTCTATTCGCCAAACGTTCACATAATGTTCACTTATGAGAGGGGAGTGCAATTGTCTATAATGATCCAAGTTACAGAAAGGATGAGTGTAATGCCAGTAAGCAAGAAAGAACAAGTTATTTTTGGAATCATGATGTGTACAGGAATGGTTCTCGTGATGATGACCTTTAATCTGTGGCACACGGGAATGTTAGACCAGATGTCTATGATGCAGATCCTGCTTCAATTCGTGATCTGCTTTATTATCGCATTTTTGGTGGAATCCTTCATTGTTGGTCCTGTTGCGAAAAAAATTGCCTTTTCCCTGCCATTTGCCAAGTCAGGTAAAGTAAAAGGCATCATTACCATGTCATTGTTTATGGTCATTGGTATGGTTCTGATCATGTCTCTGTATGGCATTGTGACTGCCTATATTGCCGATCAATTAAATGGTGTATCTGTATTTGGGGCGTATTTGCATACCATAGCACGTAACTTTAGTCTGGCTCTGCCACTGCAGCTGCTTATTTTAGGACCGCTCGTGCGATATTTGTTCAGCAGATTGTTCAAGGGCGGGAAAACAGCTGTATCTGCTTGAATCCATCGTTGAATAGAGCGGTTATCTCTCAGGAGAAGAGTGGTTTATCAGTATTTCCTGGGCAATTTATATTGACCCTTCTCTTTTGAAAATCAGATTAATTTTTGTTTTTGGGGCGAATGACTCAGGAAGTTCTGATATAAGCAATCCAATAAAATAGGCCAATCAAAATTACAGCACTAACGATTGTGGTCAGGATGCCACTAGCCCATATACTGCGTTTAGCTTGTTGGACGAGTTCATCTGCTCTTTGGTTGGCAGCCTCGGCCTCTGATGAAATCAGGTTGTTTGGATTCATGTTCATCGAGAAACAGCTCCATTCTATAACATATACTCTATTGTATAGAGGAATATTTTGAATTCAGACCTTTTACCGTTGATCTCCTCCTGAAGGCAAACAATTGTTGGATGGAAAATTAGTCATTTAATCACTTTATACGATTATAGCTGTATCTGATTTAACAATGCAAAGCTGCGTAAGAGGAGCCTGTGTTAACAGGGATCAACGAGCATAAGAACTCATTTTTCTGGTTTTTACTAAAAATCGGGCTTGAGAGATTGCAATTTTAATCTGTCTTCGTATATACTGGTAAACACAATTACAGATCGGATCATGCCGTTGAAGAGAATCCAACTCGGAGGCGTTTTCGCCAGGGAGCGAATTGAAACTTTCCCAAGTTAACCGGAACCGCCCGTTATCGCGGACCAAGAGGCTGAATCAGAAGAATTTGAATGATTCGGCAAGTTGGGTGGCACCGCGAGCAGAGCGCTCCTCGTCCCAAGGGATGAGGGCGCTCTTTGTATTTTTTTAACCAAAGGAGACGGTGACCATGTTAGATATGAAGTGGGTTCGGGCACATGCAGAAGAGGTTCAGGCGGCAGCTGACGGAAAAAAAATCAAAGTGGATATTGCGGTGTTAATCCAGCGGGATAATGAACGCAAAGCACTGCTGCAGCAAACAGAGGAAGGGCGGCGTCTGCGTAATACATTGTCGGCAGAGATCGGGAAGCTGATGCAGACGGGAGAGCGGGAGCAAGCAGAGACGATGCGGGCACAGGTGAAACAGCTTAATGATGAGCTGGAGCAGAAAGAGGCAGAGCTGGCGTTGATTCAGGAGGAGGTAACCAGACTGCAATGGCTGGTGCCGAATGTGGTATCACCGGATACACCTGCAGGTCTGTCGGACGAAGATAATGTGGAGCTGCGGCGGGTGGGCGAGCTGCCCGAGTTTGACTATGCAGCAAAGGATCATGTCGAGCTTGGGGAGCTGCATGGACTGATTGATATTCCGCGCGGCGTGAAGATTGGCGGAACGCGAAGTTATGTGCTGAAGGGCGCTGGTTTGCTGCTGCACCGGGCAGTACAGCAGCTTGCGCTGGATCTGCTGCTGAGGCACGGATTCACACCGCTTGAGGTTCCGCTTATGGTCAGAGAGGATGCTTTGGTGAATACCGGATTTTTCCCGACAGGCCGGGATCAGGTGTATGAGCTGCAGGGTGAGAACAAGTGGCTGGTAGGTACATCCGAGGTGCCGCTGGTTTCGTATTATGCGGATGAAGTCATTGATGTGAAAGAGCCGGTAAAACTGGCGGCAGTATCGACCTGTTTCCGCAGTGAAGTAGGCTCGGGTGGACGGGATGTGCGAGGATTGTACCGTGTGCATCAGTTTGCCAAGGTGGAGCAGGTGATTCTGTGTGCACCGGACGCAGCGGAATCGGAGCGTATGCTGCAGGAGATTACGGGACATGCGGAGGAACTGCTGCAGCAGTTGGAGCTGCCGTACCGTGTGGTGGCTGTATGTACAGGCGATATGTCGCAGAAAACGTACAAACAGTATGACATCGAAACGTGGATGCCAAGCCGCGGCGCTTACGGCGAAACTCATTCGTCGTCGAATCTGCATGACTTTCAGGCTCGCCGTTCGAATATTCGCTGCCTGGATGAGCAGGGCAAGCTGGTTTACTGCCATACGCTCAACAATACAGCCGTAGCATCACCGCGTATTCTGATTCCACTGCTGGAAAACCATCAGCAGGCCGATGGCAGCATTCATATTCCGAAAGCGCTGCGACCATACATGGGCGGACTCGAACGTTTGATGTTGCCGGTGTGTGAGCAGGGTGAGGAACAAAAAGAAGAGATATGACGATGAGGATGCAGCTTCCATTCACGCTCGTTAATAATTTCAATCTGGCCCGATTGCAGTGCTTTTTCGAAACGGTTGCGGGCGGTTTTCATTAATAAGATCATCTCATCTTCCGGGCGAATCTTGGTAGACGTTGAGGTGGTGATAGCCTTCATACGTTTTCTGGTGTTTTTAACAGCAACCATGTCCAGCAAACTTTTCTCAATCATACAAGCCTCACCCTCTTATATGGTTTGTATTACAACAGTATTTCGTCACTTTTGTATATTATACAATGAAAATCAGAAAAGGGGCCTCACTCTCTTTCCGATCCTGTCATTAACTTTAACCACCTCTTGTCCGATATAAGGTATAGTTGCAGTAAAATATTGGATGTTAGAGAAGGCGAAAAAAAGATGACAGGAGAGAGACTGGACATGAGTAAAATGAAATGGGCTTTACGAGGCATGCTCGCACTGATTCTTGCACTCACCGTTACAGTGCCATCGTCTGCCTGGGCAGCGACGGGTGATGTAATCTCAATTGAAATTACCGGCGGCAGTTCACAGAAGATGAGTGTAGGTGAGACTGTATCATATCAGGTGATGGCAACGGTTGAAGGTTTTGATAACAAACAGGATGTTACGGGAGGAGTGACCTGGTCTACAAGCAATGCGAAGGTTGTAACGGTGACGAAGGGCAAAATCAAGGCGATCGCGGCAGGTGAAGCAACCATCATTGCGCAAGTGAGCGGAGTCAAAGCGCAAGTCACTGTTCAGGTACAAGATAAGATCAAAAGCATCAAGGCTTCACCCAGTTCCTATACGTTTGTAAAAGGGAATGAAGGCACACTCCCGAAGGTAACGATTACACGTGCTAATGGCAAGGAAGAGGATGTCACCTCGGACATTGTGTGGGCTGTATCCAATAATCTGGCTGTGCTTGAAAATGGAAAAATTAAAGGAGTCACACCAGGTCGGGTGCTGCTGCAGGGGAAATACGGTTCAACCACCGTTAAAGTACCTGTCGCGGTGACTGATATCATCACCAAAGTAGAGGTTACACCGGCAACAATGGAGCTTAGCCTCAAGAAATCCAAGGCACTGAAAGTGATTGGAACGTACTCCAATGGCAAAACAGTTAATCTGTCCAAATCCATCGTCTGGACTTCATCCAATCCGAGTGTAGCTTCGGTGAAAAATGGTACAGTCAAAGCGCTGACTGAAGGACAAGTTACTTTGACAGGTACATATCAGAACCAGACTGTAACTGCAGTAGTGAGTGTAGTACCTACGCTCAAGAAACTGATTTTGGGCCAGAAGAGTCTGGTGTTGTCTCCGCAATCCAGTATAACGTTGGGTGTGATGGCTCAGTATGACACTGGCAAAACAACGATGGTGACAAGTAGCGCAGTGTGGAGCAGCTCCAAACCGAGTGTAGCCACAGTCGCCAATGGCAAAATTGTCGCGGTATCCAAAGGCAAGACAAGCATCACAGCCAAATGGGGCAATAAAAAGGTAACGATACCTGTAACGGTAAAATAATAAACACAAGTAAGGCTTCTGCGGCAAGCGGTGAAAGGCCATTGAAGCGATATTGCTCTGTTTCAGAGTTGATTCATGTCGATCAATGCGAAGTGGAACAATGATATATAATGGGGAGGCGTGTATAACGCCTCCTTTTTCGAACTTAAAATACCATTGTAAGGGGCGATTATGGACATGAAAGATGAGATGAAACCGGAGAACTGGCCTGCATGGGCAACAGAATCCGTAGAGGTTGTAGAAGCTAATCCCGCCTGGAGTCTGCAGGCTCAGGAAGAAATCAGGCAGTTGAGCGGGCTGTTACAAGGACTGGATATGTATACATTTGAGCATATTGGAAGCACGTCAATTCCTGGTTTGCCAGCCAAGCCGATTATTGATCTGATGGGTGAGGTAAAGTCCTGGAATGGCATGCATCTGATTGCCGAGTGGCTGAATCCATTGGGGTGGAATTATGTACCTCCTGAACTGGATGTAAGGTTATGATGGATGGAATATGAACAGGGTGTTAGTTAGACAAAGATGCTTATATCTGGTTGCCGTAATCATTACGATGGCAGCTGGGCTGGCTTCGAGAACATATGGAGCCGTATTGCCGGACTTCGTTCACGAACATTTTGGTGATGCCCTTTGGGCAGGCATGATCTACTATGGCATACGTATGGTATGCATCCAGTGGAGTCGTGCAAGAGCCGTCTTGATCAGTGTTGTATTCAGTTGGTCTATTGAATTTTCCCAGATGATTCAGGTGCCTTGGCTGACCGCATTGCGTTCAACCTTATGGGGAGCTCTCATTTTGGGTCGTGGATTTCTTGTTATGGATTTGATCAGATACCTGATCGGCATTGTATGTGTTTATCTATTAGATCGTTTTTTGCTGAGTAAGATCCTGCGCCTTTAAATTTATAACAGGAGGTATTTAGAATGGATATTGACAAGCTTTTTGCCGAATCACCTGAATTTGAAACACAGCGGCTGTATCTCAGACGCCTTACGATGGATGACCTCGATCAATATTATGCGTTTGCGTCCGACCCCAAAGTAAGTGAGCAAAGCTTGTGGCATTGCCATCAGACCAAGGAGGATTCCATCGGGTACCTGGAGCGAGTGCTGCGAAACTATGAGCAGAAAACGGTATATATCTGGGCCTTTGTGCTGAAAGAAACCGGCAAGCTTATTGGTAGAGGTGGCATTTTCGATCTGGATGAATCCATGCAGAGCTGTGAACTTGGCTATGCTATCGGCAGTACATATTGGGGCAAAGGGCTTGCGGTGGAAGCGATGCAGCCAGTTATGGATTACTGCTTTGAGCAGTTGGGCTGTAATCGCGTCCAAGGGAAATGCAATGCGGGCAATATCGGTTCGGCACGTGTAATGGAGAAACTAGGCATGGTCCAAGAAGGATTGTTACGTAAGCAGTTGAAAATTAAAGGTGTATTTACAGACCAGAAATTGTACGCCCTCATTCGGGATGATCTATAATATTCTCATAAAAGACAGGCTGTAAGACAGCGGCGAAGGAGGCAGTAATCTATGATCTACAGTATTATTTCCCGTGCATTATGGGAGGAAGTATCCAAAGGAGACACGTATGCACCCGAGAGTCTGCAAACGGACGGTTTCATTCATTGCTCCACTGCTGAGCAGATTCCATGGGTAGCCGGGCAGTATTATGCGGGCCGAACCGATCTGTTATTGCTTGGCATTGAGGAGCGCGTCTTGAAGGCAGAGCTGGTCTACGAAGATCTGTATGAACTGAATGAGCTTTTTCCACATATCTATGGTGAATTGAATCTGGATGCTGTGAGCAAGGTTATGGTTTTTGAACCAAATGCGGATGGCACGTTTTCTTTTCCGGCATAATGCATGTTCCATTTCTATTTCATAATTCGATAGGGGGCGATACGGATGGATATGAATCAGGTTTTTCTGGAGACAGCCGAGAAGCAGTTTATGTATTACAAGCAGCTGGGTGAACGGGCCATGGAGCAGCTTGAGACTGAGCAGTTGTTTCATACGTGGAATGAAGATACCAACAGCATTGCGGTCATTGTCAAACATTTGTGGGGAAATATGCTGTCCCGCTGGACCGATGTGCTGACAACGGACGGAGAGAAGCCTTGGCGTGAACGGGATGCCGAATTTGTAGGAGATTTTCATACCCGGGAAGAGCTATTATTCAAGTGGGAAGAAGGCTGGAACTGTTTGCTGACAGCTCTGCGTTCGTTGACTCCGGATCACCTGTCCCAGATCATATACATTCGTAACGAAGGTCACACCGTAATGGAAGCAATTATGAGACAGCTGGCTCATTATCCCTATCATGTCGGTCAGATTGTGCATACCGCCAAGATGCTGAAACAAGGTGCCTGGGATAGTTTGTCTATCCCGCGCAACGGGTCGAACAGCTACAACGAGGGCAAGTTTACGAAGCCGAAGACCCGAAAACATTTTACAGAGGACGAATTGCGATAGCGAAAGACAATCAAAATGAACAGAGCTCTAATAAGGAAAAGAGGGAACACAAAATGACGGAGATTGCATTAATACGTCACGGAAGCACGGCGTGGAACAAAGAAAAGCGTTCGCAGGGACAGACAGATAATCCGCTCGATCAGGAGGGCAGAGAACAGGCAGTTTTGCTGGCAGCAAGACTGGCCGAGGAACAGTGGGATGCCATCTATGCCAGTGATCTGCAGCGAGCAAGTGAGACAGCCCGTATAATCGGGGAGCGGCTGGGCATTCAGGAGATTCATCTGGACCCGAGGTTGCGCGAGATGGGCGGAGGACAGGTGGAAGGAACGACAGAAGAGGAACGCATTGCGAAATGGGGCTTGGACTGGAGTACTCTCGATTTGGGAAAAGAAGAACCAGCTTCAGGTGCTGCGCGTGGCACAGAGATGCTTGAAGAAATCCTTCGTCAGCACCCGGGTGCAAGAGTCATCGTAGTGAGTCACGGGGCGGTGCTTCGAAATACGCTGCGGGCATTGGTGCCAGAGCAGGATATCAGCGTGAAGCTGGACAATACCTCCATTACGCGAGTGGTGCATCGCGATCAGGCGTGGCAGTGTGAATTGTATAACTGCAGCACACATCTGAAGCAAGGGGAAGGGAATCTGTAAATGGACGCTCTCACATTAAAACATAAGCTGCAGCAGCTTCAGATTGAGCCGTTCCCGTTGGTTCGCTCGTTATTGCTGAGAGCATTGGACGGCAGAGAAGATTAAAGGAAAGACAAGAAGAGGGGGAGGAAGCCGTGACGGCAAGCAGCTATACATGGACCCAAGACATGCTGTCTCCACTTGGAGAGCAGGCCATCGTCATTCGCTGTGGTGATGTACTATCGGAAGAAGTGCATCATAGAGTGATGACGGTGTGTGCCTTGTTGGAAAATAGATCATTGACATCACTGGTGGAATGGGTTCCCTCTTATTTGTCTGTCACACTGTTTTACGACCCGTCGAGTTTGTCTTACGAGGAAACATGCAGGCGGTTGCTGCAGCTTCTGCATCATCCGAATCACTTATATCAACAGAGTCAGCCCAACAAGGATGATGAGCCTGGCAAGTCTGAAGACATGGAAACGGGCGGTACTCCGTCTGCCTCCAGAATCGTGACTATTCCGGTATGTTACGGTGGAGCGTTTGGGCCCGATCTGGAGCATGTGGCTGAAGAAAATCAATTAACGATAGAGGAAGTCATTGCGATACATACATCTGCAGACTACCTCGTACATATGATCGGATTTGCTCCGGGATTTCCGTATCTGGGTGGATTATCCGAGCGGATTGCTACAGCCAGAAGGGCCACCCCGCGGCTTCGAGTGGAGGCGGGAACGGTGGGGATTGGCGGATCACAGACGGGCATCTATCCAGTCACCTCGCCTGGAGGCTGGCAGTGTATCGGTCGTACACCTGTCCGTCTGTTTCGCCCGGAAGAGAATCCACCGAGTCTGCTTGGAGCGGGAGACGTTGTTCGGTTTCAGTCAATCACGATGCAGCAATACAAGGAACTTGCGCGAAAGGGGGAGAATGATGGGTTTTGAAGTCATTCGTCCCGGCTTGTTAACAACAGTGCAGGACGAGGGCCGAATCGGATATCGTCGTTACGGTGTACCCGTAGGCGGGGTTATGGATGCTTTTGCGTCCAGAGCAGCCAACATGCTTGTCGGCAATGCAAGACATTCAGCTGTCCTTGAGATTACGATGTCAGGGCCGGAGCTTCACATGCTGAAAGACCAGTTGATCTCAATCTGTGGTGCCGATCTGAGTGTGACGGCAGATCAGCAGCCTGTGCCGATGTGGCGCCCTGTGCTGCTGCGGGCTGGCAGTGTATTGAAATTCGGTACAAGTCGACATGGCTTGCGTGCTTATCTGGCACTGTCAGGCGGAATAGATGTGCCTCAAGTGATGGGCAGTCGAAGTACAGACCTCAAAACAGGACTAGGCGGCTATCTCGGAAGAGCCCTGCGTACTTCGGATGTGCTCGGAACCGGGGTGATTAATGGCGAAGTGCAGCAGTGGATACACTGGATGACAAAGCATCTCAGTACAAACAAATGTATTGCAGCCCCGGCATGGCTCTTATCGGAACGAGAGCGGCCCGACTATTACGGTAAACCTGTCATTCGAGTCATGCGTGGTCAAGACATCTCCTGTTTCCGCTCGGAGAGTGTGGAGCAATTCTATACCGGATCGTATGTGGTCTCTCCTCAATCGGATCGCATGGGTTATCGCCTGCAGGGGCCGCGGCTGGAACTGGAGAAGCCGATGCATCGCTTATCCGAAGCGGTTACTTATGGCACTGTGCAGGTCCCGCCGGATGGACAACCGATTGTACTGATGGCAGATCATCAGACCATTGGGGGATATCCTGTCATTGCACAGGCTGCCGCTGTGGATTTGCCGATTCTGGCCCAGGTCAGGCCAGGGGCACGAATTTCTTTTGTACAGATCACGAATGAAGAAGCCCGCCGCCTCTATGTAAAAAGGGAACGGGAATTTCAGCTGCTGGAGAAGCTGATTCGCAGAAAAATGGCAGAAACGGAGGGCACATGATGCATGGTTATACATTAGATATCAATTGTGATCTTGGTGAGAGCTACGGGGCTTACCGTAACATGATGAAATCCGATGAAGCGATCCTGCCCCTAATCACCTCAGCCAATATTGCCTGTGGTTTCCATGCGGGTGATCCGGCAACGATGCGGCTTACTGTAGAGCGAGCCATGAAGCATCAGGTCGCTATCGGTGCCCACCCCGGATTGCCGGATTTGCAGGGGTTCGGGCGCAGAACGATGGAGATTACAGCGCGGGAAGCCTATGATATGGTGGTGTACCAGATTGGTGCACTGGATGCTTTCGTTCGTGCTAATGGGGGGCGACTGCATCATGTGAAGCCGCATGGAGCGCTGTACAATATGGCAGCAGCCGACATCAAGCTTGCGGAGGCTATTGCCGAAGCGGTCTATCAAGTGCAGCCGGAGCTGTATCTGTACGGTCTGGCAGGAAGCGAGCTGATCATGGCGGCAAACCGAATCGGTGTGCGTGGTGTGAGTGAGGTTTTCGCGGATCGCACCTATCGTTCAGATGGCAAATTAACACCCCGCAGTCAACATGGAGCGCTGATTGAACAGCCGGAAGCGGCTCTGGCGCAGGTGCTGCGAATGGTTAAGTACGGCAAGGTTATCGCTTTGGATGGTGCTGAGGTGCCTATCCAGGCAGATACAGTTTGCATTCATGGTGATGGAGAGCATGCTTTGACGTTTGCGCAAACGATCCGTGAAATGCTGGAAGCTGAGGATGTAATCGTAACTGCGTATCAGGCGGATTAAGTTTGGATAGCGATTGGAAGGTTATTCTGTCATCGGAGTGGATTGTGTGAAATCTTTAGTCCAACTTATATAGATGTGAAATGAGGGATGATATACGATGAAACCCATACGAAATTCGGCCAAAGCGGTGATCGTTCAGGAAGGCAGGCTGTTACTGATTCGTCTGAAAGACCAGTATGGCGATGCTTATGTTTTTCCTGGAGGCGGGCAGGAGAAAGGCGAGGAGCTGAAGGATGCGGTTGCCCGGGAATGTCTGGAAGAAATCGGACAGGCCGTGGATGTGGGAGAACTGCTGCATATCCGGGAATACATCGGTGCAAATCATGAATTTGCCGAGTGGGATGCGGATATCCATCAGGTAGAATTTTATTTTGCATGCAGCCTGGTTGATCCGAAGGCTTCTGTCTTTGAAGGCTCGAACCCGGATGATCATCAGGTGGCGGTAGAATGGGTTGCACTTGAAGCGCTGAAGGACATCCGCCTGTACCCCAAGACAATCGGTGAATTGTTGCTGAAAAAGGGAGAACCGCGTATTTACCTTGGGGATCTAAACTAGAAGTTCCTTTTATGAAAAATAAATCTTCATCATGTTTATGCATACATTCGGGTTCAGGGATTCAACATAGGTGAGGCGGGTACACTATAAGTACAGCTGTTTGTACATCAAACAGGTTACTGTGAACTCTAAACAGATAGTCTATGTCTGATTAAAAGACGTAAATCTACTACAAGATTAAACCTAAGATGTTTAAAGAGCTTTTGGGCTTTGAGTTGCTTATACCATTGGAAGCATGCAGAAGTAGTGGAAGGGACGAAATCGATTCTGGAGAAGCGAAGCGTTCGCCTTTATCACCGGATTATGCCCCACTGAAAAATATTCAATAATAATCCGGGGATAACAGCGATCGAAAGAACGATTCGGCACTGTAACGGTTACCCTGCATAAGTTTTTGGTTCTGAGCCTCAAAGCCAAGCTTGCAAACATCCCCCCCAAACCGAAAGGAGCATCTCCCATGAACCAGAATGAATTGGAACAAAACATTGTGAAGGCTTTGGAACATAACCCGTTTTGCAGCTTCTCGACCGTTGAGAATGGAAAACCGAAATCCCGCTATATGGCTCTTTTCAACGATGGTCTGAATATTCACCTGGCAACCAACCGCCGTACACACAAGGTGGAGGAATTGGAGAACAATCCGAATGTCAGCCTGCTGCTTGGTTACGAGGCAGGAGGTTCCAAGGAAGTTGTGGAGATCGAGGGAACCTGTGAAGTGACCAAAAATGAAGGCCTGCGTGAGCAAGTATGGAATGATGAGCTGAAAGCTTGGTTCGATGGACCGAATGATCCCAACTATGTCATTCTGGATATTACTCCTTCACGAATTGAATATACAGGTAAAGACCACGAGCATCATGTGTGGGAGCAGTAATGCACAGCCACGTCTTCGTAATTCAATGATTGCGCAGACTTGTTGTCAGACGATGAATAACATCAATCCTATTAACCGTGATCCCTTTATGGGTTCACGGGTTCTTTGGTATGCAGATTATGACTAATCCGTGCGTGGTGTTATAATGATGTAACATTTGAAATTTGAATGAAATATTCCCTATATTTTGGCTAAAAAACCGAGAAAATTGTCGAAATTACGCATGAAAATATAAACCCGTCCAACTATGTACGGATAATGTAAAAATTAATGCTTTTCAACCGTTTAACATTACGTTATGATTTGAGGTGTAAATAACGCGCACAGATATGAATAGATGTTCATGTGAGATAAACTAACCTGATAATTACAGATGAATGCTCATCCGATTATCAGCATGCACAACGCATGAAATCTATTATTTTCTGTGCCTGTTGTTTGCTAATATGGCATGATTCGATGTACATAACCGGGAGGGGTTATTTTGAAGAAGAGTAAAAAAGTATTATCAAGCCTGACTGCCGCTTTCGTTGCATTAAACGTGCTTGCGGTATTTCCGGTACCTGTGTCGGCTGCAGATGCGGCCAAAGTTAAATTGCGGATCATGGAAACAACGGACATTCATGACAATCTGATTAACTACGATTATTATTCAGACAAAGCGACAGATCAGTATGGTTTGGCGAAAACAGCTACGCTGATCAAGAAAGCCCGTGCAGAAGCGAAGAACAGCCTGCTGTTCGATAATGGTGACCTGATTCAGGGGAACCCGATGGGTGATTTTGTAGCGAAGATTGATCCTCTGAAAAAGGGTGAAACTCACCCTGTATATAAAGCGATGAATCTGCTTGACTATGATGCAGGCAATATCGGTAACCATGAATTCAACTATGGTCTCGATTTTCTTGACATGACGCTGGAGGGAGCCAACTTCCCTTATATCAACGCTAACGTCTACGTAGACGATGGTGATCAGGATGAAACCAATGACAAAAACTATTTTACACCATACAAAATTTTGGACAAAAAAGTAACGGATGAAAGTGGCAAGGAGCATACGATCAAAGTAGGTGTGATCGGCTTTGTACCGCCACAAATCATGCAATGGGACAGCGCTAACCTGCAAGGCAAGGTCATTGCCAAGGATATTATCGCTACCGCGAAAAAATTCATTCCAAAAATGAAGGCCGAAGGTGCGGATATTATCGTTGCTATTCCTCACTCCGGCTTTGAGGATATTCCTCAAACCGATCTGATGGAGAACTCTGTGCTGTACCTGAGCCAAGTGGAAGGCATTAACGCCATTTTGTTTGGACATGCCCACAAAGTATTCCCTAGTGCAGACTTCAAAGACAAAAAAGGTGTAGACCTGGAGAAGGGCACAATTAACGGCGTTCCTGCGGTGGAGCCAGGTTTCTGGGGTGATCATCTCGGGATCATTGACCTGGATCTGGAGCAAGTGGATAGCAAGTGGAAAGTTGTCGATTCCAAAACAGAGGCTCGCCCCATTTATGACACAGCAAACAAAAAGCCGTTGGTAGATGCTGACCAGGCGATTGTGGATGCGGTTCATGATGAGCATGAAGGTACACTGGAATATGTGCGTGGTCCGGTTGGCGAAACAACGGCACCAATCAATAGCTTCTTTGCTTTGGTGCAGGATGACCCATCCATTCAGATCGTAACCAATGCACAGAAATGGTACGTGGAGAAGAAGCTGCAAGGTACGGATTATGAAAATATTCCGGTATTGTCAGCCGGGGCTCCATTCAAAGCAGGTGGACGTTCCGGTGCATCATACTACACCAACATTCCTAAAGGTACAATTGCGATCAAAAACGTAGCAGACCTGTACGTATATCCAAATACGGTACATGCTGTAATGGTTAATGGTGCTGAGCTGAAAGAGTGGCTGGAATGGTCAGCAGGCCAGTTCAACCAGATCGACCCGGCTAAAGGTGGTCAGCAGCAGTTAATTAACATGGATTTCCCAACGTATAACTTTGATGTTATCGATGGGGTAACCTACCAGATTGATGTCACACAGCCAGCTAAATACGACAGCAAAGCAACGGTTGTCAACGCTTCAGCAAGTCGTATCAAAAACCTGAGCTTCGAAGGCAAACCGGTTGATCCGGAGCAAAAATTCATCGTTGCTACGAATAACTATCGTGCGTCTTCATCCAAACTGGCTAACCCGGACGGCAAACGCATCGTTCTGGCTGCACCGGATGAGAACCGTCAAGTGATTATCGACTATATTCGTGAGAACAAAACGATTAATCCAACAGCAGATGGCAACTGGTCATTGGCACCAATCAAACCTTCTGCAGGTGTAACCGCTGCAGCACTGAATGATCTTGAAGTGGTATTTGCTTCTTCTCCAGATGCCAAAGAACTGGTGGAAGCGAATCCGGCAATGTCCTTTATCGGTACGAATAAAGACGGGTTTGCGGAATACGGATTGAAGCTGACAGGGGAGGCTGCAACTACGCCAAAACCAGAAACCAATCCGGCGCCAACACCGAAGCCAGAACCAACCCCGGCACCAACGCCGAAACCTGCACCAGCACCTAAACCGCAGCCGGAGAAGCCGGCAGTGAATTCAAAAGTGGTTTATGTTGTGAAAAAAGGAGACAACCTGTACCGCATCGGCTTGAAATATGGTGTGGACTGGCGTGTACTTGCTAAAGCCAACAAAATTACAAATGTGCATAACCTGAAGGTTGGACAAAAAATTGTCATTCCTGCTTCATAGAGTCTAATAAAGGGTACAGATGAAGACTGGCAGTCATCCGACTGCCGGTCTTTTTTGTGGAATGAGCGCATACATCTGTTTCTATAACCGTCGTATAGAAGTCATGAAAACATTAGAGATTAATTTCAAGACCCATGATATACTATTTACAAACTTTGGGTATAAACTTGGTAACATTAATGATACAGCTTGATAAACTGGCAAGGGGGTTCTACATGAATTGCAGTGGCTGCAGTCCGATCTATCCGATAGAGGGTCAAGGTACGCTGTACCTGCGCCCCGTCTCCCCTGCTTTGCTGGAAGCGCTGCAAGCCAAGGGAAGGCAGGTTGAATTTTCTGAGAAAATGCTCTGGTTCCATTTTTCCGACACGCAAGATCTGCTGGATCGGTTGGAAGAGATTATGGAGATGGAGAAAACGTTATCAAATGCTGTGAGCGTTCAGTTAAAACCTGCTGTGGAAAGACCATTCAGTGATGCTGGGGGGGATTGGATCAGTTTATCCATGCAGCACTCCAGAATCAAACATGCGGATATTGTTTCTACTATTTTGGAGCGGCAATTCAGCAGCTATATGCAACCGATCGTAAATGCCTCAGAGCATATTATCGGATTTGAATTTTTGCTCCGTCCGGGTGAACATGGCAGATCATTTAGCTCATATGAACTGTTTGAAGCGGCTAGAGAAACGGGACTACATTCCTTTCTGGACCGAACTGCACGTATTACAGCGATTGAAACCAGTGCCAGACACCTGCCTCAAGGTGTTAAACGTTTTGTTAATTTTCTGCCTTCCTCTATCTACAATCCTGAATATTGTTTAACACATACATTCGAAGCCATTGAACGCCTTTCGCTGGACCCAAAGGATTTTGTTTTCGAAGTTGTCGAGACCGAACAGATCCAGCATCTGTCGACGCTACAGCATATTTTTCAAGTATATCGTTCTAACGGCATGAGCGTAGCATTGGATGATGTCGGTGCCGGATATTCCACGATTGATTTAATGAGCAATTTAGAGCCGGATTTTGTCAAAATTGACCGCAGTCTGATTGATCATTGTGATCAGGATCGGGCAAAACAGCAGAAGATTCTGAATATAATGCAGGTATCGAGCCAATTTGGTGGTAAAGTACTTGCTGAGGGTATTGAACGAATTGAAGAGTTTGATTTCTGTCGTTCCGTAGGAATTGAGCTGGCTCAAGGCTATTATTTTGGTAAACCTGCAGCTCATCCGCCGGATGGTCCTTACCTGGGACCGTCTTACAGAGCGGCAAAATAAATATTCAGTTACATCCCGTAACGCCAGGCTGGTCGCTTTCTTGTGGAAGTGGCCTGCTTGGCGTGCGCTTTTTTTATCAAATAAATCTCGTTGTTAGCCGATATATAACATAAGCCATAAGATACTTCATACATAGAGAGAAAAATCGGCTTGGAAATTATAAGGGGGATATGCAAATGAATGAAATCCAGAAGCATCAGGTAGGGAAAGCCGGAAAAAAATCCAAACCAGTACCAGCTAAAAATAAAAAGAAGAGTAAGAAAAAAGCA
Organism: Paenibacillus sp. TC-CSREp1; assembly: GCF_050171015.1. Classification (NCBI taxonomy): domain Bacteria; kingdom Bacillati; phylum Bacillota; class Bacilli; order Caryophanales; family Paenibacillaceae; genus Paenibacillus; species Paenibacillus sp. TC-CSREp1. The sequence goes on along the minus strand of NZ_JBNOKM010000015.1, from coordinate 64,684 downwards.
TTTGTCTGGAATATTCGAAACAAAATGCTGCTTTCCTTTCTGATCGTCTTGATCGTGCCGAGTTTGGCCATTAGCTTCGTGACCTTAACGATCTCGGAGGACACAGTACAAGAGCAGTTAAACGATAGTGCGATGCAGAGCGTAAAAACCGTGAATAAAATTATAGAGAGCCAGGTGAATAGCAAAATTTATGATATCAATTATTTCTCGGACTCTCTCGATCCGGCCCTGATTAAAGGAGAAAATGATAGTACAGAGCTTCAGACCAAGCTTGCTCAGTATTTGGGATTACATCCTGATGCTTTGAATATTTTTGTAGGCACGACAGAAGGCGTCATGGTTCGGGGAAAACCCACAGAAAGCAGTCAGCGCGGAGAAGCTTTTGATCCCAGAGAACGAGAGTGGTATACACTGGCAATGAGCCAGCCGGGCACTGTTGCAGTCTCCCCGGTCACCAAAAATACCGACGGAGCAGCAGTTGTGTTTATTTCCAAAACGTTAAAGGATCAATCAGCTGTCATTGGTCTGTCACTCGACTTAACAGATCTTCGTGAACAGGCCAACATGAAGGTAGGTAATGAAGGATATGTCATTATTCTTGATGCAAATCAGAATTATGTCGTCTCCCCTGTACAGGAAGTAGGTACGAAGGATACCAGCGGTGCAATGGATCAAATGTATAAGAGTAAAGAAGGTCAGTTCGAATACATATTTGATAAACGCGCCAAAACGATGATTTTCTCTACAAATGAAGCAACAGGCTGGAAAATTGCAGGAACGATGTTCAAAAGTGAAGTAACGGACGCAAGCAAGGAGATTCGTTTGGCTACGCTTATTGTTTTGCTTGCTTCTGTACTTCTGGCGATCATTTACATTATCTGGTTCACTGGATCGATGATCCGTCCGATCAAACGGCTTCAGGAAAATGCACGAGCAGTCAGCAAGGGTGATCTGACCGTGAAGATGGACAGTACACGCAAGGATGAAATCGGTGAACTGGCAAAGTACTTTGAACGTATGGTGGATAATTTGCGAATGATGATTCTGGGTGTTCAGGAAACCGCAGAGCAGGTATCAGCATCCTCACAAGAATTGTCTGCGAGTGCGGACCAAACGACGAAAGCGATTGAGCATTCAACGATGGCGATCCAGGAGCTTGCCGAGGGAGCAGAGCAGCAGGTAAGCAGTGTGAAGGAAGGCTCTGAAGAGATCAATCATATGGCAGAAGATGTGAGGCTGATGTCAGAGCGAGTACAATCCATCACAACTTCAATGCGGGATACATCCGGGGCAGCTTCTTCAGGGAATGAAGCAGCGGGACAAGCTGTGGAACAGATGAACATTATTCAGGAGACGGTTGAGCAATTAGGTCATGTTGTACAATCCCTTCATATTCGTACTACTGAAATCGGCGGTATGGTTGACGTCATTGCATCGATCTCGAAGCAAACCAACCTGCTGGCATTGAATGCTTCCATTGAAGCGGCCAGAGCAGGAGATGCAGGACGCGGATTTGCCGTCGTTGCTGGCGAGGTTCGTAAGCTTGCTGAAGAGTCAGGCAGCTCTGCAGGGCAGATTGGCGAGCTTGTGCACAATATACGTCAGGATATGGATTCAGCTCTGAAGGCGATGAATGCGGCTCAAAGCCGGGTAGATGAAGGTCTCCAGGCTGTGAATACATCCGGACAATCCTTTGAACAAATTCGTAAAGCGGTTGAGGATGCGGTTCACACACTGGATGAGCTGTCAGAGACGACAAAGCAATTGGAGAAGGGGGCCTCCCATGTTGTGCAAACGATGAACGACATATCGAATGTCACGCAGGAATCAGCAGCAAGTACCGAGTCCGTCTCGGCATCATCACAGGAGCAGCTAGCTTCCGTTGAAGAGATCGCCTCATCTTCTGCACATTTAAATAACATGGCAGAGCAGCTGCAAGGTCTGCTGGGTATGTTCAAGATGAATGATGATAAAGCCAAAGACAGTGATAAGTCCTGATGAAGTCAGGCTAAGTACATTTTTTCATAAGCTTGCAGAAAATAAAGATAGACATTCCTCCTGCGGACCTGTATAAATATATCGTCTGGTTCTTACAAGCCAGTGTACGTTGTACTTTTATTAATAGAACGATACGCATATCGAGTCAGGATAGCAGCAGGAGGAACTATGGTATATGTAGCGATACTGATTTTTGTTTTGACAATTACAATGGTCATCTGGCAGCCGCGTGGAATCGGGATAGGCTGGAGTGCCTCAGGAGGCGCTCTTCTTGCTCTGGCCGCTGGTGTTGTTAGTTTAAATGATGCTTCGGATGTGGCTTCCATTGTGTGGAATGCTACGCTTGCCTTTGTCGGCATTATTATGATTTCTTTGATTTTGGACGAAACCGGGTTCTTCGAGTGGGCCGCTCTTCATATGGCCCGGCTGGCAGGAGGGAACGGACGCAGGCTGTTCCTGTACTCTATTTTACTTGGAGCAGCTGTGTCTGCCTTGTTTGCGAATGATGGAGCAGCGCTTATTCTGACACCGATCGTACTGGCAATGGTGCGTGCATTGAAATTTGATGAGCGTATGGTGCTGGCTTTTGTAATGGCGAGTGGTTTCATCGCAGATACAACTTCGCTGCCGCTGGTCGTCAGCAATCTGGTGAACATTGTCTCTGCCGATTTCTTCGGCATTACATTTGTAGAATATGCCGTACGTATGATCGTGCCCAATCTGTTCTCCATTGCGGCGAGTACGGCGATGCTGTTTTTATTTTATCGCAAAAGCATTCCGCTTACGTATGATGTCACAGCTGCTCGTGATCCAAAGGAAGCAATCCGTGATCCGCGGGTGTTCAAAATCGCCTGGTTTATGCTGGGACTGCTACTGGTGGCTTACGCCTCCAGTGAGTTTCTGCCGATTCCTGTCTCCGTGATTGTAGGCGCAGTAGCGCTGCTGTTCGGTATTCTTGCACGTAAAAGCGAAGCGGTTGATCTGAAGCGGGTAATCAAGGAAGCACCATGGTCCATTGTTGTCTTTTCGGTGGGGATGTATATCGTCGTGTATGGTCTGCGCAATGCCGGATTGACCGATTATTTGAGCGGCTGGCTGGATGCTATAGCCGATTACGGCCTGCTGGCCGCATCATTGGGGATGGGTGTAATCGCTGCTGTATTATCATCAGTGATGAATAATCTGCCAACCGTATTGATTAATTTGCTCGCCATTCAAGGAGCACATACCGAGGGTATCATACGTGAAGCGATGATCTATGCCAATGTCATTGGTTCCGATCTGGGACCGAAGATGACACCGATCGGGTCGCTGGCGACCTTGCTGTGGCTGCATGTATTGTCCCGTAAAGATGTGAAGATTACGTGGGGATACTATTTCAAGGCAGGCATCATCCTGACTGTTCCAACGCTGCTGATTACTTTGGCAGGGCTGGCACTGTGGCTTTGGATTTTGGGGTAAAAGAGATGCGTTGATCATATCAAACATTAAAAATGAACATATGATTCTGTAAAAAGGCTGTTTGACCAGATGTGCGATGCACATTCGGGTGAGACAGCCTTTTTTTGCTGTTTATTGAACTATTTTTTTCGTTCTTATCTGCCTGACATAGAAGACTGTTATATAGAAGAAGACAATCATTTCTTCTTCTAGCGATCTGAGCGCAGCCAGTGCCGAAGTAGCGAAGGGAACGGAACGATTGTGGAAAAGCGAAGCGGTCGCCTTTATCAACGGATATATTCCTTGGAAGAATGGAATCCAATATATCCGGGGATAACAGCGATTGTAGCAACGTCCGTTCCCGAAGCGGCTACCCGGCGCTTTTTGAAACTTGTCCGCATATTGAATAATTCTGAAGAAGCGAAAGTGTCGCCTTTGTCTCCGAATGTTTACATTTAGAAAATAAAATCAATAAAAATTCGGAGACAACAGCGATCGGAAGAACGATCCGTAGCCGGAACGACTGCACAGAGTCCTATTTTAAACGCATTATACTAGTCCAACTTCATTCATACACAGCCCGAATTTTTAACATTGCGTTTACAAAACATTGATTTTCGGATGACATACCAAAACTACAATGATTAAAGAGTTGATGGTGATCACACAAATTTACAAAACGCCATCACTACATTGGGGGAGGAAAACAAAACATGTTTAAAAAGTTGCCGTTTATTTTGATGACCTTAACGTTCGTACTGGTGCTTGCAGCATGCGGATCGAAAAACGACGCAGGTACTACAAATGGTGCCGCAAGCAATGGATCAGGAGAAGGTACTGCTGCAGCTGAACTCAGCGGTAACATTCTGGCTGTTGGATCAACAGCACTGCAGCCACTGGTAGATCAAGCTGGACAAAAATTTATGGCAGTTGATCAATATAAGAACATCACTGTGCAAGTGCAAGGCGGCGGTAGTGGTACTGGTCTGACTCAAGTATCTGACGGACAAGCGACCATCGGTAACTCTGACGTGTTTGCAGAAGAAAAAATCGATGACGCTGCTAAAGTAAGTGAACTGAAAGATCATCAGGTTGCTGTAGTTGCGATTGCTCCTGTAAGCAATAAAGATGCAGGTGTGACGGATCTGACCAAACAACAACTGATCGACATTTTCTCTGGTAAAGTGAAGAACTGGAAAGAAGTTGGCGGTAAAGATCAAGCAATCGTTATCGTAAACCGTCCAGGCAGCTCCGGTACACGTGCAACATTCGAAAAATTTGCGCTGGGTACGAAAGTTGAAGATATCCAAGGTTCGATTCAAGAGGATTCCTCCGGTACAGTTAAGAAGCTTGTAGCTGAGACTCCAGGTGCAATTGGTTACCTGGCCCTGTCCTACCTGGACGACAGCCTGCAAGTTCTGAAATATGAAGGTGTGGAAGCAACTGTAGAAAACGTAGAATCCGGTGCTTATCCAGTGTGGGCATACGAGCATATGTACACAAAAGGTGAGCCGGATGCTGCAACCAAAGCGTTCCTTGACTACATCCTGAGTGATGAAATTCAACAAAAAGACGTAACAGAGCTGGGCTACATCCCAGTGTCTGGTATGAAAGTTAAACGCGATGCAGCAGGTAACGTGACGAAATAATCTTTAACTTGCGCATACAGCGAGAGAGGCGGACTCAGGTCCTGCCTCTTTACGCAGTTTGCTCTGAAAATATCCCATATTTTGCATCAATTCCACTATAGAAGGATGGTTGTTATGGAACAGACCGGAGGGGGAACGGCAATGAATAGCAAAGTGAAGTCACGCCGACCCTTGAGAGAGAAGCACTACTGGGAAGAGTGGACGGGACGAATCTATACGTCGATTTGTGTCGTTTTCCTGATCGTTGTCATGTTTTCCATCGTATATTTTGTAGCCTCAAAAGGGCTGTCGACATTTTTCCAGAACGGCATAAGCATGAGTGATTTTCTAACAGGAAAAACATGGAATCCAACAGGAGAACCTGCGGCCTATGGCGCGTTGCCTTTTATAACAGGTTCGTTTATTACAACTTTTCTGGCAGCGCTGATTGCAAGTCCGCTTAGCCTGTGTGCAGCACTCTTTATGACAGAGATCGTACCGGGTAAAGGTAAAAAAATACTGCAGCCTGCGATCGAGCTTTTGTCTGGTATTCCTTCGGTTGTTTACGGTTTTATTGGTCTTAGTGTCATTGTACCTTTGCTGCGCAGCATGTTCGGCGGTGCGGGTGTCGGGATTGCAGCCGGATGCCTTGTATTGTCCGTCATGATTCTGCCAACAGTGACCAGCATTATGGCAGATGCACTGTCTGCGCTTCCTAAAGGGCTGCGTGAATCGTCCTATGCACTGGGTGCAACACGCTGGCAAACGATCTATCGGGTCATTATTCCGACTGTTCTGCCTGCGCTGCTTACCGGGGTTGTTCTGGGCATGGCCCGTGCCTTCGGTGAGGCACTTGCGGTACAGATGGTTATCGGTAATGCACCGCATGTACCAACATCTCTGCTCGAATCGGCTTCCACGTTGACCAGTGTAATTACACTGAGTATGGGCAACACCACGATGGGCTCTGTCCATAACAATGCACTTTGGAGTATGGCGCTTGTGCTTCTGGTAATGACCTTTGTCTTTGTCATTCTGGTTCGCCTGCTTGAAAGGAGAAACCGGGTATGAAATTAAAGGCAAAAACAGTAGATAAAATTGCAACAGGTGTCATTGTTGTACTCGCTCTTTTCATCGTTGTGCTTCTGCTCGGGCTGCTCGGATTCATTCTTTTCCGGGGAATCGGCCAGATCAACTGGCACTTCCTGACGAGTGCTCCACAATTGCTCAAAGGCGGCGGCGGTATTGGGCCGCAATTGTTTAACTCTATATTTTTGCTCGTGCTCACGTTAATTATTACGATCCCGCTCGGCTGGGGCGGTGGTATTTATATGGCGGAATACGCCAAACCGGGACGGATTACAAGTTTCATTCGTCTGGTTGTTGAAGTATTGTCGTCCTTCCCATCTATCGTTATTGGTTTGTTCGGACTATTATTAATTGTTAATACGTTCGGTCTTGGTTTCTCTCTCTTATCGGGTGCTATGGCGCTGGCTATTTTCAACCTGCCGCTGATGGTGCGTACGACGGAGCAAGCTTTCCGTGCTGTTCCGAAGGAGCAGAAGGAAGCGGGGCTGGCTCTTGGTTTGTCCAAATGGAAAATCATTACGTCAATTCTGCTGCCTGTGGCACTGCCAAGTTTGATCACGGGAACGATTCTGGCCTCTGGCCGGATTTTCGGTGAAGCTGCTGCTCTGATGTTTACCGCCGGAATGAGCAGCCCGCCGCTGGACTTCACGGATTGGAATCCGACAAGCCCGAGATCGCCAATTAATCCGCTCCGTCCTGCTGAAACATTGGCTGTGCATATCTGGAAAGTCAACAGCGAGGGCATTGGACCAGATTCCAAAGAGATCGCAGCAGGTGCATCGGCCGTATTGGTTATTCTGGTGCTTGCGTTTAATCTGAGTGCACGCTGGATCGGCCGTGTTGTATATCGCCGGATGACAGCTTCGAAATAAGGAGGAACCGACATGGCCATACCTTTCGGTACGGAACAGTTAAGCATATATTATGGGCATTTCCAGGCGGTCAAACAGATCAGCCTTACCTTCCCGGAGTCCAGTGTAACAGCACTGATCGGGCCTTCCGGCTGCGGCAAATCCACCTTTCTCCGCTCATTGAACCGGATGAATGATGAGATTGCCGGTTCTCGCACGGAGGGACATATCTGGATGGATGGCAACGACCTGAATGAACCGGGCACTGATGTAATCAAGCTTCGGCAGAAGATTGGTATGGTGTGGCAGAAGCCTAACCCTTTTCATAAATCCATCTACAACAATATCGCGTTTGGCCCCCGCTACCGTGGTACAAAAAACAAGAAAGCACTGGATGAGATTGTGGAAAAAAGCTTGCGTCGCGCCGCTCTGTGGGATGAAGTGAAAGACAGGCTGCATGACTCGGCTCTGGCACTGTCGGGTGGTCAGCAGCAGCGTCTCTGTATCGCACGGGCGTTATCCGTAGATCCGCAGATTCTGCTGCTCGATGAGCCGGCATCTGCGCTTGACCCGGTATCAACAGGCAAGGTAGAAGAATTAATTTCCGAGCTGAAGCAGGAGCTGCGCATTGTCATTGTTACGCATAATATGCAGCAGGCAGCGCGCATCTCGGACTATACGGCTTATTTTTACCTGGGCAGCCTGGTTGAGCATGGGGATACGGAGCATATCTTTACCAATCCGGACAACCGTCTGACACAGGAATATATTATGGGTCGTTTTGGTTAATGATTGCTGGATTGGTGTATGAAAATTTCACAGTAAAACATTTTAAACAGTACCTTATAGAGCAGACACTTGATACGTCTCTCTATGGGGTATTTTTTTTATGATGCAGTCATTTGTTGTGATATGGTCCCAGCTGTTTGTCGGAGAAATGGAAGGGTGAATGGATATCCTTCAGCCACATATTTCCTTTAATAATGAGGAGATACACAGCGATTACAAAGTACACCAATCCGATGATCCAGTCGGTGGTGCTTGCCAGCTTGTGTTCTGTAATGTAATACAGATACCATCCACCGATTGGGAAATGGAAAACCAGCACGGCGAACAGGCCGGGATTGTACCATGTTTTGGCTTTGATATTGGCGAATAGACCATGCCAGACAAACTGAAAAAAACCCATAAAGATCGGGGCCAGTGCCATCCAGATGAAGGTTGGGAAAAAGACGGGCAGAAGATAAAAAACATAGGCGATAACCAGGTTAATGACCATGGCAGACTGCGGGTTCAGCGGATAATGCGTAGGTTGTTCGCTTTTGAATATAACGATGTTAAATAAACCGCCAAAATAGCCGGGCCAGCGATACTCTTCGAATTGATGCACCAGAATGGCGATGAAGCTAAGCCACAAGATCATACTCAGTTCGGACATGGTACGAAGATTCATAACGATGCCGATTGCGGTTACTGCCGCGAACAGCATCCCCAGATCAGGCCAGTATTTACGCAGCATATTCATGAGTAATCTCTCCTCACATCTTATTTTCTGAAAAAATAACGTTCCAGCAGCAGGTCAATCTGACGCTCGACAGGCTTCATTTCGATGCCTGAGCCAGCCTCAAGAGTCTGTCTCATCAGTGCAGGCATGAACACGGCACCGAAGACTTGCATCACCATCATCATTAGAATGTCTTGATCCTGTTCGTTGGTCAGCTCTTTCAGCAGACTCTTGATTTTGTCGAATCCAATCATCCGCATAAACTTTCCATACTCCTGCTGTGACGCAAATAAATTGGCGCCCATGGTAATGACTCGTGACAGCAGTTCAGGGTACTGCTCTATTCCTTGTACATAATGCAGCAAAAAACGTTTCAAGCGTTGCTCGGGTGGCAAAGTAAAGTCATCCAGTACCTCGAAAGATTCCTGAAAACCAGAAAGCAGAATCTGTATCACCTCGCTAATCAGCTTATCCTTGGAGCCAAAGTAATAATTCACCAGTGATACGTTTGTATTCGAACGTTGGGCAATGCTGCGAATGGTGATCTTCTCGAATCCTTCCTGTTTGATCATCTCCAGTGCAGTTTGAAGAATAGTCTCTTTGGTTTCATTGTTCTTGTCCACAGCTTCTTGTTCCCTTCTCGTTATATTTAAACATTGTTTAAAACGTTGTTTGATACATCTTAACATTCAATTTGTCTAAATTCAATAAACTTTTTCCAACATTTGGGGTAACATCTATAGTGAGGTTTGACCTGAAATAACAAAAATGCAAGGCTTGAAGCATTGTAATGGGGTTATTTTCCTGCTAAAGCTTTGCGTAATTGGCATTTATAAAGAAAGTATTAACTTTACAGAATCTTATGGATTGTTCGCTACACTTTAAACATGGGAGGATGAAAGCGCAATGACAGACAAGGATAACATACTGCTGGTAGAGGATGACCCGGAAATAGCCCGTATTCTGCTGGATCATCTGCGCCGTGAAGGGTATGCAGTAACCTGGGCATCAAGTGGACTGGAGAGCTGGGAGGACTTCAGACAGGGGGAGTATCAGCTTGTCCTGCTTGATCTGATGCTGCCGGAGATGGACGGATTTACCGTATGCAAACATGTCAGGTTAATCAGTGATGTTCCCGTATTAATCATGAGTGCACGTCACCAGGAGGAAAGTAAACTGAAGGGGCTCGGCCTAGGTGCGGATGATTATATCACGAAACCCTTCAGCCTGGCTGAGCTTACAGCGCGGATTGAAGCCCATCTGAGCAGATATCGCAGATATCAGGGGAGCCACCCCCGTTCCTCATCCAGTTCTGTTTTTCAGCAGTACAATGACGGATTATCCATCCACCCGCTGAATCAGCAGGTGATGCTGAATGGTACCGAGCTGCAGCTGACGGGAAAAGAAGGAGCGCTGCTTATGCTGCTGGCTTCGCATCAAGGCCGGGCATTCACGAAAACGGAAATTTATGAACATGTGTGGGGCCAGCCGGCAGAGGGAAGCTCAAGCACAGTCACTGTACACGTGAAAAGTCTGCGCGCAAAGCTGGGAGATGAGCCGCATCAGCCGCGCTGGATTCAAACGGTATGGGGCAGCGGCTACCGCTTTATTGGGGAGCGGATCGAATGAAGCTGAAATATTGGCTGATGCTTGCGTTCCTGATTGTCATGTTATTGCCTGTGGCTGCGGGCTGGGCATTGTTTTCCTTGTATAACTATTATGAAAGTCAGCGCGCAGTAGCTGAGTACGTGGAGTTATCCGGACGTTTCGCTCCTATAGAGAAGGCACTGGATAATCCGGAGCTGTACCAGCTGCAGTCTCCCGAGCATCAAATTCTCCCTGAGCTTGCCAGTGAACAGGTGAGTTTCAATCTGTATCTGCCCTCTGGCATTCGGGTGTACAGTTCTGGCGGGGATACATGGTCATCAAGCGGATACACGGTAAGAAGCTCTGAATTATACCGGAACCTGTACAACCTGCAGATTCGTCACCGTACATTTTCACTGAAGAAACCGGTCTGGAATCATGGAGAACTGGCGGGCATTTATGAGATAACGATGCTGCGTCAGGACTGGCTTGAAGGCATATCGATTCGAACAACCTGGGTTGTCGGCGGAGCAGTGTTATTCTTTGTACTGTTGTATGGGACGGTGTTGTGGCTGCTATCCCGAAAGCTATTCTTTCCCATGAGAGCTTTGATGAACAGGATGCATGCGTTTGCCCGTGGAGAACAACCGGATGTTGTACGGGCAAACATTCGGAACGATGAGATGGGTACGCTGCTGCAGCAGTTCGATGCGATGCAGCAAACGGTCAGGCAGACTCAGGCAGAGGTGGAGAAGCAGCAAAAAGAAAAAGAGATGATTGTAGCCTCTCTGTCTCATGACCTGAAAACACCGTTGATGTCCATCAGTGCTTATGCGGAGGCAATCAGCATGGACAACCGTTCTGAACGATTGGAGAGACAGGAGTATAAAGATGTTATTGCGAGAAATGTGGAACGTATGAAACAGATGATCGGTGAGCTTGAGATGTATACAGCGCTTGGCTCCAGTGATTCGGAACTCGCTATGGTTGAGGTGGAAGGGGAAGAGTTTTTCGAGATGCTGCTGGGCAGTTACGGAGGACTTGCGGAACGTGATCATTACAACATGCAGGTGTCTGTACGCACGAATCATCTCTACCGGATTCATCCTGAATCACTGATGCGCCTGACCGATAATCTGGTGCATAATGCGCTTCGTTATACGCCTCCCGAAGGTAGAATCGGACTCGCTGTAATTGATTCAGTGGAGGAGCTCCCCGAATGGATGAATCCGTTACTCGGAGCGGAGCTTGATCCTTACAGAACCGGGGCAACGATCATGGTGGTTCAAAATGAAGGTCCTGCAATTCCTCCAGAACAGCTGGAACGAATTTTCGAGCCGTATGTTCAATATCACAAGCAGGAGAGACATGGCTTCGCAGGAGGCTCGGGCCTGGGATTAAGCATAGCCAGAAGGATTGCATTAAAGCATGGAGGGGATATGCGCATGTGGTCCTCGGAACAATACGGGACTGCGGCTGTGTGCCGATTGCCGGAACTGTAAAAATACACAGAAATTAAAGAAGGAGGATGATCGTTTATGATGAAGAAAGGATGGAAGCTGCTCGGAGCTGCCTTGATTGCCACTTCAATGTTAACAGGATGTTCGGAAAAGGAGGTGCTTGGCATGTCGGGGGATGACATGATTGAGAAGATTATTGCTGCCGAGTCAGAGCCGGCTTCCTACTATGCGGAAGGTCTTTTGAAGATGTGGACGGATGGGGAAATCACAAATACCGTACAGGTGAAGGAATGGGTAGATGGGAAAACAGGACAGCAGCGGGTTGAGACAGAGGAAGATGGAAATGTAAGTTATGCGGTTCATAACGGATCAGAGATTCTGATTTATGAGAAAGAGGCCAAGACCGCTTTTTCAATGGACTCCTCCTCGTTTCAGCAAGAGCCTAACCAAACCCAAAAGCAGATGCTGGTGGATCAACTGGAACGGATGCGTGATTCCCACAACGTGAAGACGCTGGGCCAGGAAACGCTTCAAGGTCATGAGGTAATTCACATTGAACTAACACCCAAGGATGAAAATTCCCTGTCGATGTCATCCGAATACTGGATAGACCCCAAGAAGTGGATGGTTATTAAAGCGACCAGTACGTACGGGGATACCAAATCGGAGGTACTGTATGACCTGATTGATTACAATCCTGAATTCACGGACAAGACGTTTACGCTGGACATCCCTGCAGACGTTGAGATCCAAAAGATGAATGATGTGATGAATAACAAGGAGATAACACTGGAAGAAGCAGAGAAGGCAGTGGGGCAGCCGTTTCTGCAATATGTAGGGAAGGATCTGGAATTGTCGAGAATCGAGATGACTTCGTCCGTGAGTGAAAGCCGGGATGAGGTGACGTTATATTATGTGAAGAATAACAAGCCTGAGATCAGTATAACGGTATTCCAGGCACCTGAGGAAAATGTAGATGAAAAGCTGCTGCCAGAGGAAAAGAAAGTAACAATCCGTGATACGGAGGGTTCGTACATGTCCATGATTCGCAATCTGTCATGGAGCGAGGAAGGTTTGCGATATTCGATCATGGGAGAAAATGATGCCTGGACACAGGAGAAGCTGCTGTCGTGGGTGGATGCGCTCCAGCTTGCAAAGCCAAACAAATAATATCCTGTGAATAGTGAGCCTTGAACAATATTAGGGCGTGTCTTGAAACCTACTGAAGTGCATCTTTTACCGCCTTTTCGCCCCCTGCTGCGTCACTTTCCCTTGACGTGCCCCGGCACGCCTGCGGGAAACTTCCTGGCTTGGAACGAAAATTCAGCAAAATCTGCTTCCTTCAGAGTTTTCAGACACGTCCTAGTGAAAAATGCATATTATTATAGAAACGAAGGAATCCTTACTTTCTGACAGTCAGGGATTCCTTTTTATTACAACAGGCATGTTGCGTCACTTTAGTTGACATAAATTGAGCGGCATATTAATCTGTATATGATTGAATGAATGCCAAAAGCGTGATTCGTAATGAAATAACAGAATAAAGCGAATGATAACGAGCGGGAGAGACCTGAGCGGACTGCACGTAATGTACAGGCCGGGTTCAGGCACCGAAGGAGCAAGCTGTTATGCACCCGGCATAGCGGTTAATCTCTCAGGTAAATGTACCATCGTTGGACGCAGCTCTGGAGAGTGCGCAGAAGAAGCGCCACCCAAGGGGTATATGATTGATCAGCTCGGTAACAGGCGGGTACTGGAACGTACTTGACTTTGTTCTGACGCTGCTGCGATCATGAAACTCTCAGGTATCAAGGACAGAGAGAGGGCTAACGGCCTTCTTCTGTCCTTTTTTGATGTCATCATTCAGTAAATCAGGAACATTATGGCGGTCTTGTCTGAATAACGATGACGAAACCAATTGGAGGGTTACAACGTGCGATTTAAAGATGTTTTCTCAATTATCGGTCCGTCGATGACAGGACCATCCAGTTCACATACAGCAGGTGCTGCAAGGCTCGGCCGTATTGCCCGCCAATGGCTGGGTTGCACACCGGAACGTGCGCGGCTCACACTGTACGGATCATTTGCAGATACGTACCAGGGACACGGGACTGATCTGGCACTCATTGGCGGCTTGCTCGATTATGTTACGGATGATCCGCGGATACCGGATGCAGAGCAGTATGCAGCCGAAGCGGGTATGGAGGTTGAATTTTATACGAGTGGTCTACCAGCTCCCCATCCTAACACGGTTAAGATTGAACTCTGGCATGGTGAACGGCAGTGCTCATTAATGGGGGCTTCCATTGGCGGCGGCAGTGTGTCGGTGAATGCGCTGAATGATTTTCGCGTGCAGATCAGTGGGGAATTTCCGACCTTAGTGTTAAGACATGCGGACAAGGCAGGTGTGCTCGCCTCGGTCACTTCAACGATTAGCTCATCTGGAGTGAACATAGGTTATATGCAGGTGGATCGAAAGGCGCGTGATGGAGAGGCTCTGACGGCGATGGAGATGGATGCTCCTCCGAGTGAAGAGGTTCTGAAAAAACTGCGTTCGCTGGATCACGTGCTGGACATTCGTGTGATTGATCTGAAGAGAGGGGTTGACCCGAATGCGGTTTAAGCATTTGCATGAATTAAACGCGATCTGCACAGCCGAGTCCAAAACGATTGCGCAGCTAATGATTGAGGAGCAGGTGCAGGAGACGAACACACCGGAGGCAGACGTGGTGAAGCAGATGTCGGAATACTACCAGGTAATGAAGGAAGCCGTGCGCAAGGGGCTCACTGAAGATACGACCTCGCGCAGCGGACTGACGGGTGGAGACGGGAAAAAGATGGCCGAATACATTCGCCAAGGGCAGACCTGCTCCGGTGACGCTTCTGCGCTTGCTATGGCCTACGCTCTGTGTGTATCAGAAGTGAATGCTTCTATGGGACGTATCGTGGCTACGCCAACAGCGGGCTCCTGCGGTATTATTCCGGGTGTGTTCATCAGCTCGCAGGAACGCTTTGGCTGGACGGATGAACATCTGGTGAACGGACTGTTCTGCGCCGGGGCTATCGGTTACGTTATTGCCAACAACTCCTTCATCTCCGGTGCGGAAGGCGGCTGTCAGGCCGAGGTAGGGTCTGCAATCGGTATGGCTGCGGGTGCGATGGTGGAGCTGCGCGGCGGCACGCCGGAGCAGGTCGTGCATGCGGTCGGGCTGGCTTTGAAAAATACACTGGGCCTCATCTGTGATCCGGTGGCTGGCCTGGTAGAGATTCCATGCATCGTGCGTAACGGACTCGGTGCTGTTACCGCACTGGCTGCGGCAGATATGGCTCTGGCAGGGGTGCGTAGCGCCATTCCTTCCGATGAAGTCATCGATGTTATGCTGGAGGTGGGCAGTGCGATGCCTAGCCGTCATCGTGAGACAGCGCAAGGCGGGCTGGCCCAGACCCCTACAGGACGCAAAATGATGGAAAAGCTGGCTAAGCCTAAGGCGAAGCGGGCAGAGCCGGAAGACAAACCTGATATCCCAGGTACCGATTAAGGCAAAACAAGACAAAACGAATACAAAATCACATGACAAAAAAAGCGTCCATCCACCTGTGAATCAGATCAGGTTATGATGAACGCTTTTTTATATGGACTGTCTGTCCCGTTTGTCGACCTGTAGCATCGTTGTGAACATATACTTAATCCATGCCAGGTGAAGATTATGGCTATTATTATTGCTCCGCCAGTTCCGTACGCATAACGGCATAGCCATAGGCAGGCAGTTCAATGGCGAGAACCCCTTGGTCTATAGCGGTGCGGTGATTGCCTTCAAACAGCTCGGTCCAGGGCTGATCGCCTGCTTCCAGCTCAACGATGGCGGTTTCCTCCGAGCGGTTGAACAGCACCAGAATGCGCTCGGTATCACTCTTGCGTTCCATTACGAGCTGACTGCCGCCCGCACGGGCTTGCAGAAAGCGAACCGTGCCTTCGGCTCGCAATGCCGGATGTGCATGACGAAGGGCAATCAGCTTTTGATAAAAGCCGAGCAGTT
This sequence comes from Paenibacillus sp. TC-CSREp1, assembly GCF_050171015.1. Taxonomy (NCBI): domain Bacteria; kingdom Bacillati; phylum Bacillota; class Bacilli; order Caryophanales; family Paenibacillaceae; genus Paenibacillus; species Paenibacillus sp. TC-CSREp1. The sequence goes on along the minus strand of NZ_JBNOKM010000015.1, from coordinate 49,090 downwards.
CCCGGTCCTGCTTCGCCTCATCCCACTCCATGCATTTGCGGCACCCCGGATCATGTTCCCCGTCGAGGCCAATCTCGTCACCATAATAGATGCACGGTGCTCCCATATAGCTGAACTGGAACAATGCGGCCAGCTTCATCTTGCGCTGATCTCCCTCGCACAAGGTAAGCAGGCGTGGGGTATCATGACTGTCCAGCAAGTTGAAGGCTACCTCACTCGCCTGAAGCGGATAGCGGGATAACTGGCGGCCGATGGAGTTGGCGAATTGTTCGGCGTGCATCTTATCTTCAACAAAGAAAGCATTCACAGCTGCCGTAAACGGGTAGTTCATTGCGGCATCAAACTGGTCACCCTGCAGCCAGGCAGATGATTCATTCCATATTTCGCCCAGAATATAGGCGTCGGGGTTAGCTGCTTTCACGACTCGGCGGAAATCACGCCAGAAAGCATCATCCACCTCATCGGCCACATCGAGGCGCCAGCCGTCCGTGCCGATTTCCTTGATCCAATACTCGGCTACTTCAAGCAAGTAGGCTTTAACATCGGGGTTTTCGGTATTCAGCTTGGGCATATGAGCTTCAAAGCCAAACGTCTCATAGGTTGGAATGCCATTCTTCACGGTCAACGGAAATTCATGAATGTGAAACCAGTCCTTGTATTTGGATGCCGCACCGTGCTTCTGCACGTCGAGGAATGGGGCAAAGGTTTTGCCAGAGTGGTTAAATACCGCATCCAGCAGGACACGAATGCCTCGTTCGTGGCAGAGCTTGACCAGACGTTTCACCGTATCTGCATCACCAAAATGACGGTCCACGCGCAGATAGTCCTCGGTATCGTATTTATGGTTTGTCGTAGCCTCAAAGATTGGAGTAAAGTAGATCGCATTAATGCCAAGTTCGCTAAGGTAATCGAGATGATCCATCACCCCTTGAAGATCACCGCCAAAAAAATTAAACGGTGTAGGCTCACCGCCCCAGGGTTCGACCTTCTCGGGATTGATGGCAGGATTACCGTTCGCGAACCGCTCGGGGAAAATCTGATAAAATACCGCATCCTTCACCCATGCCGGGGGTGTAAATACAGCTCCTGCATGAATATAAGGAAACTGAAACATTCGCCCCGGATCATCCGGCTCCTCTTCCTGGAAGTCCGTCTCGGTCATCCAGATCTGTTTATCTCCGCTTTTAAGCAAAAAAGCATACTTCAATCGACGATACGGAGGTTTCACTTCCCCCTCGTAATAATCAAACATGGAATCTGACGTGAATTTGGTCAACGGCACGATATCCCGTGTTTCCTCCCACGCATATTTATCCCCGGTCAGGGCATAAACCTCGGTCAAGTCATTCTTTTTGGCACGTAGGCGCAGGTGAATGGTATCCCGGTCATAGGCATAGGCCCAGTTCCGTTTGGGTTGGTGAAAGATGGCTTCGAGCAGCATGTGAAATTCCTCCCGTCAGATGTGTATAGGATATGCAGAAGCAAGTGTGGTATATGTAATGCTTATCGGACTATTGTGAAGCTGAATGATTCGGATAATATTACGTCAACACAGATTGCGTTATAATAACCTTGAAGGCAGGTCATCTGTAATGATGATGAAGTGATGCGGATATGCCAAATCTGCCCAGATATATCATTAACCCAAAGGGTAGTGAAAGGAAACGAGTACATATATGAAAAACAAATTGTTATACATTGAAGACGATACCGAAATTGCGACATGGGTAAGAGAGGATCTGGAGGACCGCGGTTATGAGGTCATGTGGCTGGGCAGCGGAGAGGGGGCTGTTGAGGCGGCGACAGGCTGTTCTTTGGTGATACTGGACGTTATGCTGCCAGGGCTGGATGGATTTACAATAGGACAGCGTTTGAAAAAGGAGTATCCTGCTGTGCCGATCGTTATGCTTTCAGCCAGAACGTCGATTGACGACAAGCTGCATGGGCTTGATTTTGCCGATGACTATGTGACCAAGCCCTTTCATCCAGACGAGCTTGCTGCCCGCATTGAGGTGCAGCTGCGCAAGGCAGGTGCGGCTGTATCCAGCAATAATGTTTTGAAGCTGGATCATCTGGCGATCTATGAGAAGGATAACCGGATCGTTAACGAGCAGACGGGAGAAGAAATTATTTTATCAGGCAAACAGTTTCACATTTTCTCGTATCTGCTCAGAAATATGGGGATGATCCGTACCAAAGAGCAGATCTATGAGGCGGTATGGAACGAACCTTATCTGGATGGAGACAAGACACTAATGGTACATATCCGGCATCTGCGGGAGAAGCTGGAGCTTGATCCGGCGAACCCGGTCATTATTCAGACCGTGCGTGGTGTAGGATATAGGGTGAAGAAGCCATGATCAGCTGGCTCCGGAAACGAAAAGTAAAGAGAATGGAACGGAATGCGACATTACAGCCCTCTGTCCGGCCCAAAATGAAGTTCGGACGTTCTTTGATGACAAGATACATGCTTCTCATTTTGGCGGCTGTGTTGTTTGTGCCTGTTGTGGTTCCTTTGGTGGCATCGGTTTTCATTGTGGTCATCAGCAATACCAGCGATAGTATAGACGCACCTTACGGTAACGCTGATAACATTACCAATCTGTGGGTTAGTGAATCCAAGAAGCTGGATGGGGCATCGGATCAGAATATTAATACACGAATGAAACAGCTGCAGGAGAAGTACCCCAGATCGGCCATGTATCGTGTGAATGCAGAAGGCAGAACGGTGCTAATTCTTGGTGGCGAAGAAGCCCGGGTGTTGAAGTCAAAACCATCCGACACTTCACAGGTCATGCCCGGGACCTCAGATACAGATGTCACACTGCAGTGGCCTTCCGTAATTGGAAAGGAGGAAGAGACCTTAATTCCTGCAGCATGGACGGCAAATTATGCCATACAGTTCATGAAGAAGGCGCCCTATCGCGATCCACTAACCGTTGTTGCTTATATTGGAGGTGGAAATGAAAACAAAGGACAAGGTTTCATGGTGATCGAGGTCCCTCGTAAATTCATTCAAAAGACTTCCAGTAGCGGGGTAGTAGAATTCATCTATTTTGGCGTAGTTATGCTGCTTGTTTTTGTTTTATTCATCGTGCTGTCTATTCTGTTTTTCGCTCAAATCCGCAAGCGGCTCGTTCGCCTTCAGACGGCGATGGCTGCCCCGGATCATGAGGGTATTCCGAATCCTGTCCATATCCGGAGAGCGGATGAAATCGGGCATCTGGAGGAATCCTTTAATCAGATGGTGTATCGGTTGACGGACAGCATCCAGCGGGAGCGGGAGGAAGAGCAGCTTCGCAAACGGCTGGTTGCGGGTCTCTCTCATGATCTGCGCACACCCCTGACGGTTATTCGCGGTCACATGCATGCATTGCACAAAGAAAATCTCAGCGAGCAGGGCATTCATGCACTGGTTCGTATGGAAAAGAAGATGCAGGATCTCAGTGAGCTCATAGATAATATGTTTTCATATAATCTGCTGACGAGTGGAAGGTACACGCTGAAGCTGGAGCAGAAGGATGTGCTGCGTATGGTCAGAGAAGCCGTGGCTTCGTGGTATCCCGTGTGGGAGAAGGAGAACTTTGAGATTGATATTGATCTGCCGGAAGCACCATTGATGTGGGATGTGGATGAGCAGGGAATGAGGCGTGTACTGGATAATCTGTTTCAAAATGTAGTTCGTCACGCGGCGAGCGGCAAATATATCCGCATATCGACCGAGCAGGTGCAGGGCAAAACCGCCCTGGTCATTGAGGATCATGGGCCAGGGATTCAGCCGGATTCAGGAACGAAGGGTACGGGGCTCGGGCTATCGATCGTAGATTTGTTAATTCGCGAGATGGGCCTGCGCAAACGGGTTGACAGTTCCGAGGCAGGTGTCCGTACCTATCTGTACAGCGGGAGAGAAGGATAGGCAGTCGGGAGAATAGACGAGTGTTCTATCATTTATGTCGGGCCGCTATACCGAGCCTCTTTTTAAACTAATCTTAAACTTGCACGCAGGCTTGCCTTAACCTTGGAGGGTTACGATAGTTCCGAGGTGATTAATAGTGAGTGAAAATATTATTCAAACGGCAAATTTATGGAAAACATACAAGGACCGTGCAGCGGTTCGTGAACTTGATCTGCATATTAAAAAGGGAGATATCTACGGCTTTCTCGGTCCGAATGGTGCCGGTAAAACTACAACCATCCGCATGCTGCTCGGCTTGATCAAACCAACCAAAGGTGTCATCCGTGTCTTTGACAAGGATATTCGCAAGGAACGTATGGACATTTTGCGCCGTGTAGGTTCTCTGGTGGAGTACCCGTCCTATTATGGACATCTGAATGCGGTGGAGAATCTTGAAGTGCTGCGTCGTATTATCAACGTGCCCAAGTCCAGAATTGACGAGGTATTGTCTATTGTTGATCTGACCAAAGATGCCAAACGGGCCGTCAAAGGATACTCCCTGGGTATGAAGCAGCGTCTGGGTATTGCCAGTGCACTGCTGGGTGATCCCGAATTGCTCATACTGGACGAGCCGACCAACGGACTCGATCCGGCAGGTATTCAGGAAATTCGTGAGCTCATCAAACGTATGCCGCTGGAGCATGGCATTACCGTACTGGTCTCCAGTCACTTGCTGAGTGAAGTGGAGCAGATGGCAAGCCGTGTCGGCATCATTCGGGAAGGGAAAATGGTGCTGCAGGATACCATCGCAAGTCTGCAAAGCCAGACGGGAAGCACTATTAGACTTATGGTATCAGCGCCGGAGGAAGCGATTAAACTGGCTCGTGAACAGGGTCAATTCGGTCAGCAGCAGGGCGCAGTACTAACCTTCCCTTATATGGATAACACTGCGGTTGCCCTTCTCATTCGCCGCCTGATTGAACAGGAGCATGACGTGTATCGGGTGGAAGAACAGCGCCAGTCTCTTGAGGATCTGTTCCTGCGTGTTATTGGTGAGGGGGCGTCTGTATGACCGGGCGTGCATTATCTTCGGATTGGCTCAAGATACGTGGGAAAGGCATCTGGTTTCTGGTATTTCTGGCTCCAATCGGATTAACGGCCATGCAGGCCTTGAATTTCGGTTTACGGCTGGATTATTTGAAAGAGCAGTACGCAGGTAACCTGTGGGGTGGTTTGCTGGGCAACGTCTTTATTTTTGTACCGCTTGCATTAATGCTGGGTGCGACAATCCTTAGTTCCATGATTGCCGGAATCGAGCATGAGCAGGGCTCGTGGAAGCAGCTGCTCGCACTGCCCATCTCCAGACCTGCAGTCTATCTGGCAAAGTTCCTGCTGGCTTGCGTGCTGCTGATCATCTCCAGTCTGCTGCTGACGGCTGGTGTTGTTGGATTAGGACTGGTGCTTGGCTTCGATGCCAAAGAAATACCTTGGGCACAGGCGCTGAAGCTCGGACTAATGCCTCTGGCCGGTGCGCTTCCGGTATTGTCCATTGAATTGTGGTTTACGCTGGTATCCAAAAACCAGGCGCTGCCGGTTACGTTCGGCATTATTCTTGCCATTACCGGCATGTTCTCCTTAACCATCTCCCCACACTTTCCACTGGCTTGGGCGCAAATGGCATGGAGTTCACCGACTCCCTACTTGTACGCGGGTATGGGCGCAGGCTTGGGAATTCTGATTATGCTGACGGGCATGATGCACTTCAGCAGAAAGGATGTGGCCTGACATGAGCTTTACGACGACCTATTTTCGTATTCTTTCTGCTGAACGATTGAAAATGGCCAAATCGCCGGTTTGGCTCCTTGTACTGATCAGTCCGCTCATTTCCTTGCTTATCGGTCTGTTGTCTTCTACGGGGGATTGGAATGCTTTGATGTCAGTAATGGTTATGCTGCATGGGTTGCTACTGCTACCGATGTTGACAGGTGTCTTCACTTCGTTTGTTTGCCGATTCGAGCATGCAGGCGGTGGCTGGAAGCAGTTATTGGTTCTACCACTCACACGAGCAGGTGTATATTGGGGCAAATTCACCATCGTAATGGCTCTGGTGGCTGGCACACAGCTGCTGCTGCTCGGCAGTATTCTGCTGACAGGCATGATCCAGGGCATGGCAGATCCTATCCCATGGAGTCTGATTTTGGGCAGATTGCTGCTCGGTTTTCTGGCTTGTGTACCGCTGGCTGCATTGCAGATGTTTGTTTCTCTGATCTGGAGCAGCTTTGCCGCACCATTGGCATTAAATTTTGCACTAACCATTCCGAATATTCTGGTTGCGAATTCAGCTACGTATGGACCCTATTATCCATGGGCCCAGCCGATGATTCTGATGGTTCCGATCGATGGAGCAGGATTCGGGGCATTCAATGTTCCGCTAAGTACACTTCTGTCGGTAGTAGGAGGCAGTGCTGTTTTGTTTATCGCCATGGGCATGATCTATTTTTCCAAAAAGGAAGTATAAAGGGCTTGTCACTTTCAATATCTCTCTTGGGACCGCTGCATCGTTATTCGTATGCGGGCGGTCTCAGGGGATTTTTTTATTTTCGGCTTCCACATGTTCCATTTTTTTCATCATGATAGCTGTGAATTTTATCATAGGATATAGGCAAAATGAGACGAGAATCTGGTAAAATAAAAAAAGCTGTTTCTAGTCGGTCTTACATGGTTATTCGAGGGTAAGCCTTGTTACAGCCAAGAGTGGGGTATATTGAAATAAAGGTGAAAAGAAGATTTGGCTGAGAAAAGAGGGGTAGGCCTTTGGAATTGAATAAAACGGAAACCCTGAAACGAATTATTTCTGAGGGAAGCTCTTATCGGTCATTGTTTTTTAACCACCCGGATGCCATCTATGTCATGGACATTGAAGGAAACCATATCGATGCAAACCCTTCATTCGAACGGTTATCCGGCTACAAGATTGGAGAGCTTGCAGGGGTGAGTCGGGATCGCATCAGCCCGCCTGAAAGTGAGACAAGACGAGAGCAATTCATTGAAGAGGTGCTGGCTGGACATTCGGTCAGTGAATCCATGGCGTTTTATCATAAAGACGGTTCTGTGAAGCATGCACAGGTTACTTATATACCCATTACCGAAGGTAAAGAGGTTGTCGGCATTTACGGCATTGCCAAGGATGTGACGGACAAGGTGAAAATGGAGCGGGAGCTGCAGGAGACACAGGAGAAGTATCAGGTGTTGGCGGAACATGCACAAGACCTGATAACTACCTGTACTACGGATGGCACGTTGTTATATGTTTCTCCATCGGTTTATACGCTGCTGGGGTACGAGCCGGACGAGGTTACGGGTAAATCGTTCAAGTCCTACTGTTACCCGGGAGATTATCCTGATCCAATGGAGCTTTCGAGTATTGGAAATGGATGCAAGATGAGAGTGCTGCATAAGGAAGGGCATTATATCTGGATGGAAACACTGGCGAAACCTGTAGCTGGAGAGCAGGGCGAGGTTAGCCAGATTGTCAGCATCAGTCGGGATATCACTCAGCATAAGGATGCAGACCGGCGTCTTCGCGAAAGCCGCCAGAGGTACAAGTCATTGTTTGAATATAATCCCGCTGCCGTATACTCCTTGAACCTGGAAGGCGAGTATAGTGCGGTGAACAGCAATATGGTGCAAATGCTGGACATTCCGCGCAGCAAGCTGATCGGACAATCATTCTTGTCCAATCTGGAGAAGAGTGAGAAGAACAAAGGAGAGGCCTTCTTTGAGCTTGTAAAACAAGGAGAGCCTCAATATTACGAGACACGTGTCGTTAGTTCAAGCGGCCGCAAGATAGAAGTATCGGTAACGAATGTTCCGATTATTGTAGATAAGGAAATGGTCGGTGTCTACGGCATCGTATCCGACATTACGGAGCGCAAGGAGTATACGGAGAGGATTCAGGAGCTGAGCAAGCAGCATGAGTTGATTCTGAATACCGTAACGGAAGGCATTTACGGCTTGGATACAGACGGCATTACGATGTTTATGAATCCGGCGGCTGCTTCAATGTTTGGATATGAAGCCCATGAGTTTATCGGCAAAAGCTCACATCCCATTATCCATCACTCCCGAGCCGACGGCAGCTATTTTCCTAAAGAGGAGTGCCCGATCCATATGACAGTAATGGATGGGCATGCCCGGTCGGTGATGGAGGATGTGTTCTGGCGCAAAGACGGCAGCAGCTTCCTGGTCCAATATCAGGTGACTCCGATCATTGATGAGGGACAGATTCGTGGTGCAGTTATTGTATTCAATGACGTTACCGGAGAGCGCGAGATTGTTCGTGCCAAGGAGACGGCCGAGCTGGCTGCCCAGGCAAAATCGGAATTCCTGTCGCTTGTGAGTCATGAGATTCGTACACCGATGAACGGCATCGTGGGTATGACCGAGCTGCTGGTAGGCACGGACTTGTCTGAGGAGCAGCGCGAGTATGCACAGATCATTCAGGAGAGTGGCGATGCATTGCTGAATATTCTGAATGATATTCTCGACTTCAGTAAGCTGGAATCCGGTAAAATGGCACTGGCCTATGAGCCGTTCTCGCTGCGCAAGATGCTGGAGCAGGTCGCGGAGCTGTTCAAGCCGCGCGCGGATGAGAAACATCTGGAGATTCGCTTCCGCCTGAATCCAAGCATTCCTGACTACATGGCAGGGGATGCGATGCGAATCCGCCAGATTCTGGTGAACCTTGTTGGCAATGCGCTCAAGTTCACCGATCAGGGAAGCATTGAAGTGACGGTTGATATGATCAAGGGCGGCAGACCGGAAGATACGGTACTGGATTTTGCTGTAGAGGATACAGGGATCGGGATTCCTGCGGATAAGCTGGATCAGCTGTTCCAGTCGTTCTCCCAGCTGCATCCAGTTATTAACCGCAAGTACGGCGGTACAGGGCTGGGGCTGGTGATATCCAAAAGGCTTGTGGAGATTATGGGTGGATCGATCAGTGTAGAGAGTACGGAGGGTAAAGGTTCTATTTTCCGATTCGCGATTCCCGCCGCACGGGTGGAAGCGTCTGGAGAGAAATCGGCGAGTGAGTTCCAGCATGACCGTACACGTCAAAGTGACAAGGTTGCCATGCGCATTCTTGTGGCGGAGGATCATCCGGTCAATCGAAAGATTCTGCAGGAATATCTGGAGAAGCTGGGTTATCAGGCCGATGTGTGCACTAACGGTGTGGAAGCTATTGACGCGATTTCGCAGAATGTTTATGATATCGTGCTGATGGACATTCACATGCCTGTCATGGATGGGCTCAAGGCCACCGATCTGTTACACAGGCTTATCCCGGAGGATCGGATTCCTCCGATTATCGCCGTAACGGGCAATACGAAACGCGAAGATAAGGAAGCTTGTCTGGAAATCGGCATGCGAGATTTCATTAGCAAACCGGTGATGCTGAGTGAGTTAAAGCGTGTCTTGCAGCAATGGGGTCCTTCCGATGAACCGCGGCTTGCTCCGAATTAATCCATAGAAATTAAACAACCTCAATATCCACAGACTGTGTGGTGGATATTGAGGTTGTTTTGGTTGTTTTGGTTGTTTTGATTGTACGCCTGGCATCAGGGTGGCTGCCTTTACCCAGAATCCCTATTCAATACTAAGGATTCAGGCGATGGTCAGACGGTTGATATTGCCTGATAAAATTTCGCAGGAGCGATTAAACTTGTCATATTCCGCTCCGTCAAGATTCAGTTCGATAATCTCCTGAATGCCGCCTTCGCCAATGATGGCAGGGACACCTGCACAGACATTTTGTTGTCCATACTCTCCCTCCAGAATCGCGGAGACGGCAATGATTTTATGCTCATCGTTCAGGATGGAGCGGGTAATATGGGCGAGGGCATTACCGATGCCGAACTGGGTTGAGCCTTTGCGGGTAAAAATCTCCCAGCCGGCGTCCTTTGTTTTTTTGGCGATATCGTCCAGATCGAGATGTTTGAAGCGCTCCTTGTGCTGCTCCAGAATGTGCAGGATCGGTTTGCCGCCGATTGTCACATGAGACCAGGCGACAAATTGGGATTCCCCGTGTTCCCCCAGTGCGTAACCGTGCACACTGCGCGGGTCGATGGAGAATACCTCGGACAGCAGCGTTTTGAGCCGTGACGAGTCAATGGAGGTTCCGGTTCCAATGACACGCTCGCGCGGCAGCCCGGATAGTTTCCATACCATATACGTAACGATGTCTACAGGATTGGCCGCGACCACAAAAATGCCGTTGAAACCACTGTTCATAATGGGAACGACGATGTCTTTGGCAATGGACTCCGCTTCCTCCAGCACATCCAGTCTCGTCTGTCCAGGCTTCGGATTAGCCCCTGCGGTCAGAATGATCACGTCCATGCTGCCGCAATCAGCATACGTACCTGCGTACACTTTGGTCCGGTTATGCGTGAAGTCCATACAATGGGAAAAGTCCAACGCCTGTGCAACAGCCCGATCATACGTCCGATCCACCATCATAATTTCCCGGCAGATCGATTGATTAATCATTGAATATGCACAGCTTGAACCGACCAGACCTGCTCCGATCACCGCTACTTTACCTGATTTGCCTAACACTGCCTTCAGCCTCCGTTTACATTGGATTTAATCCGTTACTTGATCATTATTATGTTAAGTATAGTCCTTTATTTTATGCTAAAATTCAATTCCACGTTACATAAGATAACACATGGAAAAGCAATACAGCAATGAATCCCTCTGTCGCGGGAGCGTATTGGAGTAATGGAGTTAACAATATTGACATCAAACACATGCACAAAATTTAGACGGCATTTGCATATCCCCTTTTCGACATGACAGCATTCCTGCAGCTTGTCGGATGAAGGGCTTTTTGTACGAAATATACACCTGACAAAAGTTCTTACCAATCCGCAGAAATAGAACTAAACCGTCAAAGGGATCTGCAGACCGATGAACGAATACATATCGACAAGCAAGAGAGGTGCACGGATGGATGATGGGCAGATAGATCTGATTCCAGGTCTACTCGTGTGCAGGAGAAAGGTCACCCGATCCGACGACAGTTTGTTGCAGTGACGTTGAAGCCAAAAAAGCTTCATATCATGGAAGCGTACCGAAAACACTTTGTTACGGGAGGGAATTAACGATGATTGAAGAAGCAGGAGCAACAACGGAAACGGCCAAGAGCCTGGGAATAGGCGCCAGTACTCTTCGTAAATATGCGGCAGCATTGGAGGAGCAGGGATATCGCTTCGAACGGTCTGCGAATAAATCCAGATTGTTCAAATCCGATGATATCGAGTGCATTGAACGTCTGATGACAGAGCTCAGGGAGCATAACATGCCGCTGGTGGATGCGGTGGTCACTGTGCTGTCCCCGGCAGGAGGCAAAAACGGAGGTGTATCCGAGCAAGTCCTGGAGGGAAGCTCGGAGCAGGAGTGTGCTGCCGCCAGTGATCTGCCATCTGCGGCAGCATCTTCGCAGGACTCTGCGTTGGAACAGTCAGAAACCTTGTCGCCTGATTCGTTAGCTCCGTCAGGACTGGAGCAGCATGCGCAGCTTCGATCCTACGAAGGGCTCGGCCAGCTTGTAAGTGAAGTTACTTATGGTGCTGTAGAGCCTAAACAGGATGATCGTGTGCAGCTGCTCCAGCACCGGGTGGATGAGCTGGAGCTGACACTTCAGCATCTTGCGGAGACCCATCTTGCGCTTCAGGAGCAGATGGAGAAGCAGCGCCAATGGATGAATGACAAGCTGGAGGAGGAACGGGACCGCGAGCTGGTGACGAATCTGCGCAGTTATCAGGGCCGGAAGCGCAAGTCCAAAATCTCTTCCCTTCGCATGTTGTTTGGCTTGCTGCCCAAAAAACATAAGGAAGCATAAGCTTCTCAATCGTTGATCGTGATTTCACTAGCCCAGCCTGATATAATGGCTCCAATACAACATGAAGTCCAGCCGCTGATCTGTCTGTTTGCGAATATAGAAAAGGGGACAGGGATCGGAAGCTGGCGTAGGAGGCAATGTGGAGCTGCGTCGAGTCTGGCAAAGGTGGATTGGCCTATGGACAGACCGTCCTGGTCGTCAGGGAACGATATTAGGGAGTCGTTATGTTATACAGGAGCTGCTTGGCATGGGGAGTTACGGGCTGACCTATCTGTGTACGGATATGCAGACGGGAGAAGAAGTAGCTCTGAAGGAAGCGAAACCCAGCAAGGGGAAACTTGCTGTACAGCTGTTACACCGGGAGGCGGATGTGCTTCAGCATCTGCAGCATCCGGCGATTCCCGAGCTGCTGCACACGTTTACGGTGCGTAGACGGCACTATATGGTGACAGAGTATATTCGTGGACAGACGCTGGAGCAGTTGATTTTTGAGCAGGGGCAGCAATATACAGAACGGGAATGTATAGAGCTTGCTCTTCAGCTTCTTGCCCCTGTAGCCCATGTGCATGAACAGGGATATATCCACGGGGATGTACGGATTCCTAACGTTATTTTACGGGAGGGGCGGGTGCATCTGATCGACTTTGGCCTGGCAAGACGCTTGGGGGAGCCGTTGTTGCCGGAGCTGAAACGTCGGTTGAAGGATGTGCCTGAGCCTGAAGACGTGCGAGCCGTACCGGACCAGGACCTGCAGGATATCGGTCATTTTCTGCTTTTTTTGTTATATTCATCGTATGAACCGCAAAAAGGCCATGAGCCTGCCAGCTGGCAGGAGGAGCTTCGGCTTGCACCTGCTTTACATGAGATGCTGGAGCGGCTTCTCGGGCTGCGTCCTGCGTACGAGGGAGGAGCAGCAGAGCTGCAGCGCGAAATGGATCGTTTGAGACTGCTGCTGTAGGTGAATAGTAACACAGAGAAGGGGCTGAACTTGGCCAAACGTGATTATACAGCGAAGCAGTTCGCTTGGAGTCGAGTGCTGAGTGGGGGAATGCGAACTGCACACGATACAACCACCACGCACGGTACGAATTACGTGCGGTGTTTATAAAAAGGAGTGTTCGCTGACCGTGTATAGTACGGTGCAGTGAACACTCCTTTGTTGTGTCTGAATGTGAGTGACAGGATCACGAGCGGGAGGTGTTTTTTTTCAGAGGAGCATGCCTTGATTTTGGTTTAACTGGAACTGTACTTTCTGCTCTTGTAATAACCGGAACCGTGGCGTTGATCCCTGTATTTCATGTCTGAGGAGGAGTAGCGCCTGTAGGAGCGTTTGCCTGAGGAGCTGCTGTATTTTTTGTAAGAGCGTCTGTCTGAGGAACTGTAGCGTTTATGGTGAGAAGAGGATTTGGAGTCCATAAGTTTGCCTATGATCTTCTTGAACATGAGCGTTCATCCTTTCGTCTTCAGCTGTTTTAGGCTAATACGCAGGTTGTCTTGATGGGGTTTCGTGTTTTTATGAGAAAAAAGTATTCATTCACGGGCAGCTTGGCGTATAATAGGATGCTTGCTTTATCATCGGAATTTTTTATTTTCAGTGTTTCGCGTTACAATAGAAGACAGGATACGATCATAACGGACAAGGAGTAGTTGGAATGATTATTATAAAGACGAACGAACAGATTGAACATATGAGAAAAGCTGGCGAGATTCTGGCTGCGTGCCATCGGGAGATTGCCAAAATGATTCGTCCGGGGATCACAACACAGGAAATCGATCAGTTTGCCGAAGCATTTATGAAGAAACATGGCGCCACGCCGGAGCAAAAGGGGTATAACGGGTATCCTTATGCGACATGCGCGTCGGTTAATGACGTGATCTGTCATGGCTTCCCGGGAAAATACGTACTGAAAGACGGCGATATCGTCACCATCGACATGGTCGTTAATCTGAACGGCTGGCTGGCTGACTCGGCTTGGTCGTATGCTGTAGGTAATGTAAGCCCTGAAGCACAGCATCTGCTGGATGTGACTAAAAACTCTCTGTATAAAGGCATTGAGCTTGCGGTTGTGGGCAACCGGATCGGAGATATCTCCAATGCGATTCAGGTGTATGCTGAAGGGGAGGGACTGTCTGTTGTTCGTGAATTTATCGGGCACGGGATCGGAGAGAAGATGCATGAAGAGCCGCAGGTGCCTCATTACGGCCCGCCGCATCGTGGACCACGTCTCAAGGAGGGCATGGTTATTACAATCGAGCCGATGCTGAACATCGGAACGTTCCGCAGCAAGCTCGATTCGGACGGTTGGACTGCGCGTACACTGGATGGAAGTCTGTCGGCTCAGTATGAACATACCATTGCCATTACGGCAGATGGGCCCGTTATCCTGACTGCACAATAAAATCGGGTTGTTTGACACAAGTGTATTCTGATCGGCACAACATATTTGCATATTTCCAGGCGGCCCACGTTTGTGATCCGCCTGTTTCGGTTTAAACTATTATGGAGGTTTGAAGCTTGAGCAATAAAGCTTTGAACAATGCAGGTTAGACATAGAACCAGCGGTACGTCGTTTCATGGCGGCTTGATCGAGCTGACTTAAAGCCGCTGGGTAATCAGGAGGTTGTTTTTGATGACAGTAAACAAACAGATCGTGCTGGCGTCCCGCCCGGAAGGTGCTCCTGCCCGAGAGAACTTTAATTTCGTAGAAGCACCGCTTCCTGAGCCGGAAGCCGGACAAGTGCTGGTGCGTACATTATATTTGTCGGTTGATCCGTACATGCGAGGACGAATGAAGGATACAAAATCGTATGCACCGCCATATGCGCTGAATGAAGTAATCAAAGGTGGAACGATCGGACAGGTGGTGGAGTCATCCGAGCCCAACCTGCGTAAAGGCGATCTGGTCACCGGGATGTGGGGCTGGCAGCAGTATGCTGCCGTGAATACAGGTGATCTGGCGTTGATTGATACAGACGAGGCTCCGATTACCGCTTATCTGGGTGCACTGGGTCTGACGGGACTTACTGCATATTTTGGTATGGAGGATATCGGCAAGCCCAAAGACGGCGAGACGGTTGTAGTCTCCGGTGCGGCAGGTGCTGTGGGCATGATTGCGGGGCAGATCGGTAAAATTGTCGGAGCACATGTCGTCGGTATTGCAGGATCTGACGAAAAATGTGCTTATCTGAAAGATAAGCTGGGCTTTGACGTTGTACTCAACTACAAGACGGAGCAGGATATGTCGGCAGCTATTGAAAAAGCTTGTCCGAACGGGGTTGACGTGTATTTCGACAACGTTGGCGGTGACATCTCGGATGCGGTGCTGCGCCATATTAATCGTAATGCGCGTATTCCGTTATGCGGACAAATCTCGTCTTACAATCTGGAAAAGCCGGATATCGGCATGCGTCCGCAAACGCTCCTGTTAACCAATACAGCGCTGATGAAAGGGTTTCTGCTGGGAGATTATACAAAGTCCTTCAAGGAAGGCCGGGCGAAGCTGGCCAAATGGATCAAGGAAGGCAAGCTGCAATATGAGGAAAACATTGTGGAAGGCTTCGAACGCACCCCGGAAGCATTCATGGGTCTTTTCTCAGGCGACAATCTGGGCAAGCAGCTGGTGAAGGTTGCCGATCCTGAGTAGAAGTTAGGAGCTGAGGAGAGTCAGAGACGGTAAGGCATCAAACCTTAGCTGTAAACCGAAACCATAGAAGTATGAACGATCAAACACAAACCGTAAAACAGTAAACTCTTATAAGAAAAATTTCAGAGTATATAACCGAAATAGCAAAAAGACACGTTCTATGTGCACATTGGGTGCGGCGGACGTGTCTTTATTTGTAGTTCTTGCTGTATGCATCTGAAGCTTTACGCATCTGTCAGTCGTTTGGAAAGCATCTGTATATAAGTCTAGGGCTGAACAGCCAGCACTTCCTTGTAATGCTTATACATATATACGCGCCAGCGCACAATCATGCCAAAGGCCAGCAGGAAGAACAAACCACCCGTTTGCGGAATGGTGACATATTGCTGGATTACTTCATGCAGAATGAGCCGTACAGCCAGCAGTCCCAGTAAAATAAAGGCAAAGCTGCGGGAGCGTGTGGCAAAAATCTCTTCGCCTACGCGTTCAAACCGGGTGCTGCGAATGAGCGGATACGAGAAAATAAACCAGCCCACCAGCAGTGCGATTAGTGCCCATAATAGCGGAACATGGGTCTCGGGTACAACAAACATAAAAAAGCCTGTGCTCATGCCGAGCGGTGGAATCAATATTTTACGGATCGTGACCGGCCTGTGGCTGGCTTTCATACGGATGAAGATGGCCAGCAGAGCCATAACAAGCATGCCGACGGTCGCCCCGATTTGCAAATAAAACGGAGAGATTTGAGCCACGTAAACGCCCTCTTTCTGGAATAAGATGTTTATTCGGGAATCCGGAATTCTCGAAGTGTTTGGTGTAACCGGATTTTTCAGTTCCTATTATAGCACAAACCGAAGTGCCCGCTAGAATGTATGTCTTTGGAGCGGCTGGCCTTTAATTGAGCATTGTTGCAATTTGAAAAATATGTATTATTGTTCCCGCGTAGCGAGGGTTTATTCGATAATGTAGAGATAAAAAGGGAGACTGGATGAGGGGGAGACAGGGAGGCAACAGGAGGTAACGGTAAGGTGACAGTGAAGGTAAAATGCCGACTCACAAGATGCTTCATGTCGCTAACGATTCCCAGAAAGCTTATTTGCCCTATTTTCCACCTATTTGAAATGTAACGAATCGCAGAAAGCTTATTTCTTGGATTATCGGCTTATTTCAGCACTTCCAGCCTATTTCTGATGGAATAGCGTTTGTAGGAATCGTTAGATTTTCAAAACGCTGAATATCGGGCATATAACGTTTCTGGGGATCGTTAGAATCGAACAGGCCTAACAGCCGCTACCAAAAATAAGCGATTGCACCGCGTCCCCCTCTATGAGGTAATAAAGATAAGCAGATCACAGGTCGGTTGAATTTTGGAGGAACACTCCGTGATAGAATCGAACCAACTGCAACCACGAGAACCGCCGATTGTGACTAAGAGTACGAGTATAATCCCCGGCGAAGCCATTCGTGACTTGCGAGACGTTACTCGTTGTCGTCGTAAGCTTCTGCAGAATGTCATTCAAAAGAAGAACCGGATACACAAGAATTTGCAGGACGCCGATCTCAAACTCATGACGTATATGTCCGACGTCTTTGGCATATCTGGTCAGTTATTACTGGATACGATCGTGAATGGCGAAGTGCTGACCTAGCGTCAGATACGTGACCTGGCGAAGTCGACGCTGGAACGCAAAGTGCCCGAGCTTGTCGAAGCGTTAAATGGTCGCTTGCACCTGCATCATCGGAAGATGATCCACAGACATATTGTGGGAATTCGTTTTTCGTATAAATTCAAGCATACGTATGACAATCCCAACTTTGTTGAGGGGGAATTATAGACTTGTTAGATTTATAGGATCAGGCAGGGTTAGTCCTGCTCTCGTTTATACGTCTTTGGACAGGTGGCCCAGCCCGTAAAGAAAAGCGGATACGGTCAGACGCAGGCTATCGTCAGGACTGAAATCCATGCCGAAGCCACCCTGTGCCTCAATCGAGGCAAACCCATGGCAGAGGCTACGCAACCCCCGAACAGCATGCAATGCTTGTGCTTCGGTAAGGGTATATGGCTTCAAGGTATGCAGCAGCCTGTTCAGTAGCGCTGTTTTGCATGCCGCGAGCTGCGGTTCATTCAGGTCGGGAGCATGGTACGAGGCTTCATAGAGCCCTGGATGCTTGCGAACGAAGCCAAGGTAAGCGGCGGCAATGGCTTGAATCGCCTCGTCGCCAGTGCGGTCAGCCGTAGCCTCATTTATGGCAAGGCCAAGCTGTTGCACAGACATCAGCGCCAGTTCCTGCCGAAGCCCGGGGAGTCCGCTGATGTGGTTGTAGAGCGACGGCGAGCGCACATTCAGCCGCTTCGCAAGAGCGGCGAGGGTCAGCATCTCCAACCCGTCGCTGTCCACGATCTGGGCCGCGGCGTCAAGCAGTGCGCCGCGGTCCAGACCTTGCCGGGGGCTCATCGCTGCCCCCCGGCTGGATACATTCGCTGCTGGGCATCAGCGACTGCCTCGCGCATGGCCGCTGCGGGCTGGCGGAGCATCCGTCCGTGGCCAACGGCCAGCACGGATGGCTCCAGCTCCGCTAGGCGCTTCGCGCTGGCTAGTGCCGCTTCGCGATTCCACGTGGCTAGCGCTGGGAACGGGAAGAGCGTGCGCACACGGCCGGACACGGCGAGGCCTCCGTGCACTTGATACGCATCGCCGACGATCAACACTCGGCTGCGTGTATCCATGAAGGCCATATGCCCAGGCGTATGGCCTGAAGAAGAAATAGCGACCAACGATCCGATCTGGTCGCCATCCTCGAGCAGGCGATCCGGTTTCGTACGGATGCCTTTGGGCACGCTGCCGCGTACCGGGGTCTGCGGCTCGTGCGGCAATAGCGCCTTGTCCCCGGTTAACAGCTTGGCATCTCGGCTGGAGATGCATACCTCAGCATCGGGGAGTGCATCCTTAAGAGCATCAAGCGCCCCAATGTGATCCGCATGAGCATGGGTTAGGATGATAGTGGTAATGGGCTTACCCAGCGAAGCAGCAACAGATAAAATCCCTTTGAAGCTGAATGGCATGCCTGCATCAATCAGGGTCAAGCCTTGCTCCTCTTCAACAAGATAGACATTTACAGGGAATAGACGGGGAAGAAAAGAGACTTGGTGAACATCGTACTCGCGAGTGATTCGCATCGGAAACCCTCCTGAAACTAATGATGTTAGTAATATAACTAATGATATTAGTTTTCGCAATATAAATTTTCAACATAACCGGATAAGTCTTAAATCAGCTCAAAATCACGCTTTACAAAAAAAGCGTTTTCAAATAACGATTTACCGATTATAATAATCACGTAAGCCCTTTCATATGTCTATCTTATTGGAGCCCTTCGCGCAGCGGAAGGCTCACTTTTTTTGTGCAAAGAGCTATCGAGCGCCGTGATTTGGAGCGAGTTTTCAGGAGTTCTGAGCAGATCGCAAGGAGGCTGTAAGTATTGATATATCGGGAAAATTCATCTCTGGAGCATATCCGATACAAGTGTTGACAAACATAACTGTTATTCCTATAATGACAGTTATACTTACCTTGGATTGAAGTTCAACGGTGCATTAAGCCGGGAAGGGAGTAAGTTATGAACAGCGAATTTACCATTGCGGTGCATTGTCTTGTTTTTCTATCTATGAGAAGCGAGTGCATGGCCAACAGTGAAGACCTGTCTCAAAGTGTGGGTACACACCCGGCCAGAGTCCGCAAGGTACTTAGTGTTCTGCGTAAGCATGGTTACCTGACCACAAAGGAAGGTGCTCATGGTGGATATTTGCTCAGCCGTCCGAGCGAGGAGATCAAGCTTGGGGAGCTGTACAGGCTCGTAGCTGGAGGTTCTCTTGGCCCGAGTTGGTGTTCGGGTGAATCGGGTTCACCGTGTAAAGTATCCTCCAACATGCAGGGGGTAATGGGTGCCATATACGATGGAGGGGAAGAGGCGCTGAGTGCTTATTTCGACCGCATATCGATTCTTGACGTGCAGCAAAGGATTGAGCGTGGAGAAAGTCCTTTGTCTATGAAGGCATGTTCAGAGTCAAAGCAAGAGCAAGAGAAGTCCTGACGGAGTGCGGCGCTAGGCTGGACTTACATTTAACTTTTTTCAATAATAGGATGCTGATCCTGCCCAAAAATCATTTCTATGAAGTGACTTGCAGGACAGGCGTATGCTCGGTGTAAGGTTAATTTGAATGACGGTCATTCCGGGCATAACGTGAACACAGATCGGATGCGTTCGTCTGCGCTGATGTTATTTTCGGAAGGCCTGTGCTTGAGGCGGAATGGCTTTCAAGGCGTGCTTTGCGAACGTAAAAATAGATAATCCAAACAGAACTAAGGAGTGGAACACATGTCGGCTACTGAAAAAAATGAAACACTTCGCGTCATTAGCGAACGCCACGCGGTTAAGAAGTATGAAAAAGGTTTTGCAATGCCTGAGGCGGACCTGAATGCCATTCTGACGGCAGCTTCCGAAGCACCGTCTTCCTGGAACCTGCAGCACTGGAGATTCCTTGTGATTGAATCCGAAGCAGACAAAGCCAAATTGCTTCCGATTGCTTATGGTCAAACACAAGTTGTTGACAGCTCTGTAACGATTGCCGTTCTGGGTGACCTGGAAGCAAACCGCAATACATTCATCTATGATCAGGCTGTTGAAGCTGGTGCACTGCCTGCTGAAGTTCGTGACGCATTGGTGGGTCAAATTAACGGCGCTTACCAAAACCCGCAAATTGCTCGTGATGAAGCGATTCGTAACGCATCCTTTGCTTCCCAGAACATTATGCTCGCGGCACGCTCCCTTGGTTACGACACCTGCCCAATGGGTGGATACAATCCGCAGCAGTTGATTGAAGCGTTCAACATTCCAGCACGTTTTGTACCTACATTGCTGATCACTGTAGGTAAAGCTGCTGAGCCGGCTCGTCCGTCAGGCCGTTTCCCACTGTCCGAAGTGGTTGTAAAAGGTTCTTTCTAAAGTCCAACTTGATGCGGTCATTATAGACGCTTTTTCCCAGCGAGTACATTCCTTTTAACGAGGTGTACTCGCTTTTTGCTTTTTGGCTTGGCTGGCGCAGGAAGATAGATAGTCTGTCCTATCGACAGCAGGTGACTTCAATGACGGTGGTATTGATGCAATTTCTAGCAGATCATGAGCTGATTACGATAGAACCTTTTCAGGAGGATGGCTCGCTCAAAGAAGACTTGATCGTGGTGGAGATATTCAGAAGACGATCATGCTGTTAAAGGGACTGGACAACTGAAACTGGCCACCAGTCAGCAGAGAAGAAAACGAGACAGGTTCTGCACGTTGATTAAGACTCGAAAGGCATAAAAAAATAACAAAGCCTGCAACCCTTCTCCGCAGAAAGGTGCAGGCTTTGTTGATTTGTACGCATTTGCATGGAGAAAACTATTTCTCCGGCGTTTCTGGAATTTGCGGTGTCGTGAAGGAATTCATGTGCTCAATCGCGTTATACATCATTACCGCAGCTTCAGCGCGGGTGATGGCTTGTTGCGGGTGGAATTGTCCGTTTGCATCCAGTGAGCTGATTTTTAGTACAAGGGAACGTTGTACGGCACCTTGAGCATCTGGGGTAAGCTCGCTCTCGTCGGTAATATCTACTGGCTGGATTTTGATCATAGGCAGACCTCCTTTAGCCTCAATCGCCTGCATCAGGAATACGGTGTACTGTTCACGAGTCATTGGTTTGGACGGATCGATATTCTGCGGCAGCTTGATGCTGTTGTACTGTGCACGGATAAAAGCATCACTGTACCAGACACCGTCTTTGACAGCCTTAAAATAGTCGCTAGGCACTGGCATTTTGATAAAACGAATCGCATTCAGGTTAAGGTCCAGTCCGTCCACAATCAGTTGGACCCCTTGAGCTGTATTCAGCTGTTCTTCCGGCTTGAACAAATGATCACTGACCCCCTTGATCAATCCTTCCTGATGGAGGGATTCGATTTTATCTGCCCCAGGTACGCCCTGAATATCGGTAAACTTGGCTGGCGCAGCATGGAGAGGACCTGCACTTAATGTGAGCGTGAGCAGAGCTCCTGCGGTGAACGCAGCAATGATATTTTTCTTCATCTCGGTGTCGCCTCGCTTTTCCAGGGAAGTTTTTTTCCCTTTGTTTTAAAGTGATTTGCCCTATAGACGACCCTTCTGCTCAAAAGGTTGCTGCAATTTTCCTTTACATTATCCTTTGGATTGGTTTCGGTAATCGGTTGGTGATCGTCCCATGATTTTGCTGAACAGTCTTGAAAAATAGTACGGGTCACTGAACCCCAGCTCAGAGCTGATCTGCTTGACGGTCCAATCGGTAAAATCGAGATATCGGCAGGAATGCTGGATTTTCAGCCGCAAAAAATAATCGATTGGTGAATGCCCTGTCACTTGTTTGAACAATTGAGAGTAATGCGGAACGGACAAGCGGGCATGAGCTGCAAGCTCCTTGAGTGTCACTCCGCTCTCCAGATGCTCCAGCATATATTGCACGGAATGCTCTGCTGCCTGTTTACTGCTCATCAGACCGTTGTCTGCTCCAGGAGCATGAGGACCGTAAGCGAGCAGGCCGAGCATATACCCGACAATCTGGGAAGCAAAGGTCAAGTTCTGTAAGGAATATCCGGTCTCCAGTACACCATAGCATTCATGAAAAAGCTCGAGCCATCGCTGCGCCTTCGCCGGCGGCATCGTGGATATCTGCTCCTGCTGTGTTAACAAGGGGGAGAGGCATGTGTGGGCATGTTCTCCGCGCAGGTGAAGCCAGAAAATACTCCAGGGCGCCTCTGTATTGGCCCCATAGACGTGAGGAACGTGTGCCGGCAGAATAATCAGGTTACCGGGCTGTACGTTATATGTTTTGCCGTCACCAGTGGAGTACCACCCGGAGCCTTCCGTGCAATACATCAGAATGTGTGAATCACATCCTTCCGGGCGGTCGCGGTAATGATGCTCGGCTTCATGAAAATAACCGATGTCTGTTACATATAAACCTGATGTGATTGGAGCAGCAGCAGCATCCTGCAACAGTGATTCGGGGAGCACGATTAATTTTTGCCGACGAAATCCGTCAGATTTACGTAATAAAGGGGGTCTGTGTGTAGGTCTCATATTTAGTATTATGGTGAGCGTGGGTAGAGGAGTCAACGTTAATATGAAAGCGTTATTATGTCTTAGTATCCGCAGAGATTAGAAAAGGGCTTGAATGAGGGGGGGAGTGGAGGAGCTGGATGGAAGTGCCGGATGGAGGAGTTTGATGAAAGGTGTTTGATGAAAGTGTCGGATGGAGGAGTTTGATGAAGGGTGCTTGATGAAAGTGCCGGATGGAGGAGTTTGATGAAAGGTGCTTGATGAAAGTGCCGGATGGAGGGCTTGGTGAAAGTCTTGCTGAAAGTACTGGACGGAGGGCTTGATGAAGGAGATGAGTCTGCTAACGGTTTTAACGATTCCAGATGAGCTTATTTAAGCGAAATAGGGTTCTCTGGAATTGTAACGATCCCCAGAAACCTTATTTCGCTGAAAACACGAGTTCAACGCCTGTTTTTGTACTGATTCGCCAGAATAAGCTTTCCTGGGAGCGTTAAAAATTAAAACGTTGAAAAATCACCCGAATAGCGTTTCCTGGGATCGTTAGAACAGTTTCATCCGAACTCCAGGCCGGTGAACGAAGCGGGAGACAAAGGGATGGAGAAAGATATTTGGCCAGATACCAAGGGGTGGCTATGAGCAAGGTTTATTAACTAACTACAATCACTAAGTTTGAAGAAGCTTCCCAAGTTTGAGAAAAAAATTACTAAGTTAGATTATCAAAGATAGATTATCAAAGATAGATTATCAAAGATAGATTAACTAAGCTAAAAGCAAATTACTAAGTATAGAAGCAAATGATTAAGTTTGACCACAAACGTGAAGGTCCATGTTTTAAAAAAGACCACATCCATTTACTAAGTAAGACCTATAGATGGAATTTTATGAATAATTTATAATTAAGAAATTAAAGCGCTTACATAAATCTGATATAAGGTATATTGCGATATTACTCATTCTAGATGCGCTACAGGGCATTGGGCTTACCAATTCAATTGGGGAGGCAATGAAATATGGGACAATTATCGTTATGGAAGCGCACATGGCGCACGATTGGCATGACACTTCTCGGTTCGGCGATGCTTGTGACTTCGCCTGGTTTGAATCACATGCCTGAAGCACATGCAGCGGGTCCGAGGCAGATGGAATTTCTGGATCGCGGCGTAGTCGCGGTAAAAACAGGGAATGGTGTATTTGTCAGCTGGCGGCTACTTGGAACGGAGGGTTCCAATGTGGCCTTCAATGTGTATCGGGATGGTGTGAAAGTGAATGCATCACCCATCACAGGCAGCACCAATCTTCAGGATGCGGGCGGAACCAACAGTTCGAAATATACGGTTCGTGCCGTCGTTGGCGGGACGGAGCAGGCTGCGTCTGCAGCTGCAAGTGTGTGGGGCAGCAATTATTTGACTGTGCCGCTGCAAATTCCTGCTGGTGGAACGACACCAGATGGCGTGGCCTACACTTACAGTGCTAATGATGCGAGTGCAGGTGATCTGGATGGTGATGGTCAGTATGAGTTGATTGTGAAGTGGGACCCTTCCAACTCCAAGGACAATTCACAGAGCGGTTATACTGGCGAAGTATTCATTGATGCCTACAAATTAAACGGTACTCGCCTGTGGCGGATCAGTCTGGGCAAAAATATTCGTGCAGGCGCGCATTACACTCAGTTTATGGTGTACGATCTCGATGGAGACGGCAAGGCCGAGGTTGCGATGAAAACAGCGGATGGCACCCGCGATGGCACAGGCACGGTGATTGGAGATGCCAGCAAGGACTACCGGAATTCGAGCGGATATGTGTTATCCGGGCCGGAGTTCCTGACCGTCTTCAACGGACAGACGGGAAAAGCAATGTCCACGGTAAACTATGAGCCGGCACGCGGCAATGTCTCGGATTGGGGAGATAATTACGGCAATCGGGTCGATCGTTTTCTCGCAGCCATTGCTTATCTGGACGGTGAACGTCCGAGTCTGGTTATGGCCCGTGGATATTACACGCGAACGGTGCTGGTAGCTTACAACTGGCGGAATGGACAGCTGTCCAAGCTGTGGACCTTCGACTCGAACACCTCCGGCAATTCCGGGTATGCCGGACAAGGGAATCATAATCTGAGTGTGGCTGATGTGGACGGGGATGGCAGAGACGAGATTGTATACGGCGCGATGGCTGTGGACGATAACGGGAGAGGATTGTATACGACCGGATTAAAACATGGGGATGCGATGCATCTGAGTGATCTGGACCCGGACCGTCCAGGGCTGGAGGTATTTCAGGTTCATGAGACTCCATCCAACGCAGGCATATCGTTCCGCGATGCAGGCACAGGTCAGCTCATCTGGGGGATCAAAACGACAAAGGATATTGGACGAGGTATGGCAGCGGATATTGATCCAAGGTACAAAGGTGCTGAAGTGTGGGCAGACGGCAGTCTGTACACAGCCAAAGGTCAGAAACTGGGTTCAACGCTTCCTTCTTCCACGAACTTTGGCATCTGGTGGGATGGCGATCTGCTGCGCGAACTGCTGGATAGCAATCGGATCGACAAATGGGATTATGCCAACGGCAAAACCATAAACCTGCTGACCGCTTCTGGCGTATCCTCCAATAATGGCACCAAATCTACACCAAGCTTGCAGGCCGATCTCTTTGGAGACTGGCGCGAGGAGGTCGTATGGCGTACGAATGACAGCTCGGCTCTCCGAATCTACACCACAACGGCCCTTACAGACAAACGCATCTATACCCTGATGCATGATCCGGTGTACCGCCTTGGCATCGCCTGGCAAAATGTAGCCTACAATCAGCCGCCGCACACCGGCTTTTATCTGGGTGAAGGCATGAACCCGCCGCCGGTGCCCAATATCCGGTACGCGGGCAGATAAGGAAAGGCGGGGGAATGGCGCCCGCTTCCAGTCTTTAAATATGAACAGCGAAGTTTTGAGCTTCGCTGGAGAGAACAACGAGCGCTGGTTCGTTGTTCTTCTTTTTTTCAAATGGGAATTCTCTATAAATGCTTCTAAATAAAATTCGGTAAAAAGCGGAAAAAAGGTTTGACAGTCCTATAGACTGCCTTTATTATACGTATATAACTTACTAAACAGGTAGGAATAATTAAAAATGACTGGATTTTTGCAATCGGTCATGACAGACAGATGATGAATTTGAACATTTGAACAGCATAACGTTCTCACCGTATGGACGGAGGAACACCGCAGCGCATCTTACCGGATGAAGCATACACGGCCTTGGGGTCGGCATGACTTGATGAAGGAGGGAGCGTGCAGGGGTTCCTCTGTCCTTTTGCTTTTTTTCGGGGCGTTCTGTTGTTCTGCCGACCTGTAGTTGATCACGCAAATATATATCGGGGGGAGTGTACGTTGATGAAAAAGAGAGTTCACAAGGGTATTCTGGTTGGGTTGGCACTGGTGTTAACAGGGGTGCTGGCGGCTTGCGGATCGGACAGCGGAGGATCAAGTACAACAGGTGCGGCGACGGGAACAGGAACAGACGGAACGAAGGAAGGCGGCAAAGCGATTGAACTGCTCAACGTCTCCTATGACCCGACACGGGAACTTTATGAGGAATATAACAAGGCATTTGCGGCGCATTGGCTGAAAGAGAAAGGCCAGGAAGTGACCATTAAACAGTCTCATGGAGGTTCGGGCAAACAGAGCCGTTCCGTCATCGACGGACTGGATGCAGATGTGGTGACGCTGGCACTCGGATATGATATTGATGCGATTGAAGATAAAGGTTTAATTAACGCAGGCTGGCAGGATAAATACGAGCATAACAGCTCACCGTATACGTCCACAATTGTGTTCCTGGTGCGCAAGGGCAATCCGAAGGGCATCAAGGACTGGGACGATCTGATCAAAGGAGACACCCAGGTCATTACACCAAACCCGAAGACATCGGGCGGAGCGCGGTGGAACTATCTGGCGGCGTGGGGTTACGCCCTGAAGCATAACAACAACGATGAAGAGAAGGCAAAGCAGTTCGTGGCAGAGCTGTTCAAGCATGCGCCTGTGCTGGATTCGGGAGCACGCGGGGCAACGACAACATTTGTGGAACGAGGTATTGGCGATGTGCTGCTGGCTTGGGAGAATGAGGCATTCCTGTCGGTAAAGGAGCTTGGGCCGGATAAATTCGACATTGTTGTGCCTTCGATCAGCATTCTGGCAGAACCCCCTGTAGCGATCGTTGATAAAAATGCAGACAAAAAAGGGACACGGGACGTGGCGGATGCCTATTTGAAGTACCTTTACAGTGAGGAAGGGCAGACGATTGCAGCGAAAAACTACTACCGTCCTACGCTGGACAGCGTGAAGGATCAATTCAAGGATCAGTTTCCGCAGCTGGAGCTGTTTACGTTAAAAGATGTATTTGGAACGTGGCGGGATACCCAGGCCAAACATTTCAATGACGGAGGCATCTTCGACCAGATTTATGTTCCGGGCAGCTAAGGCAAACCAATAAAAGCACTAATTGCGCTGTACGCGGCCAACCAGCCCTACCGGCTGACGGCAGAGAGGATGAATAAGCATGAGCAAGGGAATTGCGGTCCGGGCAGCAGGACGTACATTACCGGGATTCGGGTTGTCGATGGGGTACAGCGTGCTGTATCTGAGTTTGGTCGTATTGATACCACTGACCGCACTGCTTTTTAACTCTACGGGATTGACCTGGGGAACCATGCTGGAGGTGGCCTCCAATCCAAGGGTGCTGGCGTCGTTTCGGGTCAGCTTTCTGACAGCGGGCATAGCGGCTTTGATTGATCTTTTTCTGGGCCTGTTACTGGCCTGGGTACTGGTTCGCTATAATTTTCCGGGCAAAAGGTTATTTGATGCCGTTATTGATCTGCCCTTTGCGCTGCCGACAGCGGTTGCCGGGGTAGCTTTAACGGCAATCTATGCCGGAAATGGCTGGATCGGGCAGATTTTCGAGCCGCTGGGCATCAAGCTGGCATATTCTCAGGCGGGTATAACTTTAGCACTGATGTTCATCGGAATCCCGTTTGTAGTACGGACGGTGCAGCCCGTTCTGGAGGAGCTTGAGGCTGAAGTTGAGGAGGCTGCGGCGACGCTCGGTGCAGGGAGATGGAGAATATTTCGTACGATTCTGCTGCCTGATCTGATCCCGCCGCTGTTGACCGGCTTTGCATTAGCTTTTGCCAGGGGTATAGGCGAGTATGGATCCGTTGTTTTTATTTCGGGCAATATGCCGATGAAAACAGAAATTGCCCCGCTGCTCATCATGTCCAAGCTGGAGCAGTTTGATTATGCAGGTGCTACAGCTGTTGCTTTACTGCTCTTGCTGATCTCATTTATTTTGCTGCTGATCATCAACACACTGCAGCGCTGGAGCCGGAAGGCGGGCAGAGTGTGATTGAGATTAAGGCAGGGGAGAGAAGATGAGAAGATGAGATGAAAGAGAAGAAAAGTGATGAGATAAACAGAAAGAAAAAGATCAGAGCAGAGTAGGGCAGAAAACAAAAGCGTTTCATTATAACCTCACGTCCTGTTGTGCGGCTTGCCTGCTCAGAGCAGCCCCAACGGGATATACTGCCGCTTCGTGGCAAACTCATCTAAACTGAAGGAGGTTATTACATGGCAGGGTCTGTCCCTCTAAGTCCGAGTCCTGTTCCACCTGTAACAAGGAGCCATGGTACAAACCGTGCAACCACAGAAGCGCCATGGGTAAAATGGTCACTCATTGGACTGGCAAGTCTCGTCCTGTTATGGCTGCTGATTCTTCCGCTCGTCATTGTGCTTATGGAAGCTTTGAAACAGGGCTGGGGCGTCTATATCGCTGCGCTAACTGAGCCGGATGCATGGTCTGCACTGAAGCTGACCCTGCTCGTCGCTGCGATCACCGTTCCATTGAATACGATCTTTGGTGTAGCTGCAGCGTGGCTGATTACTAAATTTCAGTTTAAAGGCAAAGGCCTGCTGATTACACTGATCGACTTGCCCTTTTCGATCTCGCCTGTTGTAGGCGGTCTGATCTTTGTTCTGGTGTTTGGTTCAAATGGATGGTTTGGCCCATGGCTGTCCGAGCATGATATCAAAATTATTTTCGCTCTGCCGGGCATTGTGATTGCAACGTTGTTTATTACATTCCCTTTCGTGGCCAGAGAGCTGATCCCGCTCATGGAGGATCAGGGCACCCGGGAAGAGGAAGCGGCCGTAACGCTTGGAGCCTCCGGGTGGCGTATCTTCTGGAGTGTAACACTGCCTAATATTAAATGGGGCTTGTTATATGGGATTATTCTGTGCAACGCTCGTGCTATGGGGGAGTTTGGAGCTGTGTCAGTGGTGTCCGGTCATATCCGTGGGGAAACAAACACACTACCGCTGCACGTTGAAATTTTGTATAACGAATATCAGTTTTCGGCTTCCTTTGCTGTGGCATCGCTGCTGTTGATACTGGCCTTGGCTACGCTGCTGCTCAAAAGCTGGCTTGGACATAAAGCCATTTCGGAAAAGGGATAGTGTGGAACGAGAGCTCGGAAAGATAGCTCAAAAAGCAAGCTGCTGTTTGGGATCAAAATATCAATTGACAGCTGCTGGAAGCCCTGATAATGTATAAACCAAGTATATAGGTTGGATAAGAATGAATTATAAATCTTAGATTAAAACAATAACAATTATTGCGGGTAATGACCCGAGAAGGGGAGGCGGCTCTATGGCTAAGCCGTTAAAAGTGGATGAGGTATGGCTGGATCGCATTGCCGGGCAGCTGAATGACATGGAGTTTGGCTCGCTGCACATCGTTGTGCACGAAGGTCAGATTGTGCAGATGGAACGAACCGAACGCAAGCGTTTTGAGAATACATCCTCAAGCGGCGTCTCCAAATCGGGCAATGCTGCCCGAAGCAGCTCCGCGCGTTCTTCGCTTCGTGGGTCAAACGCAAGTGCCAAGGGGTAAAGAAGCAGCAACCAAGGAATAAGATTCAAATGAATCGAACCTAATGCAGTAAGCCAAGGAAGTAAATCGAATGAAATGAACTCAATGCAGCAAACCAAGGAAGCAATTCAAATGAAACAAACCAAAAGAAACTCCATTCAGCAAACCAGATGAGCCTAACTGGATGAATTGAACTAAATGCGTTAACTAAATGCATCGACTAAATGCATTAAGGCAAGTGATCATACAGGATGCAACAAACAAATCAGCCTAAACAATTGTGGTAGATATATTTAACGCTGCAAAAATAACAGTCAGGATCATATCACAGATGATAACAAAAATGACAAAAGGCCGGACTTCAAGTCACTGATGTGACCAGAGGACAGCCTTTTTTTGTTATGAGAACGCTGAATATTTCCTGTTGAGGGCTCGAATGAATGTGTTTATGTTTGGGTTTCCTGATGCTCCACATAGCACTTCGAATCATCATACAGCTAACGAATCCCAGAGACGTTAAATGGACTAAAAACAGCCCTGAAAAAAGCTAACGATTCACAGTAACGCTATTGCACCATAATGTGGTAATTTAGGTTACTTTTTTGTTCAGATTGCCCAAATAACGTTACTAGGAATCGTTAAAATAAATTAGGCCTGATTTATCGCGAAATAAGGTCTGTGGGAATCGTTAGCGTTTATGAAGAGGCGATAGCTCGATCACAACCTCAAGCACAACCTTGAGCTAAAGCAGCCTAATCATCTAGAACTGTCGAATCTGCTAAAGCTACCGCGTGAGTTAGGACGAAGCTAAAAAGTAGAGAAAGCAGCCGCCAAAGTTCGGGCCAAGCTAAAGTAGAGAAAGCTACCACCAAGGTAGGGCGGAGCTAAAAGTAGTGAAATCACCGCGAGAGTTAGGAACAAGCTAGAAGTAGTGAAAGCCGCACGAGAGTTAGGACCAAGCTAAAGTTAAGAAGGCTACCGCCAAGATAGGGTCGAGCTAAAAGTAGTGAAATCCATCGCGAGAGTTAGGGACAAGCTAGAAGTAGCAAAAACCAACACCAAGGCTAGAGAGAGCTAAAGTAGCGAACCCCCTCAGTCACAGTTACTTTTAGTGGTGAAGGAGTCAAATTCCCAGACTAAAGCAACTGTCGTGCCAAGGCCTCGAGCTTTGCTTAAAATACTGTCACAGCTACTTTCAGTGAAAAAGCCGAAGCCCCAATTTTTAAAGCGCCAGCTAAGTCGTAGCCCTCTGTACTAGCACTTTCACTCCCGCTGCCTGAAATCCCGTTCTTGGGTGTCCGTTTCCCTTCATCTACTACTGTGACTACTATATCATTGTAATAGGCATAGTCACTCTCTCGAATCAAAGGTGCTCCAGCTCTAGAAATACCCTACTGCAATCAATCGTCTTTACGCAGCAAAACGCCGTGCACTTTGAGCAGCACACGGCGTAAAGGATAAAGCGAGTTACTTGTCGGAACCTGATATGGCTCTGCGAGGAATGGTTGGGTAAATGTTCTCCTCTACCACAGGTTCGATTGTTGATGCGACTTCATGAACGTTGCTGATATCTTCGCTGTTGGTATGTCCGGCATAGGGACGTTCACTGCGGGAACGTGACCCGGTTAACCCGAAGCCAGAGGCAAACAGAATTAGCTGCAATGCAAGAGCATAAGGGGCTGCCTCAAGTCCGATCAGGTGAAGCAGTGAGCACAGCGCAATTAGCAGCGACAGCCATTTGATTATTGTGCCGGATGTTCCCCGTCTTGGACTGGCCCAGAGCAGATAGCCGTATACGATCGTAAGCATGAGGGAGACAGATTGCATCCAGGGTAAAAGTCCTTCCCAGGAATCCAGATGTATACCTTCTCTCTGAAGCTTGTTGAAGAAACTTCCGAGCAGCAGTGCAGTGGCTGCGAGTGCAGCAGGTTCAGCAGCCGGGCGAATAATGGTCCAGAGTGATCTGCCCCAGTGTACGGAGTGGGTATTCCGGCTAAGTTCCTCTGACAGAGCAGTGCATTCACGTTCCAGCGCTTTATGCATAAGAGCAAGTCTGGCAGTATCGTGGTCTTTGACGCAGTCCCGAATCTGGTCCTGAAGCTGCGGGGAGAGGCATGAAGCCGATTTGCAGGCCAGCATTGCTTTTAACAGCTCGTGATGTTCGTGTTCGGATGCTTCATATTTTCGCTGTTCCCAGAGGGTGAGTTGTCCCAAAAGTTCTGTGCTTATGTATAATGTATCTCGTACCTGGTGTATTCGTCGTTCCTGTCCTCTGCGGACCTCACTGGCCGACCACAGGTAAGCTGCCAGAAGCAAGGCAATCATTCCGATCAGTGCCGCTTCGGCACCCGGATATGGCGACAGGTTATCCAACCAATGTTGAAACACAACTTTTCCTCCTTTGTACCAACTTGACGTATTAAACACGTTCCACGCAAGCTTTCTCTCACTATTACACAGGAAGTCGATGAATTCAAGCAGATAGAGGGACATCCTTTTTAAACTGATGTAAACATAATTTGATCCATAAAATAAAAATATCCTTGTTACACTTCCTTATTCGACTTCATATTACAAATATCGACAAAATATGTGATTGATTTAATAGATTACAAAATCTATTATTAAGTGGTCACAGAATTATTTGTATAAATGTGGTAGTAAAAGTCGAACTAGGAGGAATTTTGTTTGAGAAGTTTAAAGAAAGTATTTTTGTTGTTATTAACACTTTCTGTTCTGCTCGGGAACTTTGAAGCTTCAATTGGTTTTGCTGCTTCAGGAATTGGTGGTGGTGACACCTCAAGTCCAGTATCTCCGCAACAACAGCAAGACGGTGAAATAACGAAAAATGTCGAAGAAACGCCCGTTCTACCTGATGGGAATGAAAGTGATCTAACGAAAGAAGAAACATTACCTGCAGAGGAACAAGAAGGAGAAGCGGTTAAGCAAATAGAAACATTGCCTGAAGAAAAGCCTGTGCAAGTCGAAATCCCAAGAAATGATGTAAGCGACATTATAAACAATATTAGCAGTTTTGAAGATGTACATAAGAGTAACAAGCCGCGAACCAAATTTTTGGTTCGTCTGAAAAAGGAATACTCGGCTCAACTTCCTTCACCAATTGAAGGCGTTGGTCAGGATATACTAAATCAGAAAAGCATGAGAACTCAAAGTATAGTAACGGAAGTACAGCCTAGCTTAGACCAGGATTTAGAGAACAAGCTTGATCTGTATAATGTGAAAAGTTTAGAAAGTGTAAATGCCCTATCTATGGAATTAAACAGTGAAGAGGTTAATCTTCTCTTGTCTGATCCTAAGGTAGAGTCGATTGAAGAAGATAAACCTATCGAAATTGCTGCCGATCAAGTAACAGAAGTAGAAGATAAATCGGTAAAAGAGAGCGCACAAACGATTCCGTGGGGGATTCATTCCACTGGCGCGTACATACTCCAGTCCAAAAAAGGAACGGGTGACCAAGTTGTTAAGGTAGCTGTATTTGATACAGGAATTGCTGAACATCCGGATCTCAATATTGCCGGAGGCGTGAGTTTTGATGAGTCATCAACCAGCTACACAGATGATAAAGGACATGGTACACATATAGCAGGTACCATTGCGGCGATTGACAATGGAATCGGCGTGGTGGGTGTCTCCCCGTCCACAGAAGTGTATGCGGTTAAAGTCATGGATGGTGCAGGGAATGGTTATACGAGTTCGGTCATTCAGGGCATAGAGTGGGCGATCGATAATAACATTAAGATCATCAATATGAGTTTTGTTGCATCGCAATACAGCGATGCGTTACATGAAGAGATTTTGCGAGCAAAAGAAGCAGGAATCATTATTGTAGCAGCAGCGGGTAATAGCGGCTTAGGAGAAGATACAATCAAGTACCCAGCCAAATACCCTGAAGTTGTTGCAGTTGGTGCAGTTGACTATTCCCATCACCGAGCAGATTTTTCGAGCACAGGTAATGAATTGGATCTGGTTGCACCTGGATTCGGAATTATTAGTACAACGATGGATGGTTCATACGGAGTTTCCTCAGGAACTTCAAATGCTGCGGCACATGTAACCGGGGCGGCAGCGCTGATATGGAGCCATAATCCTTCATTGTCTAGTGAAGAAGTTATTCAGAAAATGTATGACACGGCTACACCTCTGGAAGATGCGCATGAAACTGGCCGTGGACTTCTCAATGTGGCTAAAGCAGCAGGTGTTATTGAAGGTTCGATCGCACCGCTTTCAGAGGAAAACTTATCGGGTTTGAATACGGTGATTCCGGTCGAGCCAGAAGAAGAGATTTCTACAGCTTCATACGATCTGAAGAATAATGGGGCTACGATTGAACCTGGACAGTCAGTGACCGTATCGCTTAAATTGGAAGGCGATCAGAATGGAAGTAATCCACACCGGCAAATCATTGTTGAGGTGACGGCAGCTTCTAACCCGAATAGCATCATTGCTACACAAACGATAACTAATCCAAGTTTGAATGTGGATATACCATTTACTTGGCGCACATCTTCTTCGACGCCAACAGGAACTTATTATATCAAGTATAGATATCCGAATGTGAGTTCTGGAAGATTCGATGACACATTTATCATTAATGTTGCACAACAAGGGCCGGGACAAGACACCTATGAGCCTAACAATACCATTCTTACAGCCAAAAGTGTAAATCCGGGAAATAGTTATATTTCATATATTTCATCAAGTAGTGATATCGATTATTACAAATTGACGCCCGATAAAGATGGACAAATCTCCATTACGTTAGATATCCCTTCTTCAGTAGATTATGAGATGGATATCTATAATGAATCGGGGATTCAGGTCGGTGAATCTTCTAACGGAACGGGTATAACTGAACGTATCGATTTTGAGGTCACAGCTACCAAGTCATATTACATTAAAGTTACGGGGTTCAGTGGCCAATTTAGCACTTCGCCTTACACATTGACACTGAGTAATATAACCACCCAGGCCTATAAGGCACCTACAGGGCTTGAAGCAGTACCTAATGCAACAAGTATTAAGCTTTCCTGGGATAGTATGCCGAATGCTACATCATATGTAGTAAGACTGGACGGAAGAGAAGTTGGAACAGTTAATGCGAGTCCATACACTTTCAGTAGTCTTGAGCCTTTGAAGGCATATAAACTTGAAGTTGCTGCAGTTTATGCGGGGGGTAAAAGTTCTTTTTCATCCATTCAGTCATCAACGACGATTCCTGAACTGTTCGTTTCAAGACCAGAAGATATTGATCAGCCTGCGGGCAGAGATCAAGTATACAGTTTCACACCAGCGACAACAGGTGTATATCGTATCCGTACCAGTGCATACCAAGGATCGGGTCCTGAAGTTGACACGGAGTTGTCGATCTATTCCAGCCTTCAACTTACGAAGCAGATGGCTTCTAATGATGATGCCAATGATTCGGTGTTTTCAGAGATTACCATTAGTCTTAATGGTGGACAAACCTATTATGTTAAAGTAAATGGGTTTGATACAACACCGTTACGAGCAAGGATAACAGCAGATGTTGTTAGTTCAAGTATCCCTTATATTTATCTGAACCAATCTCAGGATATCAATGAACAAGCAGGTAATAGCAATGTTTATGTATTTGTTCCTGCAACCAACGGTAAATTCAGAATTGCTACAAGCAAATACAATGGTAATGCAAATTCCAAAATCAATGACACTGAATTAAATGTTTTCTCGGATGCAGATATGCTGACTCCGATAACGAATGGATACAATGATGACAAGGGAGACTCTGTATACTCGGAAGTCATTGTTAATCTCAGTGCGGGTACGCCTTATTATATCCGAGTAAACGAAGCGAATAAAAGAAAGGTATTTGCCAGACTCCAGGTCACCGCTGCAGGGCAGACCGGGTTTGACTCTCTGAAACTTGGTGAAGCAACAAGTCTGTCCAGACCGAGTGGTGAGGAAGCATACCTGCAGTTTACTCCGTCCACAACGGGCAAATATCGTTTCTTCACATCATATTATCCAGGCAGTAATGAAGTGAATGATACACATCTTGCATTATATAGTGATCCAGAAATGGAACGACTCCTGGATTCCAACGATGATGTGAAAGGATATAGGCCTTATGGAGATTTATTCTCCAAACTGGAAGTGAGTCTGAATGCAGGTACTACCTATTACTTGGCTGTAAGCAGCTTTGGATCTGCACAAGGATTACGTGCCCAACTTACTGTAGAGAGTATGGCACATAATACAAGAGAAACAGCGCAGGTTGTTCCATTTGGTGAAGTTATCAACCAGGATCAATCCGGCAATACCTTGTCCATTTCTTCTCTTTATGATGTAGATTACTACAAAATTGTGTTGAGTAATCCTGAGCAACTAAGCATTGTATTGTCCGAAGGTGAAGGCATTCTGGAGGATGAGCGTGGCTTTACTCTGAGTGTTTCCAATTCCGAGTCCATGCAAGTTGTGGATCTGTATCCTGGAACATACTTCCTTAAGGTAACGTCCGGACAATTCAAAAACACGTTTAAGTCATATATCTATGATTTGGCTGTTGATATTAACAGAGTGGAGTACGAGAACTGGGCTGAGGAAGAAGAAGTTGTAACGACGATGCGTACAATGGCTAAGACGAGTGCTAGAGCCAGAAATGATGAGTGGTTAGATGCAACTCCGGGAGCAAAAGATAACTCAGCTACAATATACTATCGCGTGAAGACTCCAAATCAAAAACTGTACTTTGAAGTTAGAACAAAAAGTGATGCCCTACTTGTTTATGCCGGATTTAAAGAAGGTAATTTCAAAAAAGGTCAGGAAGTTCCCATCGTTTGGAATGGTCAAGTAGAAACATTTAGCAAGGATAAAGCACTATTCTCAAGATATGCAAAAATTAAAGGAAAAGATACGTATTGGGCCAAAGATGGGTCATACGATATTATTATTCACAGGTACAATGATAAGGATCGAAGCCGTAAAGATACACAGATGGCAACGGTTGTTGTCTCTAATAATCCTGAACTCAAATTGAATAGAGTGCCGCTCCCTCCAAGGAAATATGAAATTAGTAAAAAGCTTATCAAGGCTGGAGAGCAGGATCTATGTACGGAATGTAAAGTTTATTTCAATAGGTATGTTTATAAACCAACAATCAGTCATAATGACCTCCAATATAATGCCTGGTTTACTAAAATATATGGCAAAACAGGGTTGCAACAATTCTGGGAAGGGTCAGCAAATCTTGTGCTATGTAAAGATCTTAAAGGGTCAGAATTAGTGCATTGCACTATCGAAAATGTTGGAATGATTCCTATATTGGGTGAGCCATTTGATGGGATTAATGGGGTAATCTATTTAATAGAAGGCAATATAGCCGATGCGTTATGGTCCGCAGGAGCAATTATTCCAATTGCAGGTAACGGAATTACTGCCTTTAAGAAAAGTAAACGATTGTACGGAATTAAAAAATTCTGTGGTTGCTTACCGGCAGGGACTTTGGTCAAGACTCAAGATGGTGATAAGCCAATAGAAGATATTAAAGTTGGCGATCTTGTTCTTGCAAAGGATACTGACCGCGGAATTCAGTCGTATAAACCGGTAGAAGCGTTGTATAATACTGTCTCAGAGGGATTATACACACTTCAAGTAGATGGAACAGATATCAGAACGACAGGGAATCACCCTTTCTGGGTTCACACTAAAGGGTGGATAGATGCTGAGAATTTAAAAGTTGGCGACCAGCTTGAGCTTGAAGATGGAACACTCAAGTCAATAACATCAATTGAATATAGCGACGAGACTATTGAAGTCTATAATTTTACAGTTACTGACTACCATAATTACTATATATCTGGTTTAGGTATTTTAACTCATAACCTTACGCAACAATGTGATATTGGTAGTTATGCTAAAGTAACTAAGAAGAAATTAACAGATAGAAAAGCCGGAAGTCCGAGTGCCATACTTCAAGCCGAAATTGAGAAAGCGACTGGTATGAAGAAACCTGAAAATTGGGCTGCTCATCATATTTTTCCAGCTAATGATTCCAGGTTTGCATCCTCAAGAGATCTCATGAAAATAATGAAGAAACATAAAATTGATGTTAATTCATCAATTAATGGTGTTTTCTTGCCTAGAGATAAAGGTATTTCAACTACAATTATCGATGGCCAAACTATGTCCACTCATAACGGTTCTCATGCGGAGTCTTATTATGATTATGTTCTTAAATTGGTAGAGCCTGTTCAAGACAACGAAGCTCAAGTAATTAAAGTAATGGAGTATGTGCGTGGAGAGTTATTAGCAGGAAGATTAGAGTTGGGAAATATAGTTGATTAGCGAGGTGGACAATATAAAAATTTATGAATTAAAAAATGATGCAAAATCGAAATTATTAGCTGCAGTCGATAATGATGATCACCCTATTGAATCTTCTTTTCATGGACAACGCCAAGAAGATTCATGGTCTCTAATAAATGTAGAGACTCTTTACAAAAAAGTATATAAAGATTTTCCAAAATACCACATTGGAAAGCCTGTAATCTCAAAAAGAGTGAAAGAGGCGATGGACAAAGATCAATTATTAAAAGATGAAGTGGAGTTTCTACCTTTAACAAATGATAATGATGAATTGTTTATGCTCAATGTCGTTAATGTTTTGGATTGTGTAGACTACAATCGCTCAAATATAGAAAAATTTAAGGATGGGTCTTGGTTACGCTTTAACAAGCTTGTATTTGATCCTTCAAAAATACCTTATGGGACGTGTATGTTTAAGATTAAAGAAACTCCAGGTGTACAGGTTTTTGTTACTGAAAAGTTTAAACAATGGGTTGAGGAGCATAAATTCAAAGGGCTCAATTTTTCACAAGTGTACGATGCCGACTTTACAGAGGAAATGGAAGTGGAGCAGCAGCGCCTATACGACGCTGCGCTTGAAGAGATTGAACGCAATAAAGGACAAGAATATTCATATAAAGAAGCTCGTGAGCTGGTGGATCAGGGCGAAGCTATGGCTAGCGGTCTGTGGAAGATGCAATTGAACAAGCATGGACAATTCGTGCAGGGTGAGTTGCTGAAAGATCTGTCCTATCAATGGATGATCCCGGCGTATATCCCACCAGTGTTATTGTTAAAGTCCTGGCATAAGGTGAAGAAATCAGAAATTTAAATTGTTTTGGAGGATGAACATGAGAGGCTTGAGACGTAATATTGCTGTAATAACAGCAATGGCATTAATTATATCCTTGCTCTCTCCCCTTTTCGGGGGAGTGAGAACTGTATTCGCGGCAGATGTTCCAGGAGCACCGATCACAACACATGTGATCAAGGGAAATAAGAGCAACAGCGGCATTTATTATGGTGCAGTAGAGATGGAGTTGGTTGCTCAAAATACAGGTTCGGGTGTTTCTCTAACAAGATATAGTTTAAATGATGGTGCTTCCTGGTCTACGTATACACAACCTGTTGTGTTTTCGGATAAGAAAGTATATAACATCATCTATCAATCGATTAGTAACAATAGCCGAACAGAAACGCCTAAAGAATTAAGATTCACCATAAAGAAAGATACAAATCCTCCTGAGACTTCAGTACAAGTCACGGGGACGCAAGGACAGAACTCCTATTACATAAGTCCGGTTACACTAACCCTTCAGAGTACAGACACACAATCTTCCGTAGATTACACGGAATATAGCCTGGATGGCGGGATGACTTGGATGAGATACACCTCTCCAATTCCAGCTACCGAAGAGCAGAGTACGATATATTATCGTTCACGTGATCTGGATGGCAATGTGGAGAAAATGAAAAAAAGTAAGATTAGTATTGATACATCTGCACCGACTCCTCCCCTGTTTAATTACAAACCCGATGAGTGGAGTAATACTACGTTCCTCGTTACTATGTATCATGGTACCGATGAACAAAGTGGAATTATGAAATCTCAGTATCGGCTGGATCAAGGAGGGACTTGGACCGATTATACCGTTCCTTTTAATGTGAGTGGTGATAAATTCAGAACAGTCTACGTTCGGTCTATTGATAATGCAGGTAATATAAGTGAACTAGATGAATTTACGTTACAATTTGATAAAACACCGCCCTCTGTACCTAAAATTCTTTTGCAGTATGAAGACTGGAGAAGTCACGAAATCTACATATCAATTGATGAAGGTACCGATGAAGACAGTCAGGTGCAAGGCTACGAGTATCGAATTGGTTCTAGTACAGAATGGATGGAATATATTAGTTCATTCCCGGTAGAACAAGAGGGGAATACTAAAATTTATGCTCGAACGGTGGATAAAGCGGGCAATGTAAGTGCCACAGTGGAGGCCAACGTGAAGATTGACCTTACGCCGCCTTCACCTCCTGAAAAGCTTTATAAAGTAAGCCAACTCGGATCGAATGCTGTCATTCGCTGGTCACCTTCGCAAGACGCGTTGTCAGGCATAAAAGGATATGAAGTTTACAATGGTGACACTCTTGTAGGTGAGACTACGGACACTAAATTTACAATTACCGATCTTACGCTGAACGAAATGCAATCGATCTCCGTTGTAGCGATAGATCAAGCTGAGAATTCTTCAGTAAAAAGCAAACCGCTTGTGTTCTTTACTAATAACTTAGCAATATCCGCTTATCGAGATCATACTTTTGCTTGGAATCAGCAGGGGCAAGTTTGGGGTTGGGGGCTTAACAGCAACTACCAGTTAGGCGACGGAACTACAACGAATCGTACAAGTGCTACGAGAATAACAACCCTGGATGGTTTCTCAATGATTTCAACGGGTTTCAAACAAAATATAGGATTGCGTTCAGATGGAACCGTATGGACTTGGGGGGCTAATGATTATACTAATCAACGTCTCACGCTGACTCAAGTACCGGGTTTGGAGAAAGTAGTATCTATTTCTGCGGGTCTTCAACATTACATGGCACTTAAGGAAGATGGAACCGTATGGACCTGGGGAGATAATGGTTTGGGTCAACTCGGATCGGGTAACAAGTTGCCATACAACAGCCTTGAACCCATTCAGGTTGCAGGTTTACAAGGTGTTGTGGCTATCAACGGAAGTTACTACAACAGCATGGCATTAAAAGATGATGGAACTGTATGGATCTGGGGAGATGGAAGTCGAGCAATTGGTTACAAGACTTCAACCAGTACCATTCACTATTCACCTATCCAGATCGCTGGATTATCTAATATTGTTCAAATTGACATGATCTATCTGCATGGACTGGCTCTCCGCGACGATGGAACCGTATGGAGCTGGGGCATGAATGATTCGGGTCAATTAGGTTTGGGAGATTATATCGACCATCCGACTCCAACACAAGTACCTAACTTGAATAACGTTAATAAAATTACAGCGGGATACTCGCATAGTATGGCCTTGACCAATAGTGGGGACATATGGTCATGGGGAAATAACTATTATGGAGAAGTAGGGGATGCTTCAGCTATTCAAAAGCGTCCAAATCCAGTAAAAGCTGCACACTTAAAAGGAGCTACAGATATCGAAGCTGGTGAGATGTACAGTTATGCTTTGAAGAAAAATGGTTCTGTTTGGTCATGGGGGAATAATACTTATGGTCAATTAGGGAATGGAACAACGACTTCACAACCTACACGTGTTCTGGTGGGCGGATTCAGTTATCCAGTAGATAAAGTTGCTCCAACTGCACCAGCACAACTTAGAGTCGCGGGCAAGACTTCTGCAACAGCAGTGTTATATTGGGAGGAATCGGAAGATGATCATGCAGTGAAGGAATATTTGGTATATTCCGGGTCGACTCTATTCAGTACATTACCTGTAGATGGTAAATCATTAGAGTCCATTATTAATTACACTGCCAGTGGTTTGGCACCGGGTCAGACATATACATTCACAGTCAAAGCAAAAGATTATCAAGGTAATGTTTCAGAAGCAAGTAATAGTGTAACTGTGACTACGGAACAATCGTATACAAAGGAAATGTCAGGAGGTCAAAATCACTCACTGGTATTAAAAACAGATGGTTCTGTCTGGGCATGGGGATCTGATCAATGGGGACAATTAGGATCTGATAAGGTCTATTCAACCAAAACACCGACTCAGGTGTCCAACCTGTCTTCAATTACAGCCATTACATCGGGTCCGGATTATAACTTGGCTCTTAAAAGTGATGGAACAGTCTGGGCGTGGGGGAGCAACCAATCCGGGCAATTGGCCAATACCAATGCAATTATGTCAGATGTCCCTAAGAAAATCGAAGGCATAGACTCGGTTATAGCTATTGATGCAGGAACAACCCATGCTTTGGCATTAAAAAGAGATGGAACGGTTTGGTCATGGGGAAGTAATTACTATGGGGAACTGGGACTGGGGAATAACACAAGCCAATATGCTCCAACTAAAATTTCTTCATTAACAGGGGTTAAGTCTATTAGTGCTGGTGCGTTCTACAGTTTTGTAATCAAAACGGATGGAACAATCTGGTCATGGGGGGCTAACAGTTTTGGTCAACTAGGTAACGGTACAGAAGTAAGTAAGAATGTACCAACCAGAGTCACAACCCTATCTGGTGTGGAAAGTATATCCCTAGGTTTTTATCATGGACTTGCATTAAAACAGGATGGAACAGTTTGGGCATGGGGATATAACTATAACGGTCAATTAGGTGACGGGACCAATACTAATCGGTTAACACCCGTTAGAATTAACAGCTTGTCTGGAATAAGTCAGATAGCAACAGGCAATTTCTTCAGTTTAGCCAGAACCTCAAATGCAATATATAGCTGGG
Organism: Paenibacillus sp. TC-CSREp1; assembly: GCF_050171015.1. NCBI lineage: Bacteria > Bacillati > Bacillota > Bacilli > Caryophanales > Paenibacillaceae > Paenibacillus > Paenibacillus sp. TC-CSREp1. Next base: position 6,807 of record NZ_JBNOKM010000015.1, on the reverse strand, counting down.
GTCAAAATAGCTATGGAGAGCTGGGTACCGGTGGAAGAACGGGAACCAATTCCCCAAGTCAAGTTGCTTCTATTACTTCTGTACAGAACATAGCGGCCGGAGTTTTCCATGGTATGGCTCTATCAAATAATAACTTATTGACATGGGGATATAATCAGGATGGACAGCTAGGTAACGGTACAACGACGAATTCATATGTTCCAGTTAGCGTTCTTGGGATGTCAGCCGCAAAGGCAAGTGCGGCTTCCAAATCAGCTCCAGTATCCAATACTCAATCTTTGAACAAAGACTCAGATAGACCAGAAATGCTAACTAAAATAATTTTGACTGATTTTATAGCTCCTACACCTCCCGAGAATGTAAAAGTAACTCAAAAAGGCGAGGGAGTTATACTGGATTGGTCACCATCAACAGATGATGTGAGTGTAAAAGAATATTGGATATATATAAACGATGAGTTGATATCAAAGACAGCTTCTCATACGAACGTAAAAGTTCAAGGTCTAACGGATAGTCTCATCAATATTACAATCAGAGCAGTCGATGAGGCGGGCAATGTTTCCGTTTCTAGTGCATCAGTAACGCTATGATTATGTAAAAGTTAAATTAATCTCCTGGTTGATTAAAAACCAGGGGATTTTCTTGTATAATGGAAAACTATACAGGCGTATGAATGGAACGATATAACATTTTAACATTGTATCAAAAGACATTTCAGGAGAAAGGGGACCAATGAATGGATGAGGTGAAAATTGAACATGCACCGCCTGCTGCGGTGGAATATTTGGCGCTGCGACAGATGGCCGGTCTTAGTCCGATGAGCCGGGAGGGAGCAGAGATCGGGCTGCCGCGCAGTTTATTTGCGGTATGTCTGCGAGAGGAAGATGTTCTAATCGGTATGGGGAGAGTTATTGGCGATGGCGGCTGTTTTTTTCAGGTGGTAGATATTGCGGTGCATCCTGATCTGCAAGGCAAGGGCTACGGAAAACTCATCATGATCGAAATTATGGATTATTTGCGTAAAGCCGTACCTCCGCGGGGGTTGGTCAGTTTGTTGGCAGATGTGCCTGCGGATCGTTTATACGCCCAGTTTGGTTTTACTTACACCAGTCCAAAATCGGAAGGCATGTGGTGGAGGCAAGGGGAATAGGTGATAAGAAATCTGGGTCAAACCTATTTAAATAAAGCAAGTCTTGGGTATGTGAAATAGCCTGATCACACTCCATCTAATATTTATCTCTTCAACCTTTGGTTTTCCAAAGGTTTTTTTGCTTTACATCCATTAAATTACATATATAATGTAATTTAAATACAATTTACGATTTACAAATTACACTGTTTTCAATATAAGCAACAGAATGGAGGAGACAAAGTTGGACAAAGACCAGCGGACTCAATTTAATCGAATGGTAGAACGATCCATGGATCAGGCAAGCAAAAATCTTTCGGGAACCAAGGGAGTTGTCTCCGTGAGATTAAGTCAGGAAGAAATTGATATTATTGATGAGCTTGTATTCCTTGAATTGGCCAAAAACCGTTCAGATGCAACGGCGATGTTAATCAGGGAAGGAATTAGGGCCAATCAATCGTTATTGAGCGAGATTCAGGAGTATACCGCAGAACTCGAGCGGGTAAAAGCCAAAATGCAACAGTCCATTCGCAATTCAGGGTTGTTGAAACGTCTGCAAAATGTAACTGGAAGCGAGATTAAGGGGGAAGGAGAGGGAACGGATGAAACAAACGAAAAATGAAATCCATAACGACAGTTACGGGTCCATTCTGCGCATTCCATCCTTTTGTGTACTTCTTGTAGGCAGACTGATATCCGGTGCAGGCCAGATTTTATTTTCTATGGCTACGATGTGGTATATTCTTCAGTTGACCGAGTCTGCACTCGCAGCAGCGCTGATCCCTATGTTACCTTACTTTATTTATGCTTTTCTGGGTATACCTCTCGCTACGATCAGTGATCGGCTGCCCAAGAAGCAGCTCTTGATCTGGACAGATATACTGAGAGCCTGCGTGGCTTGCATATTGGCGCTTTTATTCATGAGTGGTCAGATGGTACCGTTGCATATCTATGCTGCCAATTTGCTGATTGCCATTCTTGGATTTTTGTTTAATCCGGCAACCCAGACCGTCATCCCCGCCATTCTACCCAACCCATCGAAACAACTGGCACCAGCCAATGCACTACTCAACTCATCTTCCAAAACGATTGAATTGCTTGGATATGCTATAGGTGGCATACTGGTAGCGCTCATCTCTACTCAGTCGATCCTGTTCATCTACGCGCTCACCTTTCTGGTCTCTTCTCTCTCCATTGTCTTTATTCATATCCCGGTGACCAAAGTAGTGAAACAAAAAGGAATCTCCGGCTTTATGAGGGACAGTATGCAAGGGATTACCTTTTTGTTTTCGCGTAAAATTCTGGCCTGTTGCATCATTTTTGGTGCTATTATCAACTTCGCTGGCGCACCTCTGCACATCTTTACTCCGATCTTTGCCAATATGGTACTTCATGCAGGACCACAAGGGTACGGTCTTCTCCAATCCGCTTTTGCCGCCGGCAGTATTGTAGGCTCTCTACTCAGTGGGAAGTATGCCAAACGGCTTTCGCTCGCCCGATGGTTTCTGATCAGTTATCTGATCTCGGGAGCAAGCTTGTTACTTATGCCTATGTTTCCTAATTTGTACATCGCTATCGCCTGTTCGTAAGTCCTTTTCGAGAGGAGCAGGGTACACATAGCAAAACACAGAAAGCCTCAATCTCGTCAGAAATTTAATTTCATATTCTTCCTTTTTATCGAAATGATATTACAGGATTGCGAAGAGCAGATGGAAGGCATAACCTGTGGCAGATAGCACTATGTGCAGTATGCATTGCAGGAGAAGAAAGAAGTATTACAGCGGGCAAGCGGTATGAAGGGGAGGGGCAAAGCTCAGGTCTTTTTTTGCAAAAAGAGATCGGTGTACTGCTTGAGAATGAATCTGCCTTGAGGAGCCGAAGCCCGATAACATATGCTTCTGTGCTAAGCGGAATCGATTTCCTGTTCATTCACGGCCAGGCAGATCAGCTCTGTCCCGTGGAGCAGACGGTACGGTTATATCAGGAAATACGGGAATACAAGCTGGCGTTGGACGAACCATCAGGGAGACTGGAACTTCATATCATTGATGATTTAGGGCATGAAATGTATTCGGAACGGTTCTGGGCACAGAAAGCGGTCGAATTTATGACCTTCGCTAAGGAGGGTCAGGCAAAATACAAGTAAGCTGCCAAAGCCGCGTATGCGGCTTTTTGTTGATTCGCGTTTCTTTTACTGATCAGAAAAGGAGTTGTGATTACTATTTTGAGTACATCATGTATAGGGGAATGGGCAGTTGAGCCAGACCCGTAGTTTACAAGTGAGCACAGACGGTTTAAGATGGCGTGAGCCGTTTAAGGTATATAACAACTGGATTAAGTATTAGAATAACGGTATGAATCAGATGAGATGACATCTATAGAAGAGAGGGAATGAATATGAAGGTAGCGATTTTTGGAGCAACTGGAGAGATTGGCAAGACGATTCTGTGGGAATTGATGGACCGTGGGCATGAGGTCACGGCCGTGGTACGTAATCCTTCCAAAGTTGAGATGGTGCATGAGCGCCTGCGTGTAGAGCAGGGAGATGTGCTGAATCCGGATCAGGTCGCTGATTTTTCAGCCGGGCAAGAGGCGGTTGTGAGCGCTTATGGGCCTAAGTTTGGCGAGGAAGAGGAGCTGCTGGAGGTGACACGTTCCCTGATTGAAGGTGTACGCCGTGCAAACGCGGGGCGTCTGGTTGTGGTGGGCGGAGCAGGAAGCCTGCTGACCGATTCGGGCGAGATGCTGATGAATACACCGGGATTCCCGGAGGAAGTGAAGCCGCTTGCGCAAGCTCATGCGGATGCTTACGCGCTGCTGGAGGAGTCAAACATTCACTGGACCTATATGAGTCCGGCGGCAACGATTACGACAGGGCGGAGAACAGGCCAATTCCGAATTGGCATGAACCGTGTGATCACAGATGATCTGGGAGAGAGCTCGATTTCGGTTGGGGATTTTGCGGCAGCACTAGTCGATGAGTTGGATGATCCGCAGTTTGTTCAGGCTCGTTTTACGGTGGGATATTAGGTATCAGGAGGGAGGCCGTTTGGTTGATGCCCCGGTATGTGTGAACTGATCGGGAGATCAGAATCAGTCATTGTAAGGGTGAAACTGTGTAAATGCTTGTATGAAGAGGATCATGTATAGGCCGGAGGGATATAAGATCGGAAATTCAGGTCGAGATATAAGAGACGAATAATGGTGGGCAAGGTAAGGTGGGCGTTTGCAGGGGAGGTTAAGGAAGTTTGAAAGGATACGATCTTTTCTTGCTTTCTGCTATTCGATCCTTAGCTTACTAGGTATAGCCTCTTCTGCTTATCTGCTGTCATAAAGCCACTTTCAACTTGCATTCATTTTCTGACTCTCCTCCTTAGGGGCACGGCAGGTAATTACAAACTATGTAATGGGAAACAAGATGAGAATAATGAAATTGCAAGTTTAGAGCAGGGGATGTAAGGTCGAGTAGAGAGTCAGGTTGTTTGGTGCACGGATGTTGTGACAGTGGAGTAAAATAACCTCGTTTTGGTCAGATTACCCATTCGTATGATTTGGGGAACGGCTGCAAGTCAAATGCGGTTATTGAGGAGGGAACAGTGTTGTATATCGTAACGGCGGAGCAGATGAGGGCAGTGGACGAGCATACGATTCAACAGTTGGGTATTCCTGCGGTCAGCCTGATGGAGAATGCCGGAAGGGCCATTGCTGAAGAGGTGATCCGGCTGTGCCGGGAGAGTCAGCGCGGAGACAGTGTGGGATCACTTCGCCGACCTGATCGCGGCGATGACATGGAGACGGGCCGGGCACACACAGGGCCTGGCGATCGTGTGGGCAGTGGGGGCGACATCCTCGCTGATCCGGCGCTGATGATGTCGCATCCCGGTGATCAGCATTGGTACATGCTGATCGGCAAGGGCAACAATGGCGGCGACGGGTTGGTTGCGGCGCGCCATTTGATTGAAGCGGGGCTGGGCGTAACGCTTGTTTACGCCGATGCCCCTGAGGCACTGCGGGGCGAAGCCGCCGTGCAAAGGGATGCCGCTGCGAAGCTCGGCATGCCTGCCGTTGTCCACGGGCGTGAAGCCGTGGACTTCAGCCGGTGCACAGGCATCGTGGATGCGCTGCTGGGCACCGGCTCGCGGGGGGCGCCGCGCGGAGCATACGCGGCGCTGATTCGGGCGGCGAACGACAGCGGTAAGCCAGTCGTGTCCGCCGATGTTCCAAGTGGGCTGAACGCCGACACAGGGGAGGTGTACGAGCCCTGCATTCGAGCCCGGGTGACTGTATGCCTCGCGCTGCTCAAGCGCGGGCTGGTGCAATACCCGGGCGCAGCTGCCGCAGGGCGCATTGTGGTGCGCGCCATCGGCATTCCTGCGCGGCTCGCGCCGGAGCATGGCCCCTCGGTCCGTCTGCTGACGGACGAGGTGCTGCGTGATGCGCTGCGCGTGGACACGGGCCGTCTCCGTGACCCGGACGGCCATAAAGGCACCTACGGCCACGTATTGGTGGCCGCAGGCAGTATGCCGATGAGCGGCGCAGGCCTGCTCTCGGCCAAGGCCGCGCTACGCGCGGGGTGCGGGCTCGCCACATGGGCGCTGCCCGCGGCACTGCTGCCGCATGTCATCGGCACCGTGCCCGAGCTTATGCTCGCCGCTGCAGCCGATGGCAACAGCGGCGAATGGAACGCGGCCTCCGCCGCAGCTGTGCTGCGCCTTGCGGAGAGCCGCGACGTGCTCGCGACCGGCCCGGGGCTCGGTCGCTTCCAGAGTGACACCGACTGGCTGCGCAGTCTGTGGCAGCACACGGATCGCCCGCTCGTCATTGACGCGGACGCCCTCAACATGCTGGCAGACGCAGGCCCGGATGGGCCACGCGCCTGGGGCCAGCGCAGTGCGGCGACGATCCTTACGCCGCACCCTGGCGAGATGAGTCGACTGCTGGGCGTGTCGACCCTCGAGGTGCAGCGTGACCGGATCGGACACGCTGCACGGTACGCCCGCGAGCAGGGCGTGACCCTTGTGCTCAAAGGAGCACGAACGGTCATCGCAACGCCTTCCGGCGAGGCGTACATCAACACCACCGGCCACGCCGGCATGGCAACGGGTGGCGCAGGTGACGTATTGACCGGTATAATCTCCGGTCTGCTCGCCCAAGGGCTGAACGCAGAGCAGGCTGCCGCATTCGGCGTATACCTGCATGGGCAGGCCGCCGAACGAGCAGCGCTGCTGCGCGGCCACCCTTCATCGTTGCTGGCTGGAGATATCCTCGACGCATTGTGAGGCACATAGGGTAACTTGTGTGCCAACCACATGAAAGTGTGTCACACGTCATTATGGCACCTCTACCATAAACATATCAAAAGGAGCCTGCCATGATGTGATGGGCGGGCTCCTTTTTGATACTTTAAATGAAGTTACTGTTAAAATACCGATTCTGTTGCCTGCCTTAAGCAGCCTCAAACAGAGCTAACCAGCGTCCAACAGCCCTAAACAGCGTCCAACAGCCCTAAACAGCGTCCAACAGCCCTAAACAGCACCTAACACTATACTCTTCACTGCCAAAGTAGAAACCGAAGCTCTAGCACCGCTCAACTGACCAATACAAGTCCATCCCCATCAAGTTACTCGAACCCAGCTCAGCGCAAGTCCATCCCCATCAAGTCACTCGAACCCAGCGCA
>NZ_JBNOKM010000014.1:0-227332 GCF_050171015.1 Paenibacillus sp. TC-CSREp1 | reverse complement strand
GGTGCGCTAGGTTATCTTTCCCCTGCTCGTTTTGCAAAGAAATTTACGGACAAATCCGTAGCGTAAGTGTCTACTTTATTGACATAGGTCCAAGGAAAGCTTATACAGTGAGATTCATGTGAAAAAGAGCGTTTATCGTGGATTTTCAGCGAAATAAGGTTTCTGGAGATCGTTACAATTATAGAAGCCCTTATATTCCCCAAATAAGCTCATCTGAGATCGTTACAGTATACAAGGTATCCGGATTGTGCTTCAAATTTGCATTTAAGCCTTCATAAGCAACCGTTAACCGATATAAAGGGCGATTGATACATCATTATAGAGGTCCACGGATCTACCGATCTACGGATGCACCAATAAACCTGACACACGGATTCACTGGTGGTGCACGGATGCACTGGCTAAAACATCAATATAAAGGATTGATATAACCCTGCAATGCGAAGCCTTTTTAATTACCACCCTTCATTACTTGCACATAGGGTATAATAAGGCGAGTATACGGTACATGTACGGAGCAATACTTATAAGTAAAATCATGGGGATGTGGTATAGGCCAACGTCACATGAGTACACTGTCCGCATCCCAAACTATAACGCAAAAGAGGTAAACGATGATTAAACCGCATTTTAAAGATTACGGACTGAGTGATGAAATCGTGAGAGCATTGGACAGTCTGGGCTATGAGCAGCCTACCGAGGTTCAGACACAGGTTATTCCTGTTGCACTGGAGAAGCAGGATCTGGTCGTTAAATCCCAGACGGGCAGTGGCAAAACAGCCGCATATGGCATCCCGCTCTGTGAGCTGGTTGACTGGAACGAAAATAAACCTCAGGCCTTGATTTTGACACCTACACGAGAGCTGGCCTTGCAGGTCAATGAAGATATCACGAATATCGGACGTTTTAAACGCATTAAAGCAACCGCGCTGTACGGACAATCCCCTTTTCACATTCAGAAAGCCGAGCTGAAACAACGAACCCACGTTGCCGTTGGTACACCGGGCCGGGTTCTCGATCATATAGAACGGGGCACGCTGCCGCTGGAGCGCATCGCTTATCTGGTCATTGACGAAGCCGATGAGATGCTGAACATGGGCTTTATCGAGACGGTACAGGCCATAATTCACGCGCTGCCGCAGGATCGCACAACGATGCTGTTCTCCGCAACGTTTCCGGAAGACGTAGCCAAGCTGTCCCGTCAGTATATGAACACCCCTGTAGAGATCGAGATCAAAGCCAGTGGACTCACCACAGCCACGATTGAGCATGCCGTGATTCATACATCGGAAGTGAATAAAACCGCTATGCTGCAGGACTTGTTTATTATGGAGAACCCGGATAGCTGCATCGTATTCTGCCGTACGCAGGAGAATGTGGATAAGCTGTTTCGGGTCATGGCTGACCTGGACTATCCGGTGGACCGCATTCATGGCGGTATGGAGCAGGATGAACGGATTGAAGTCATGAACGCCTTCAGACGCGGACAATTCCGCTATCTGGTGGCAACCGATGTAGCCGCGCGAGGTATTGATATTACGAATATCACTCACGTGATCAACTACGATATCCCGCTGGAAAAAGAAAGCTATGTGCACCGTACAGGCCGTACGGGTCGCGCAGGGCAAACCGGCAGAGCCTTCACGCTGGTGACACCGAAGGATGGCAGACGTCTTGCCGAGATTGAAGCCTATATCGGATTTAAGATTCCTGTGGTACAGGCCCCTTCCGAAGAAGAAGTAGATCGCCATAGGGAAGCCTTTGAGCAGCGGCTTCGAATTGTACCCGAACGCAAAAAGGACAAGCGTGAACAGCTGAACCAGCAGATTATGAAGCTGAACTTCAACGGTGGCAAGAAGAAAAAGCTGCGGGCTGTTGATTTTGTAGGTACAATTGCCAAGATTGAAGGCGTCAGCGCAGACGATATCGGCATCATTACTATCCTGGATAACGTGACCGATGTAGAGATTCTGAACGGCAAAGGTCCACTCGTGCTGGAGGTTATGCAACATACGACGATCAAACGCATGCAGCTCAAGGTGCGCAAAGGCCGCAAATAGGAATATCCCATCGCATAATCAAACCAAAGGTAGGTATGCGGCAATCTCAATACGAGGATAAATACACAAACTCTGGAGACAGATAGACAGATCATACCCAGTAGTGGAAGTACCTCATCATCCAGTTATAGAGCAAGGGATAACAGGTCTCCAGTGGCCCGTTATCCCTTGTCTGCTCTTTACGTTGAGAATCATTATCAATATAATATAAGAAATGCCCTCATGGTAGGAGGATGGTACAGATGACCCATACACTAGACGATCACATCTATTGGTGGAATTATGCTTCAATCCAGGTCATGGATATTCGGCTTGCCGTGCTGGAGCCAGGAGAGAACCTGCAACGTTATCAACTCCCGGCACATGCATTTGTATATGTGCTGGATGGTCATGCCACATTACAGCTAGACCACAACGTGTATAATCTGAGACGATTCCATGTCCTTCAAGGAGGCCGGGGAGCTTTATTAAATATTACCGCAGAAGAGCGATTTGAATATTGTTTAATTCTGTACAGAGCTATTCTAATGTTACCCGCTTCTCATCCTCTGAAGAAACGACCGCTGCCCGATAGTCCCTTCCTGCATCAGTGTGTGTTCCTCCCGGAATATCCCATTTCACTGCTACGCAAGCTGGAAGATATGTACGAGCACTGGACGATACAGGACAGACTCCATCAGTTACAGGCACGAGCGCTGTTCTATTCGTTTGTTCACGCCCTTCTCTCACAGATGAAGCAGCAAGGTATCAACCCAGTCCCTCCTGATCTGCCAGCCCAAGTGATACATTATATGGAACAGCATTACATGGAACCCATCACGTTGCAATCTCTGGCAGACCTGTTCGATTGCAGCATCAGCTATCTGACCAAACTATTCAAATCTCGTGTAAAGGAAAGCCCCATCCGGCTTCTAGCAATTATTCGCATACAGCAGGCTGCCCGAATGCTAACACACGCAGACACGCCACTTCAGGAGATCGCTGAACTCGTTGGATACCCGGATGCCCATACGTTGAGCCGCAGTTTCAAAAAAGTATATGGCGTAACTCCCACGCAGTACCGGGCAGTTATTGCTCAGAACGGAAGCTACATACCGGATTTGCCCAAGGTGCGTACCCGATCTGCCCTTGTTGCCACTGGAACCCAATGCTATAGTTTCATTGATTACGATTCTCATTTACATCCAAGCGGAGGTTTATCCATGGTTAAGACAAAACGATCATCATCCATCGCCACAGCGGCATTGCTCTTGTGCTTCACCCTGATTCTCTCGGCATGTGCCGGCGGATCAACTGCCACGAACAACGCCGGAACAGGTCCAACAGCAGAATCCGGCATATCTCAACAAAAGCCGGCTACAGTAGCCGAGACAGCCACACCAGCGACTCAGACCTATACCGATAGCAGAGGGACGATCACCATTCCCGCCCATCCACAGCGAATTGTCGATCTGACGGGCAGTGCCATCGGTAATTTACTGGTGCTGGGTGTCAAGCCGGTAGCATCGACGTATGATGCCATGCAAAACCCTTATCATAAAGGCATGCTGGAAGGCATCGTCGATCTGGGAGAAGGCAGCAATGTGGAAGCCATACTGAATCTGGAACCCGATCTGATCATCGCTTATGACTATCTGGTGGAAAACCAGTATGAAGCCTTGTCCCAAATTGCTCCTGTCGTGAGTCTGAAATATGGTGCGGCTAATCCCCAGGAATTATTGCTGGAATTCGGCAAGCTGACGGGCAAAGAGAAGGAAGCTCAGGCTTGGATAGACCAGTGGAATGACAAAATTGCCAAAGTTAAACCACAGATTCAGGCGGTCGTAGGCGATCAGACTGTGTCCATCCTTCAGCCCTACGCCAAAGGAATCTACGCATGGGGTAACAAAGGTGCACGTGGCGGGGAGATTCTGTATGGAGAATTTGGCTTGAAAGCTCCTCCTCTGATTCAGAAGGAACTGATTGACGGGGAAGGTGCAGGTGCAAGCCTGTCCTTGGAGCAGCTGCCTGAATATGCCGGAGACTTTATTTTCACAAGCAACTGGGGATGGGATGACGGTAACCCTGATGTGGTATACGAAAGCAATGTCTGGAAGGCACTTCCTGCTGTAAAAAACAAACACGTCTATTTCATCAATGCAGATGGCTCATTTTATAATGACCCGATCTCTCTGGAGGCGCAGCTGCAATTCATTGAGAACAGCCTCCTGAACACATCCAAATAGCTTCCGGGCAATAGCTCGACACTATTATCTGGCTGAGCACCTCTATCCATCATTATGCATAGTCAGTCACATTCATAATGCTAAAAATGCTGAATAAATCCCCTCTTCCATTACCATGGAATCGGAGGGGATTTGTTGTACACTGCTACCATTCAGATGTGAACTTTACCTTTTTGCGTACCGCTGCATTGACCGTCTTGTATCCCCTCCAGTCACCGTATGGATCACCGATTATTCCTGATTATAAATGTGATCCCCCACTGGCATCAAGACACTGCCCGGTAACCCAGCGGCTGTCCGCTGAAGCAAGAAATGCAGCTACATCTGCAACATCCTCCGGCTCTCCCCAGCGGTTCAGAACAGACAAGCCTGCTGCATATGCCTGTCCTTGCGAGTTCGTGAGTGTTCCTGCATTCATCTCGGTATTAATAATGCCCGGCTGGATTGCATTGACCGTAATCTGACGGCTTCCCAGCTCTTTCGCCAGCAGCTTCGTGAAGGTATCCACCGCTCCCTTCGTCATGCTATAGGCAAACACCCCTGGGGAAGCCACTCGTGTAACAAAAGAAGAAATATTAATGATTCGCCCCCCATCCCGCAGGCGCGGGACTGCCTGCTGCGTTACAAACAGGGGAGCTTTTACATTTATGTTCATCACTTCGTCGAACGAAGCCTCTGTCGTCTGCTCCAGACCGAGAATCTGCCCGATCCCCGCGTTATTTACCAGAATGTCCAGCCTGTCGTCTCGTCCATGCTTCTGAACAGCATCATCAACCTTGGCAAATAATGCATGAATGCCACCCTGCGTGCGTAAATCAGCTCCAATGGCTTGGGCCTGTCCACCATGATCTGTAATATGCCGCACAACCTGCTCCGCTTCGGCTTGCCGCGTCCCGAAGTGCACAAGCACATACGCGCCCTCCTGTGCCAGACGGATTGCAATACTGCGCCCAATGCCTCTGCTCGCTCCTGTTACCAGAGCCAATTGTCCTTCCAGTCTTCTGCATGTCTCGTTCATAACGTTATCCCCCTACTGAATTAAGTAGCACCCGTCACGGGCACAGGACAGTTATATCATGAGAAGACATACACAATGTTGCTATCATATTCGGTACGGACACTCCGTTCATGATATTTAGATCATATCCGTAAATCCTCTGAGCGGAGCTGGAGCTCCTGCCGAATCCGATCGGCTTCAGTCACTTTAATGACCAATGCAGGTGTATATTGCTGCGTTATGAGGTCATAGGGCAATTCAGAGTCTGATGCAGACCGCAGCTGGAACAATTGATAGAAATACAGACTGCCCGGTTGATGTGAGTCTCTATGTCTGGGTGGCACCTCATAGGTCAAGTAAGGGAATCGGGATAAATCCGGCAATGATTCTTTTGGGATAGCTTTATCGGTATTGGTACCCCCAACCATGCGGTTCCACCGGGGATCATCGTTCATATCTTCAAGCAGGTTATAACGGGTTGAAGGCATTTTTGTATTTTCAAGGATCAAAGGGGTTGCATCCACCATATTCGTCTTCGCGTATCCATATACATATATATCCTGGCCTCGCTCCAGACTTCCATCCGTTCGATACAAGCTGGCATAGAATAAAGCCTGCAGCGGAGAGGTTGTCAGCTCCAGCAGGTTCGTTGGCTGGCCCTCCTGATGACACCAGGCCAGTACATGCTCCTGTTCCCATATACCCGCTTCATCCGCCATATCGTGCATATAATCATTCACGACATCGACATAGTATTGCGGGTTATCGCGAAGTAATCGAGAGAAGGTGTGGCGCAATAAACGGGAATTCTGACAGGAAAAACGCCTGTTTTCTCCGCGAAAATAATACCCGTCCTTCCCGTAAGGAAGCCTCTCGATCGTTGATAAGTAGTCTTCTATTGAATTTACCTCACACCACAAGGGATTCATCATAACAATCAGCCCTCCCGCACCCTTTACCAGATTTTTTGAAATAAAACACGCTAACAGAAGTATACGGCATCCGATCTACCTTGGCTTCATTTCCGTTTCATTCGCATTCGGACCCTCGCTCTTGCTGCTCTTGCCTTCTGGCCTGCTGCTTTGTTCATCTCTCATCGAAATGTTCACTTGCCAAAGATTGTAAATCAATTACAATATAAATGAAAGCGCTATTATTTATTCCTATCATTGTGGAGGTGTACGTAATGGGGAAACGAAAGACGGTCTGGCTTCTGGTTTTCGCGCTCGCATTCACCTTGTACGGCCTGCATCCTGAACGAGCAGGTGCGGCTAGTGTGACAATTACCAATGGCACCGATTGGCTTGATACGGCAGGCAATCCCATTCACGCAAACAGCGGTAACATCCTGCAGGTTGGCTCCACGTATTATCTGTATGGTGAACATGCGGTAGGCGGCAAATTTGACAGTGTCAACGTCTACACCTCAACCGATTTGAAAAACTGGACCTTCAGCAATGCTATTCTGACCAAAGACTCCGCCACCGAATTGGCCTCCAGCAAGATTGAACGCCCCAAAGTGATCTATAATGCTTCAACCGGGCAATATGTGCTCTGGGCACATTATGAGAATGGCACAGATTATAACCTCGGCCGCGTAGCGGTCGCGACAAGCAGTACACCCAACGGCAAATTCACGTATGAGGGCAGCTTCCGCCCGCTCGATTATGAGTCTCGGGACATGACTGTTTTTGTGGACACAGACGGCACGGGTTATCTGGTTACAGCCTCCCGTAAAAATGGCGGGGCTAATGATACGATGGCTATTTTCAAAATGAATGCAAGCTATACGGGGATACAGTCGTTTGAAGGATGGATGTTCGAGAATGCCTACCGTGAAGCCCCAGCCGTTGTGAAAAAAGGAAACCGCTACTATCTCTTCACCTCCCAGGCTGCCGGCTGGTATCCGAATCAGGGTGCATACGCCACGGCCACATCCATGACCGGTCCTTGGACTGCGCTCACACCTTACGGCAACCCGTCGGCCTTTGGCTCCCAGATTCATGATATCGCCACGATTCAGGGCAGCAGCACAACCTCCTATATTTATATGGCTGATCGCTGGAATCCGATGAATCTCGGCGAGCATAAACACATCTGGCTACCGCTCACGCTGAATGACGCAAATGGAACGGCCTCGCTGGAATGGTACACCACGTGGAATATAGATGCGGCAACAGGCCAGATTACGCTGCCTGCACTCGTCAATCATGCCCAAGGCAAAGCGGCTTCGGCCAGCTCCACTGCGTCCGGCTCGTCTCCTTCGCTCGTTAATGACGGAAATTATCAGACCTCATGGGTTGCTTCCTCCAACAGCTGGCCGGCATGGTGGCAGGTCGATTTTGGCGCACCGAAGACGATTACCGAGGTCGACATTTCTTGGTTTATGTATAAAGGCTCCGAGGGGTATTACAAATACAAGATCGAGATGAGCAATGATGGCGTGAACTACGCTGCGCTGGATCGCACCAACAATCTGACATATGGCTTTACCACGGATGCTGTGCATTTTACTGCCCGCTATGTACGGATCAATATGGTCAATGCTGTCTTGTGGAACAATCCCGGCAACTGGTACACCCCAACGCTGCATGAAGTCAAAATGCTGGGTCCATCGAACCCCGAAGCCACAGGCTACAGTCAGTTTGTTTCACATAACGTACCGGATCGCATGATCCGTCACACCAATTATGTCGCCCGCATTGATGCCAATGTCTCTCCTGCGCTTGACGCTCAGTTCCGTGTTGTATCAGGCCTTGCTAGCTCCAGCGGCATTTCATTAGAGTCCATCAACTATCCGGGATATTTCCTGAAACGGAACACCAGTAACAAAATTGTACTCGAAGCCTTCGCCAACACCATGGCCTACAAGGGAGATGCCACGTTCCTCATCAGCCCCGGCTGGGCCGACAGCAGCAAAGTCTCCCTGCAATCCTTCAGCCAGCCCGGATATTACATCCGGCATTATGATTACGTACTGCAGCTGGATACAGTGAATGCCTCCAGCAGCACCACAGTGAAAGGCGATGCCACGTTTGCACGTATGAATTACTAGGATGAATCAGTTTTAATCTTATCTGCACAGCCGTGATTCGGCATCTCTGCAGGCTCACCTTGCATCTGATGAGATGCAGGGTGAGCCTGATTCATGAGAGGGTTCGCATCATGGGAATCCTTCACGCCATTCTCCTACCTCTAGACTGCATGATTAGTGAATTGAAACACGAGCTTGGGTCCATCTTCACAGCCTGTTTCCGCAACGCTCTCTTCATACACACCTTGAGTATAGTTGGATACTGTTTTTCTCCAGAAATGCTGGCCTACTTTGTTTTTCTCCGCTGCATTGGTGAATAGCGCCCATTTGCCCCGAAACCTCTCAAAGATCGCTGCTGCCGCCTGCTCTGCAAGTCCCAACCCGCGGAACGGCTGCAGCAGGAAAAATTCATGCATGAAATAATCGATGTCCTGCCGGCAATAAGGCGGCGTGGCAACAAAGGCAAACCCCGCAGGCATACCCGATACCTTCATAAGAAAAGGATAGAGACGTTCCGGGTCTCCCCACCATATGTTTTGCACATCGTACTGATCCTGCAGTGTCCTGTACTCTGAGCCGACTTCAAATATGCCATGCTCGTTCGGCCTGTGTTCTTCTTGTAATCCGTAATGACCGGACAGGTCGTGCAGGTATAACGGGTACATGTTTTTGATGATATAAGCCTGCTTCTGATCCGTTAGTTCAACTTGAATGTTCACTGGATTCACCCTTTCCGCTTAGCTTTGCAGCACCAAGCTGCCCCGCATTTGCAACACTCGCTCTTGGCTCTATTGTAAAGTGTGCTTCTATAGACGAATATGGAGCATTCTTTTGTTAATCATTTTCTACATGCCAAAAAGCCACATCCGATCGCTCGAATATGGCTTCAATAGGAATTGTTTGATCATCTGTTTTCACGGTTTTTCCTGCAGTACACGATCTTTTTGATGCTGTCGATGGATAAACAAAACCGCTCTGCCAGCTGGTCGATTGTCTCGCCCTGCGTATAACGGTTACACATCTCGCGGTTGCGTTCCTGTATCCACTCGCGGCTGCCGGAACGTTCCCCCCACTTGATACGTGCTTCCTTGGGCTTCGGGATATAGATCAATCCCCCGGGAAACCGGCGCTGAATTTCCTTGATTAGGGCCTCCGGAAGGACGGCATCGGCATTTGTATATTTCATATTGCTCCACTCCTTAAATGATTTCTTTAAGGCAGCAGAGTCGTACGAGAAACTTCAGACGTTATTACTCCAAGTCAATGATGGCGGTAAAATAATTCCGGCTCTATGCAAACAACCGCCGTTGTTCCTCACATGGACTCTGCACAGAGCAAGTGGTTAAACTTGTTATGAATCGACTCATGGTAGCCCCCCTTTCAAGATTATATGTTCTAGTTGAAGTGTCGATCTCCTCTATTCTTGCCTGTACTGTATCACACTTTGCTCCAGCATGCTGCGAACCTGCTCCTGCAATTCCGGGGGAGATATCACCTTCACCTCGGGTCCATAGGAAAGCAGTCTGCGTGCTGTAAAAGAAAACTCTGAACGCGGCACAAGCCCGCGCCATTCCTGATCGACCACCGCTCTAAACAACACATCCGATGCAGCCATTCTGGCACCGAATGTTGTGAAGCGTAACACAACTTCTTCGCCTGCTCTATTCTCTGTCTGCTTCAGCCACGCCTTCAATGCAGGCACCGAATCATCCGTCTGATCCAGCACGGTAAGCTCACACATCCGGTCAACACGGTATAACAATACTCGATCTTTATTCCGTGCAGGCATGTACCAGTATCCCTGCTCATAATAAATGCCGAAGGGATACACGTTCACCCTCTTCCATCCACTGCGGGCGTGATACATAAACGTAATGGCCCTCTTCTCGGAAGCGGCTGTTAATAGCTCTGATGTCAAGGCATTCACATGTGCCCCGGGATGCTGAATGAATGCAATGTGATCCCTCATGCCTGTGATCCGTTCCTGCACATCGGCAGGAAGTGTGGAGAAAAACTGCTCTGCCAGATGCTCGCGGATTGAACCGTATGGAAAATCCGGCACCTGCTCCAAATATTCAAGCATCATAAACAGCCCCAGCGCTTCCTGCTGATTCAGCTGTAAAGGGGGTAAAATGCGGTTGGGCAGCACCCGGTATCCACCGTTAGCCCCCACCTCGGTGTACAGCGGGAAGCCAAGCGCCTGTAATGCATCCAGATCACGCTGAATGGTGCGCACCGACACCTCGAACCGCTCTGCCAGTTCACGTGCTGTGAACTTCTGTCTGGAATCCATAAGGCGCATCATCGCCAGCCTGCGTTGGTTCATCCTATCCCCATCCTAACTACGCCAAACTTTGTCATAGATGGATTGTAACATAGCGAAACGTCCCATTCCATAATTATGTAAAATACAGCATGGCAAAATGACAAGTTTATGCCTTGAGCAAGCAGGCCTCTGCATCAGACATGTAGAAATATACAGCATCTAACACGTATGGTGGGAGCCAAATACAAAAATGAGTCACATCCTTATTTCGAAGCTATGTTTGAGATTTATAAAAATCAGGGACTGCCTGTAGGCTGGTCCGGGGGCGAATCTGCCAGTGAGGGGCAATTTATCATCTATTCCCGTCCTTCAACTGCTGGCACATCCATATCAACTGCTGGTTGAGATTTCACTTGCGCCTCCATACACGAGATGATGACCGCAAGTTATGCTATAGAAAACATTTCGAAGGAGGCTTTTTGAATGAACAATCTGAAGCATACAGGTACTAAAATTGCGAAGCTTCGCCGATCCAGCGGCATGACCCAGGAAGAGTTAGGGAGGCATTTATCCATATCTGCACAGGCCGTGTCCAAGTGGGAGAATGGCGACTCCTTGCCGGATTTGTCCTTAATTGTAAAGTTAGCCGATCTCTATGACTGCACAGCCGATTACCTGTTAGGCCGGGAGGGTGGACTCACCTCGTTAATTCCTCAAATCCGTGAGGCATTTCATCAGATGGAATTGACAGAACGTATTGGATTTCTTGAAAAAATGATTACCCTGGCCGAAGGGCCTGTATCCACAACGCCAGTTCATTCGGAAGGGCACGCCTCCCTTGTACATATCCACCTTGGCCCGGCAGGGCTGGGCCTTTGGGCCAAGGATCGACTGGTGTGCATCGCCTCACCAACATTTCTTGAGGAAGCGATTGAAACGTTAAGTACAGAAGCAGAGTTCCCATTCACCCTGTTATCTGATGATGTACGGCACGTTTTGCTCGCGCTGTTGCGAAATATAGATGATTTGAAGCCGTATTACGCAGTAGATGAAGAGACATTGCGTACACAGCTTCCGGCATCCGTCGATCTGGAGCAGGTTCTTACGGAATGCATTGAACTCGGATTCGTCGATCGTGTACGCGGTGGATATCGGCTGAATTTCAGAGCTGATCTTACAGTGCGGCTGCTTGCCATGATTCATCAGATGATCAACAAACAGGGGTCCATGAATGTGACGGTAGGTAAGTAGATTTCAATAGAAAGTGATCATATTATTGATTGAATTATTTTCCATATTGAGTTATGTTTTAGATAGCTTAGCGATAAGCGAGTTCCTTACACGAAGGGAGAGGTTTTTAATGGCAGCTACTACTACTATGGTTATGGTGGTTTGGTCTTAAAACTGAATAGTCGGCATTTCTGAAAAAGCGGGATAAATCCCGGCTTCTTTGTTATGCCATCCAAAGTAACCTTTCGTGAATATTGCTGTTTGAAGATACGATCAAGGTCGTATCTTTTTTGCGTCCTGATGCCGCAGAACAGCAGCTTCTTCAGAGGCTGCTTGTTTGCGGCATTTTTGCGTCCAAAAACAACTTTAAAGGAGCTAAAACAATACAAATGATGGATTTGAGAACCTATGGCTATATAGAAACAGAAGAGATTCCTGATGGATGGTTACCCGGCAGAATTACCGAGATTCAGCGGGAACGCTTTACGGTCATGACCGGGCAAGGCGAAGTCACCGCGGTACTGAAGGGCTCATTTTATCACCATGCAGCGTTGCGCGCAGAATTCCCGTGTGTTGGCGATTTTGTACTGCTGCACTACAGCGATACAGGTGATTCCCTGATCGTTAAGGTGCTTCCTCGTCGTTCCAAGTTCTCGCGTGCAGATTATGCGGGTCACGCTGCCGGTTATGCCAAAACGATCTTGGAGCAGGTTGTCGCATCCAATTTTGATACAGTCTTTATCTTGTCTTCACTGAACGGTGATCTGAGCGTGAATCGTATGCTTCGGTACCTGACACAAGCCAGGCAGAGCGGCGGTACACCCGTCATTATTTTAACCAAAGCCGACCTGATCACAGATGTTCAACCCATGCTTGCCGAAGTGAAGAGACGCATCTCCGATGTACCTGTTCACGTCATCAGCAGCCACACCGGTATGGGAATGGGCGAGCTTCATCCTTATCTGACACCCGGGCAAACGGTTGTTTTTCTTGGGATGTCCGGTGTGGGAAAATCCTCCCTGCTGAACGCTTTAATGGAGCAGGACGTTATGAAGGTTCAAGCCATTCGAGAGCAGGACAGCCGGGGGAGACATACCACAACCCATCGGCAGCTATTCATGCTTCCCTCCGGGGCAATGGTAATGGATACCCCTGGGATGCGGGAGCTGGGACTCTTTCTGCCGAGGATGGCATTCGTGCGAGCTTTGCCGATGTTGAAGAGCTGTTTGCACAATGCCGATTCACCGATTGCCGCCATCAGACCGAGCCGGGCTGTGCAGTCCTCGCCGCAATAAATGACGGTTCACTGCCAAGCGAACGTTGGGAGAGCTATGTTTCCCAGCAGCAGGAGAACAGGTTTGTGCAACATAGAACAAGCTACCTCATCGACAAAAGAGCAAAAGACAAAACAAACGCCATGTGGAATAAACAAAAGAAGAAAAACGGAGGCTGGAAAAAATGAATAGAACAATGAACACGTTACATCAAGCGCTGTCTAACTACTTCAAGAAGGAGATTGTCGGAGCTGACACTTCTACCGTCAAACTGCATGGCGGAACTGTCGGCAATGTCAGTCTCGTAACGGGAACAGCCGAAACGGCTGATGGTCAAAAGCTGCCGTACCAGGTCGTGCTGAAAATTTCTTCTAAATGGGAGCGTTACAATGACCCGAACTCCTGGCGCCGCGAATATGATCTCTATCAATCTGAGCTCGTAACCACTTTCACGGACACCCTGCGCTGGCCTACCTGTTACCACGCTGAGATGAATGCCGAAGAAACGGAATTTCAGCTCTGGCTGGAATATATTGATGGCGTGTCTGGTTTAGAGTTGTCCGGGGAGATGTATGAGCAGGCCGCACTGGAGCTGGGACGTTATCAAGGCAAGCTGTATGCGGAACAGCCGGAAGTGCTGCAGCGTCTGGATAATCTTAGCCATGCTGATCTGATGAAAAATACGTATCTGCACTATCGTTCATGGCCTCTCGTCTATGATTACATCCGTTCCGAAGCGTGTGATTTCCCGCCTCATATACGGCAGATGCTTATAGACATTGATGAGAACTCGGACGCCATCTTCGCCCGGATTGAACGGCTGCCTCTTGTGCTGAACCATCGGGATTTCTGGGTGACCAATATCTTCTATGCAGACGGGAAAATAAATCTTATCGACTGGGACACCTCAGGGTGGGGTTATTTGGGAGAAGATCTGGCCAGCCTGATTGCAGATGAAGCCGATATGGATCACATGGTGGAATATTACCAGCGCTGTGTGCCTGCATATTACAAAGGCTTTGCAGCTTATGCAGAGGCACCGCCATTGGAAGAGCACTGTGTGTATGAGATGATTCTGATCGTATTCGGATACAGAATGGTAGAGAATTATCTTCATGCCGATTCCGATGAGGAGAAGAAACAGCAGGTCCGGTTACTCCAGAAAATCTATGAAATAAAGGGCAGTCTGCTGTACGGATAAGTCCGTGCCACAGGCAGTCGAGCCCGCCTAACACTGGAGCATGTAGTTATTCCTGAAAAGAAGCACTCCAACCCGTCATGACCATGTCATCGGCTTCCATCCTTAACATGTCTTATCTTGGACGACTTCATATAACTACGACATGTTTTGTCATAGTTCAGGTATATGCTGTAGCTATCATAAGAAAGGGAGCGATGATCATGACGGCTTCAAAAACAATTCTATACATTGCTATTAGTCTGGATGGTTATATTGCACGCCTCGATGGCTCCGTAGATTGGCTGTTCGATGTCGAAGGGGATGGAGGAGATAACGGCTATGCCGCTTTCTATCAAACGATTGGAAGTGTCGTCATGGGGCGTTCCACATATGAGGAGGTACTGACCCTGTCCGAGGATTTCCTTTATGCGGATCGTCCGACATACGTGCTCTCCCGCTCGGAGCAGCCTCCTGCGCCACATGTGCAGTTCACTGCCGAGAGTCTGGAAACACTCATTCCCCGTCTGAAACAGACCTCGGAGGGAGATGTATGGATTGTCGGCGGGGGCTTGCTTGTTCAGTCGGTAATGGACGCACAGCTGCTGGATGAAATAGAGGTAGCCGTGATCCCGAAGGTGCTGGGTGAAGGCATCCCGTTATTCCCCAAAGGCACCGTACCTACGCTGCTGAAAATGATAAGCACCCAAACCCTTGGACAGATCGTATCCATTCGTTACGAGGTACAGCCTGACCAGGCAGCAGGTGCACCAGCAGACGAATCTACTCGTTAGAAAAGAAACCAAAGACCGCGCGGCAATCTGCTGTGCGGTCTTTGGGTATATTACATCGTCATGAAACAGGGCTTCACGGGCTGGAAGCTGTGTGGTTGTCGGCTATGCTACTTGCATTCGTGCTGTAGCTAAACAACGCTTTGCCATCTATGGAGCCTCTCTATAACATCGTTGTGACAGCGTTCAGGCCTATATAAAGAGCAATCACGATTTATTTCAAAATCTTACGAATATACGCCGTCAGAACCTCTGCCGCCCTGTGATGGGACAGCTCACCCGGATGTGTTCTCGCCCCCATCGTCTCTTCCGTTGTATCCGGAAGCTGCAGGATCGAAACAAGGCGGTCCCCGGTTTGCTTGCTATATCCATCCACGGCACGATAAATAGCTGGAAGCAGCGAGGCCCCAAGCATGCCATAAGCCCAGACAATATGCGCCTGCGGGTTATTTTTTCGCAGCTTGGTCAGGAACTGCTGCACCGCTTGCTCAAACTTGGCCAGGTCCGCTTCATGATAGGTTCCATCCTCGTTCAAACGCTGCTTATACACCTGTCCGGTGACGGGATCGGTCCATGCCGGAGACTGAAATGCACCATCATCGTTGCTGCCCAGATTAACCACAACGACATCCGGCTGCCAGGTGCTGAAATCATGGGGTTCAAACGCACCAAGCTGCTCGTTCCGTTCTCCGTTCAGCAGGCCGCACACCTGTTCATAATACGCAGGTATATTGCCTTGCGGATTGTTATCCCAGCTGCTCAGCACTCCCCAGCCGCTTTGAGAGATCACACGATACTCTGCATTCAAAGCTTCGGCAGTCATATACGTATAATTGTGCAACGCACTGAACCACATCGGCACCCAGTCTTCCTCCGTCTTCGCACCGATTGCACCCTCGCCTGAAGTAATGCTATCGCCAATAAACTCAATTCGATATGGCTTCTCCTCAACAGGCAGCATTACACCATCCGTTCGCACCGCATGAAATTGTAAAAGACAGCCCGGGTCTGCACTCATCGCTTGTACATCCTTGATGATGCGCACATTTTTCACCGCATCAGGGTTCATCCCGCGAAAAATGCAGTGCCAGCCTCTGCCTGAGGTTAACATCTGTCGACTGACTGGAACACCGTTAACTACAACGCTGATCCAGGGCTCCAGGTGATCATATGCAGACTCGACCTCCACCCACAATTCAGCACCCTGAACGTTAAGCTCCACCGCACTTCCCGTCCAAAACAGAGTTACAGGGGTGCGATTAGCCGTTGTTCTGCCATGGATTTTGAGATGAGCAAGGTCTGACATCGCAATGGTCTGTAACCCCTCATTGGTATGCTTAGTCATATGTATCCTCCTGTTCTGATTAACAATCTATATCCTCACCGAACACTCCACTACCGATGATGCTGCGCCTCGACCCTGACACTTGCTATGTCACCCGGAACGGAGCATGCCCTGTGTCCGCATGAAGAAGCTGGGTTGGTTTACGCAAACGCGGGCTGCACGCCAGCTTGAATACGGCTCGCTCCCCGTCCTGTTCCACGCCTGCCAAAGACACATCAATCCAGAGCGGCACCAGCGGCACGTGCCAGCAGAGCAGCTCCACCGCCTCTTCTACAGTGAAATGACGATGCGCAACATTCTCCGGGGCAAGCACCACCAGCCGCATCATCTCATCTGCACCATTCAGGGATTTGTCCATCTCGGGCACAGGTTCAATGAGCAGTTGAATGTCTTCATATTGCAGCTGATCCCGCGTTCGAATCTCATCCAGTGCCTGCAGCAGATTTGTTCTGAAAATCCCTTTATCCATCCGGGTTATTCGCTCCATAGACGATGCCCTCCCTGGCGGTTGATGCGTACAACGACACTTCTGATGAATCCATTCTAATATGTATTACGCATAACAGCAAAAATCCCCTGCAAGCAAGCCTGCCCAAGAGCATCCATTCAGATGCCCTCGTTCACGACTCAACCGGAGGGGATAAATCCTATGATCTGTTTTGAATCAGCAGGCAGCCCGAAGGTTTATTTCGTTTATACTGACCCTGTTACAGCACCTTGCCCAGAAATGCCTTCGTCCGTTCATGCTGCGTATGTTGAAAAATAGCCTCCGGCGTGCCTTCCTCGACGATATAACCACCGTCCATGAAGATCACCCGATCTGCCACCTCGCGAGCAAAGCCCATCTCATGTGTTACCACAATCATCGTGATGCCCTCATGGGCAAGGTCTTTCATCACCTGCAGCACTTCACCGACCATCTCGGGGTCCAGTGCCGAGGTTGGTTCATCAAATAACATGACACTCGGGTTCATGGCGAGTGCACGGGCAATCGCTACACGCTGCTGCTGTCCGCCGGACAGCTGCTCAGGATAGGCATCTTTTTTCTGGGACAGACCGACCTTGCCGAGCAGCTCCATCGCCTTGCTCTCATTCTCGGCTTTGCTCAGCTTGCGGATATGCTTGGGTGCCAGCATGATATTCTCCAGCACCGTCAGATGAGGAAACAGGTTGAACTGCTGGAACACCATGCCCACATTGGTGCGCAGCTCGTCAATGTTCGTCTTGGGCGAGGTGACCTCCACTTCGCCAATAATGACCTTGCCTGACGTGACTTCCTCCAGCAGGTTGAGGCAGCGCAAGAAGGTGCTTTTGCCAGACCCCGAAGGGCCGATTACACATACCACCTCCTGCTCCCGGATCGTTGTGGAGATATCCTTCAGAACTTCATTTGCACCAAATTGCTTTCTCAGATTCTCTACCGTAATCATCGGATTGCATACCTCCTTTCGATGAACCGGGAAGCCCGGGACAGCAGGACAATGATAATCAGATAAAAGATGCCGACAACACCCCAGATTTCAAATGCCCGGAAATTGGAGGAAATAATAATCTCTCCGGTCTGTGTCAGCTCTGCAATGCCTATGGCCGACAACAGCGATGTGTCCTTAATCGTAATGATAGACTGGTTCACAAACGTAGGAATCATACGCCGGGTTGCCTGCGGCAGCACCACCAGCCACATCGTCTTGAACCGGCTGAGGCCCAGTGATCTTGCGGCTTCATGCTGGCCTTTGCCTATGGACTCGATGCCTGCCCGGAAAATCTCCGAGACATAAGCCCCGGCATTCAGACTAACAGCAATGATACCTGCGGTCATGGCCGGGATTCGCATATCCAGAAACACTGGCAGACCAAAGTATATGAAGTATACCTGTACCAGAAGAGGTGTGCCGCGGATGATATCCACATAAAGCGAAGCCACCAGCCGCAGCAGCCGATTCAGGGAGGTGCTCATCAGCCCTGAGATCAGACCGATCACCATAGCAAAGATGAGCGAGATTACAACAATTTTCAACGTAACAACCGTTCCCTCTAACAGAAGAGGCAGTGCGTCCAGTATGACTTGCAAGGAGGAATCCATCCGTATCACGTTCCCTTCTACTTCGCCGCTGATCCTAAATAAGTTTCAACAATCTTGTCGTATTCGCCGTTTTCCTGTAATTTCTTCAACCCGTCGTTAATTTTTTTCTGCAATGCGGTATCCCCTTTAGCTACGGCAATGCCGTAAAAGTCTCCGTTCAAGCGATCACCGACAATTTTGAGCTTGGCATTCGGGTCAATCGCAATTTTGTACGAAATCACCGGAAAGTCTTCAAGTGTTGCATCCGCGTTTTTGTTCGCTACTTCCTGATACATGGACGGACTGTCATCAAAATATTTAATGGTTGCGCCATAGGTTTTGGCATATTCATCCGCAAGGTTGGCGCCAGATGTACCTTTTTTAATCGCAATCGTTTTGCCTTTCAAATCCTGAGGACTCTTAATGTCGTTGTTATCTTCATTCACAATTAAGGACAGTCCGGCTTGATAATACGGGTCCGAGAAATCGACCACTTTTTTGCGCTCATCCGTAATGCTGATGCCGGCAATGGCCCCATCCAATTGATTGGCTGTAATGGCCGGGATGATGCCCTTGAAATCCATCGGTTTGATCTCGACTTCAAAGCCTTCCTCTTTCGCAATTGCGTTCATGAGGTCAATGTCGATCCCTACATATTTTCCGTCCTTCTGAAACTCAAACGGGGGATATGTCGCATCGGTACCAAACGTATATTTCTCTACGGCCGATCCGCTTGCAGACTGGGCTTTACCGTCCTCACCCGATTTTGCTGCGCCGCAGGCACTTAGTGCCAATGCAAGAAATGCTGCCATTACGATAGATGCTGCCTTTTTCATGGAAAAACCCCTTTTCCGAATGTAATTGGGATCGACCGAATCGATCATTTGTATTTATGTACGTATTGTATTTCTACACCTACGAAAACTTACGCAATCCTACATAAAATATCTACAATTAATGTTAATTAAATTAACACAATAGTGTTTTTAGATGAAAATATGCACTATAGTGTGAAAAAAGGCAGGGGTCATAGAATAATATGTTATTTTATATAACACAAAAAAGAATTCCCGAAAATACTGTTCGAGAATTCCCTTTTGTGATCGTTTTATGATCCTTATCTTACTCTCTCTTGGTTGTCTTACTCAGCGCACCCGCATTTCAACCGTTCATTTTTTCTACGATTTCCATGTAAAACACCTGCATAAACTTCTTAATGTTCACCTTGCTCTTGTCCACTGCCTGCTCTTCTTCCATAGCCCTCATCTTCATGCGTACATCCTGAAAATCAAAATATAGTGGCGCATAATGCTCGAATTTAGGATTGCTGTAGTCTGTCAGTCCAATAGAAGCCATATTCGTCAGTGCCGTCAGAACCGTTCTGCGAATGCGCTGCTCCATCGCCTTGCATTCCTTCTCTACATCCTTGGCGGTCTGCTTGTACGCCCGGGCCACCGCTTCATAGGTTTCCTTCAATGGCGGCAGCTCCGCAGATTGCCTTTGCTCAATCGCATATTCCATTAAGGCCACTATATCTTTGCTTCCGCTTTCACCGATAATTCCAAGGTCCATCAGTATGCTGCGCGCTACTTCTCGTACGGTTCGGGTCTTCGCAGGAGCAGGAGCCTCAACCAGATTCAGCCGAGCCATGGACTGTTTGACTTCCTGCACGTATCGCTCATACTTCCACTGCTCGTTTACCTTGTTCAGCACATGCTCTACTTCCACTCGATTGATGGGTTTATGGATAAAAAACTCGATCCCTTTCTGATACGCCGCTCCGACCATCTCTTTGTTCTCCACCTGGGAGATCATAATGAATTTGCCGCCATAGCCGCTCTGCTTCAGCTTCGACACGGTTTCAATCCCGTCCTGATCAGGCATCAGCAGGTCAATCAGCACAACATCCGGCTTGCGATCGAGAACGATACGCTGTCCCTCCAGCCCGCCCTCGGCCATACCTGCAAGCTCCCCGAATCCGCAAGTATCAATGATATCCTGCAGCATGCTGCGACTCACTACATCATCATCCACGATCACGATCGAAAGTGTCATCGACATCGGCCTCCTTCATTAGATTGACTGCGGGAATCTTAACTCTGAATGTAGTCCCCTGCCCAGCTGGAGCCGACTCCACCTGAATGCATCCTTCCAGAGATTGAACGATATCACGTACATGCGACAGGCCAATCCCTGTGGCAGCAATGCCAACTTCATCAAACTTGGTCGTATAACCGGGCTCAAAAATTACCCCGCGCTTCGCCTCAGGTATGCCTTTTCCCGAATCAGTCACCACAAAATTCACTTCCATGCCCTGTTCAAACACCTGAACCCGAACCAGACCTTCCAGCTCTATGGCCTCAACTGCATTAGCCAGCAGGTTATTCAGCACTGTGAGCAGTGGAATGTAATACGGCGATTCTCCTTCATACTGCTGTTCAATCTCAATCTTCACCTGCTTGTGCAGCATCTCGCTGTACTTCCGATTCGCCTTGCCTGCAAAATTCAACACTTCCGACAGGCTCATATTCACGGTCTTCTCATTGTCATAGAGCTTCAGCAGTCCCGCCAGAATACGCTGAGAATCCTTCTTCACCTCATGAATCTGCTGTGCGATGCCCAGTGTACGCTGACTGTATTCGTTCATGTCCTGTTCCCGCAGATCACGATACAGCTCATAGCTGTTGGCCGTAATGCCTTCAATCGTGTCCATCGCTTTCTTCAGGTAGAACACCTCGCCGTACAACCCCGAATTCACACTCAGCATCTGCTCCATACGTTTCTCCTGCTCGGCATGCAAAAGTCTGATCTGCCTTACGGCAAAGCTGTTGTACAGCCCAATCACAAAGTAACTTCGTAGCCCGCCCACAACAAACAGATACAGCCATTCACGCATATAAAATATATTGCTCCCGCTCAGCACACCCCGCACAAATAACTCCACCAGATTCGAGGAAAAATCCAGTCCGGTGATGATGCCTCCCAGCAGGAGCGGAGGAATCTCATGGAATCGGTGCTTGAGCCTGCTCAGCCCATAAGCAAATACCACATAATACAAGCCTGCTCCCAGATTATCCCGCATGCTCTCCAGCAATGATACAGTATGCACATGATGAATCAGATCAGCAGACTGAAACGCAAAGCTTGCCAGACCCGTCAGAATTCCTGTTTTGATATAAGACAAGTGGGGCATAATCATCAGCAAAAATAAAAAAATACTGACCCCGAGCCCGATCCGGAAATAATCCTCCCGAAAGGGATTAATCTTGAACTGCGCTCCTACAGCGGTAGCCAAAGCAACAGCTGCCATCTGCACATTTTCATTTTTAACCCAATTACGCATCGTCTTCTCCACCTACTATTACAGCGTTTCATAACGCACACCACCGAAGCCGCGCTTCTGATGTTAAATATACTAACATATGAAAGAGGCATTAGAAATGATTAAAATCCAGGAAACCTGTTATCTAAGTGAGTTGAACTAAAAGTTTTACACAAACCACTCCGATGACAGAACAACCTTCCAATCACTGTTATCCCCAGATTTTTTTCGATTCCCTTTTTCTAAAAGGGAAAATCCGGTGATAAAGGTGACCGCTTCGCTTTTTCAGGTTTTTTCTGTCCTCTCCGTTCACGTGTAAATGAATAGTTCAGCTTATATAACACTCAGACAGCGCAAAAAGGCTGGAAGTTTGACTTCAACAGCCTGTGTCTTCGGTATGTGATGTCCTCAGCTTATCCGTATAATCGCTTGAACATACACCGTTAATGCTCTTCCCCGTCCGGGATGTCAAAGGAAATCATCGTGCCTTCACCCAGCTCGCTCACAATGGTTAATCCGCGACCATAGCGCTGAATCAATCTGCGGTTTGTGTTGGCGATGCCGATCCCCCCTTTGCTGTTCCACGAAGCTTCCTTCAGGGCAGCGACCTGCTCAGGCGACATGCCTTTGCCGTTATCTTTTACTTCAATCCGGGTGTAACCCTGGCCCCGGCTGATGGTTAAACAGATCGTTCCCCCGGCATGGCGGCTTAATAAACCATGTTTGACTGCATTCTCAACCAGTGGCTGAATAGACAGCGGAGGCAAGCGCAGCTGGAGATCAGGCTCAATATCCAGAATGACAGACAAACGGTCTTCAAAACGTGTTTTCTCGATAAACAGGTATGCCTCCACAAGCTCCAGCTCGTAGGACAAATTCACCAGCTCCCCGGTATTAAGATAGTTAAAGCTGATGCGTAGGTAAGAGGAGAAGGCTTCACCCAGCTTGCGCATATGCTCTGTATCTATATCACTAAGCACCATCAGTGAATTCAGCGTATTAAACAGAAAATGAGGCTGAATCTGCGCCTGCAAATAGGCCGCTTCCATCCGCAGCCGATCCTGAATGGACTTGTTCAGCATCGTCAAAGCACGTATGCGATACTTGAGCTCTACCGCATCCACCGGCTTCGTAATGTAATCATTGGCCCCGGATGCAAACCCCGTATAAATATCCGGCGGCTGACTTCGAGCCGTGAGCAGCAGCACGGGAAGCTCTGACATGGAAAATTGCTCCCTCACCTTGCGAGTCAACTCGTATCCTGACATATAAGGCATCATTACATCGGTAATCAATAAATCCCACTGACGTGCATTTAATAATTCCAGCGCTTCCTGCCCTGAACGAGCGGTGGTGATCAGGCAGGGCTCATTAGAAAGAATGCTGACCAGCACCTCCAGGTTAACCGGATCATCATCCACAGCGAGAATGAATGACTTGCCTTCCGGCAAAAGAGATGGCACATCCTCCGCAGCCGCGAATTCTGTGCGTTCTGAAGCAGCATGCTGTAATAAAAATGCGTTCAACGTCTCCTCTGTCATGTCGGTAGTGCCTTGATCCCACCCGGTAGAATGCTGTGATCCCGGCAGAGACGCAGCCTCAGGTACAGCTGATTTAGCCAGCGGCAGATCAAAGCTGAACACGGAGCCTTCACCTGGCATAGAACGAACGGACAGTGAGCCGCCATGCAGCTCAACAAGCTGTTTACAGATATTTAATCCGAGTCCGATGCCTTGACTGTCCCGTTCATCATAAGCACCCTGTTCATAAGGTAGGAAAATCCGTTCTTGTGTTGCCGCGTCCATGCCTGTACCTGTATCAGCAACATGAATGAGCGCATGACCATCTTGAAGCTCGGCACTCACCGTAATGGTACCTTCATCGGTATGTTTGAGCGCGTTATGCAGCAGATTATACATAATCTGCACAAGCCGCTTCTCATCCGCCAACACTTGAGGAAAGCTATCCTCAATATGCATCTGAAGCTGCACTGGTTTTCGTTCAACCATGTATCCCAGCATCGTCATGATTCCAGGTACAGCAGATTGTACCGATACAGCAGAGCGCTGCAATGTAATACGATGCTCCTTCAACCTAACAACATCCAGCAGATCGCCAAGCAGATGAGACATTCGCCGCCCAATGGTAATCAGCAGTTCCATGTCCTCGAGACTGCGAGCATCCAGTGTATTCTTTTCCCGGTTAACGACATTATGAGCAATGTTGATGATTCCGTGCAGCGGTGTTCGCAGTTCATGAGACGTGTTCGCCAAAAACTGATCTTTGATCTTGTCTCCCTTCTGCAGCTCCAAGTTAAGCTCCATATTCTCGCGTGCATTTCTGAAATATTTTTTGAACCAATAAGCCGAAAAACCCGTAATCGCAAACACGATATCGATGGGGTAATACACGGTTGTGCCGTTCGCTGAATCCTCCATAAAGCTCCAGAACAGATTGGAAATAATGCCACCTGCCGTTAGAAACAAGAAAATGATATCTCGATCACCCTGCTTGCGGAAAATCATTGAACCAATAATATAAAGCAGCCACAGCCCGGTTACCAGAAAGAAAACACTTATCAGCTTGTAATGAAGCATCATGTACAATATGTGGATCGGGATCGCAGAAATAACAATAATATAAGCAATAAGGACTGCTCCATACCACTGGAGCCATCGATGATGCCCCTTTATTCCGGCCAGCCTTTGAAACAGCAGTATGATACAGGCATTTTGCAGCAGTAAACAGATGAGCCGAATTTTGATTCCCCAGGTGTAGTTGATCGGGAACCAGAGCATTAACACGTTGTCATGACCAGCTATTACTCCGATGCCAACAGATAAGGTCAATATGCCAGCAACCAATAAGGAGCGCTCTTGCGGATTGAAGAAATACAAAATGAAAGCATACATGCCATGCAGCAGCAGTACCAGAAAGATGGCCAATTGAAAACCGATGGAGTACCAGTGAACATAATCAACCGCATCTTGAGAACCAAAACGGATTGACTTCGTGATGCCACCGTTGTATGGACTATCATAATTAGCCACACGAACAAGCACTTCAATAACTGTCGTACCCTCCTGATCAAAAACCGGTGTAAACGGGATATTATGTGGCACATAGGTTTGAGCATCTTCCGACACTTTACCTCTAATGGAAACCGGCTCTCCGTTGAGTTCAATTTCGGATGAACTGGTGATGCTTTTGAACCAGAAGGCTACCGGTTCCTGAAGCGGATCGATCAGAATACGCAATCGGTATGTAGCATAACCAAGCGAGTCTCCCCCGTCTGGTTGGAGTGCATTCCTCCAATCACCCGGAACCTGCACACTGCTGCCTTTGGCCTCCCCATCCTGTGCTGCAAGCTGCTTGCTCGTCAGCAGTTCATTCGGATACAGCTCCCACTCCCCGTTCAAATACATGACCGGCATCTGCTGCAGATCCATGCCTCGCAAATCCATAACCCCATTCACAGCCCGATGCTCATCCAGAGTTGGGAAGAACTGCGTCCACATCCACCGCATGCCAAACAATACAGCAAAAATAACCAGCATTATCCATATGTAGTAGAAGCGCCTGAGCACCCCTTTGTTCTTTATGTTCATCTTGTATGTTGTCCTGCCTTTGCGTTTCCTCGTTTCCAATCATTATACCAGTGCTGAACCTCTTCACTAATCGGTATTCCCAGTTCCTGCTCCATTCTGCTCGTTAACAGCCGGTATTGTTCTTCAACACCAAGTTTGTGATCCATCTCGTCGTACAGCTTCATAAGCATAAAGTAGCTTTCTTCATCGTCAGGCAGCATCTGTTGAATCTGCTGTATGTTCTCTACTGCCCGGTCCTTCTGGCCTTGCCTGAGATAATACAGATTCAGCTGCCTCATATGGTACAACCACAGATAGCGTAATCTTTCGCGCTCAGGTTCAGCCCACATGTAGTCGTAACGCCCAAGATATGTGCCCTTGTAACGATATACTGCCTGTTCATATGCCTGAACTGTTCCGGGCTGTAATTCTCTCCAGGCTTTCATCTCCCGCTCCCATTGCTCACTATCCAATAAAGCATCTCCCAATTCAAGCTTGTAACCGGCTTCAAGATGGGCGCTTTGAATGCTAATCATATCCATGCCGCAGGTCTTCAAGGTCTGACGTACATGATACATCGTCGTATAGAGCTGATGTGCTGTCTTCTCTTCCTCTGTCCCCGGCCACAGCAAATCCAGCAACGCACTGCGATGAATCACCTGATTCCGATGATGCAGCAGATAAGCAAACAACTCCTGTGCTTTGCTGGTACGCCACTTGGCGACTTGCGGCTCCTTGCCCGGCAGTTTAAAGCTTATCTGATTAAAGCAGCAGATTAAGGGAACTTCTGTCTCCATCATTCGCTGCTCACGCCGCAGAGCGAGCTTCTCCCGCACACGCTGCAGCGTCTGCTTTAGCCGTTCCTTCTGAACGGGTTTCATTACGTAGTCTAACGCCTGAAGTTCAAAGGCATGAACTGCATATTGATCGTAGCTTGTGACAAAAATAATTTCAGTCCCTGGCACGGCCTTCTGTATCTGCCGCCCCAGGTCCATTCCATCTATTTCTGGCATGTGGATATCCAGAAAGACCACATCCGGCCGATGCAGCAGCACACCTGCTGTCACCTCTGTCGGATTCATATAGCTGGCAACAATCTGAATGCCGCTAACTTCTTTCTCTAACAACTTTTGCAATCCGATCAATGCAAGACGTTCATCATCCACCAATATGACCTTCACAGGAGCTTCCTCCCCGACCCGGAGGTCTTGATTTTATTTTCACTATTATAGCATAGGCTTTCCGAAATATGGTTCCTGCTTCCACTTTTTAATTTTTAACAATTTAATTGTATAATGTATATATCAACAGGCCAAAGACCTGTTCATAAAGAAAGGAAGATCACATATGTCAGATGTTAATCAAAGTTTTGGAAAAGCCCTTGTAAATGCCCTGATCGGGGAGCGGGGACATATTCGTATTGCCAAGGCTTTGCCCGATATTGATGTAGAGCTTGCAGGACGTACACATGAGGCGATGCCATATACCATCTATCAACTGGTGAAACATATGCACTACTGGCAGCAGTTCATGCTGGAGCACGTAGAGGGACGCAAACCGCAAATGCCAGCCAGTGTAAACGAGAGCTGGCCTACGGAAACAGGACCACAGGATAATGATGCTTGGCAGGAGGATATCCGGGCAATCCTGAGCGGCATTGATCTGGCCGTCTCGATTGCAGAGACGGCACAGCTGAATGATCCACTGCCCCATTTCCAGGGAGAAACCAAGGGCGGATTACTGCGTAATATTGCTTCCCACAACTCCTATCATTTAGGTGAAATTGTACTACTTCGCCGGTTCTACGGCGCATGGCCGCCTCCAGGCGGCGGATATCCTGCATAACATATAGTACAAACTTGGCATGTATGGCCGAAAAGGCTGTGAAAGGTGGCAACTTCTCCTTTTACAGCTTTTTTGTTTACAAGCACCGTATCCTCCAATTTGTGTACTTTCTCATAACGGATATCTGCTTCCGGCTCATATATTACTTTAAGGTGCGTATATGACTTTGAAGTGCGTACTTCTCAACCTTTCTGTTCTGAACCACAATATGAGCAGAAGAAGAGAGGAGCATGCCCATGAAACCCGATCCATCTGTTAAACGTTACACCGCGCTGGTCATTGGTGCCGGAGGTGTCATTGGAAGAAACCTGATTGAGCATTTGATGACACTTCCGGAATGGAACATTATTGGCGTATCGCGCCGCGGAGGAGAAGATGCTCCAGGTTTGCGTTATATATCAGCAGACCTTCTGGATGAAGCGGATACTAGGAACAAATTGAGACAATTGACAACTGTTACACATGTTTTTTACGCTGCTTATCAAGACCGTCCGACTTGGGCGGAGTTGGTGCAACCCAACTTGACGATGCTTGTCAATGTAGTCAATGTTATCGAACAGAACGCACCCAACCTTCAGCATATCAGCCTCATGCAAGGATACAAGGTATACGGCGCACATCTGGGTCCGTTCAAAACACCTGCCAAAGAAACGGATGCGTATCACATGCCCCCTGAATTTAATGTGGACCAGCAGCAGTTTCTTGAACATCGGCAGCGTGGAAGCCGTTGGACCTGGTCAGCACTGCGTCCGTCTGTTGTATGCGGCTATGCTCTTGGCAATCCAATGAATCTCGCCATGGTGATCGGGATATATGCTTCAATCTCTAAAGAACTGGGTTTGCCTCTGCGCTTTCCTGGAAAACCGGGAGCCTATCATTCGCTGCTCGAAATGACGGATGCAACATTGCTGGCTCGTGCAACCGTCTGGGCGGCAACCGAACCCCATTGTGCCAATCAGGCATTTAATATTACTAACGGCGACCTGTTCCGCTGGAATGATCTGTGGCCCAGGATTGCCGCCTTTTTCGAAATGGAAACTGCTCCGCAACTACCTCTCACACTTGCAACGGTAATGGAGGATAAAGAACCGCTTTGGAATTCCATGATTGAAAAGCACGGTTTAATCGAGAACCCGTATGATCATGTCTCTTCCTGGGCATTTGGTGATTTTGTCTTCTCATGGGATTACGATTTCTTTGCAGATGGCTCCAAAGCTCGTCGTTTCGGTTTCCACGAGTTTATCGATACAGAGACGATGTTTATGGATATCTTTCAAAATCTGCGTGATCGTAAGATTATTCCATAATCAGAAAACGCAGAATAAGCCGATTCCCAAGTTCAGAATCGGCTTATAACTGTACCAAGCGGTGTGAAGTTACGGTTTGAACAAAATTTTCCCTCGATCACCATATACATGTTCCACATGTGTATCTCCCCATCTGCACATCAGATGAAGAATTTCTTTCAGACTCCACCCATACTCCGTTAACTCATACTCTACTTTTGGAGGAACCTGGTGATGAGAAATCCGGGCAATCACCCCGGCCTCCTTGAGCTCACCAAGCTGTTGAGTCAACACTTTTTGCGTAATCGCAGGAATCAACCTCATCAGTTCACCATTGCGCTTCTTGCCAAATGTAAGATGGAACAGAATAACCGGTTTCCACTTTCCACCGATCACTTCAAGAAAAGCCTCAACGGCAGTGTTATATACTTTGACCGGTTCCTCCATATCGCTGTCTTGCTCCCTTCCTCGACCATAAATGCACTGGAGCGATTACAGCTCTTTTTCATACAAACCAAAACTTTCCCTGCCGGACATCAGACCTCCGGCCGCATTAGTCCCTGAATAAAGGTTTCAAAGTTGGGTGCGAGCGGGGTAATGCGGCGCTCTGCCTTGTCTACATAGACCACCTCTGGTTCACCATCATTGCCAGAGGAACGGTAGTCCAGCATAACAACCCCTGCTTCCGATGGCGCCTTGGCAATGATTACACCAATTTCAGGATAACGATCACGTTCAATCACGATCCAGCTGCCCTCTGCACCGCACAGGGAATGACGCTTCTCGCGGCCAATGCCCAGTATCCCCTCAATCTCCACATATCCGGTTTCTCCAGACCCTTCGTCGGTCACAGGGAAAAAGCGGTTGTAAGGAATACCGCCGTTATGTTCCTTCATCATCTCAATGTAAGAGGCTGGCAGGCGGAATACAAGCTGCTCCTCTACGGATTCAATCAAGCCGTCACTTGGTGAATCAGACACATACTGCTCCAATGCCAGCTCGCTGTCATTCCAGAATTCACCAGATACAGGTACCGGATCGGAAGAAACGACTGGTACCGATGCGATCGTCGCACGCGGCTCTTCAGCGCTTCCTTCTACCAACTCGCCATCCTGTTCCCCAGCTTCGAGGATGCCCTCGTGCTCATCTTCATCCTGCTCGTCCCGGTTACGAATCCACTCCAGGAACTCCAGCGTGTCTTCATCCCCGGGCTCCATCTCATCGGAGCGCTCGAACGCTTGCTCTGCCTTGTCATACTGCTTCAAATAATAGTAGGCCAGTCCAATTCGGTACTGCCACAGCGGATCATCCTCACCCTCGTCCGCAACGGTCAGAAACTGCTCTACGGCTTCCTCATATCGTTCCAGATTGTTCAGTGCCCGACCCAAATGATTCACCAGCTCATAGTCTCTCTCTTCCGCCGGAATCTCCTGCACCGCATGTACAATCTTCTCGTATTCATCCTCTTCATGCCAAGCTTCCAGTTGCTCCAACAGCTCTTCGTTCATCATTGTGCCTCCGTTCTTTCATCTCATCATTTTGTATTGAAAATTATACCACTATACAGAACTGCTTCTCCAGCGAAGAAGGAATTTGAAGCTTTGAGCAGTGAAAATCAAAAGGCAGCCCGACCATGTGTTATACACTCGTCAGACTGCCCGCAAATCATATTATTTTTTCGACGGCATTTTTTGTATTTGTCTCATATGTACCGTCCGTCTTTAGGTTAAACAAACAGGTCAATCACGTTGCGAACAATCTCCTCCTTTTTATGCACAAAGTCATTGATACTTGAAAAGTATAGTTTGTTTGAACTCTTGGGAATTATCATATCAGGTTGCTTAAACAATAGCATGACATAAAGTGAACTATCGTCATCAACTTCAATATGCCTGTCATAGAGTCCTTCCCATACTTGCTCAGCAAGGTCTGGAATGAATAGGTCAGAGTATCTCTCCATGTAGGTCTTAACACCGTATTCAGACCACCACCACAAGGAATAAGCATTCCATACTTTTTCGAATGTTTGAGGATCTGAATCCCTTCGGAACAAACTTTTATACTCATCTCTAAAATGTATGGTTCCCAAAGGGTTGTCCTTGAGTTGTTGTTGTTTGTACTCCTCAACAATTCCATCCCAACATAAGTTTAAATTTTCATTAAAGCTGTCATACTTCAATAATTCTCGGTGATTTGAAATCAAAGATTTACCTGGGAATATTTCTTTCTCTTGATTATAGCATTCATAAATATTTTCCATATATAAAAGGAAGTTCAAGTCCATAGGGCAAAAGTTACTTACGTTTAACTTCTTATGGTTACGTGAGAATACCATATCAAATACTCAATCCTATACTGCATGGTGGTACTACCCATCCAAAGAGGCCCGAAGCATCTCTTGCCGAACCAATCAAAGATACACTATAAGTGCCATTTGGCAAACCTAAATTTACAGTACTGCCACACGATGATCCCAATGCACCTGTGCAAGATATCGCTTCAGTATCATATGGTGTGGGGAGACCATTTATATATCTTGATATTACCAATGTACCTGTAAAAAAGTGTACTGTGGAAAATCGAGGATTTACTTCCCATCTAACAGCACCGCCAGGGCCAAATGCTGGGTCTAAACGAGCATATCCTCCATCTCCAGAACAAGTACGTAGTGGCGTTACCTCGCCATTAACTGCTTTGAACATTGCATTATCATCAACACATACATAATCACCTTCAACTATGATGCTTTTAGGAAGCGATGTGAAATCTTCTGTGATTTCGACCTCTGGTTTTACCTCAATAACATTACCATCCAATGCAAGGGCATTAAGCGGAAGGATAAATAGAAAAACAAGTAGTAACAAAACAATCTTTTTCATTATTATTACCTCCTCATATTCTTCATCTACATTTTCATAATACTATTTTTTCCCATCAATTCAATACTATGTTTATATTTTTTTGTTAAAAGTTCTACATATATATTCTCTTATCCTAACACCTTTAAATGGTAATATAAACGCCAAACAGAATGAATACTTTTCCAACAAAAAAACCGAGACAGCTCGTATATACGAACTGCCCCGGTATTCTTGTTCACTTACAGACCTGCAATCAAGGACTTGATGGTGCTGTCACTTTCCAATGCACGGATGATGATCGTTACCGCTTCAGCGCGAGTTGATTTGCCGTTAGGTACGAACTCGGAATCCGTCAATCCATTCACCAGCTTCGCGGAGGAAGCCAGTTCAATCGCTTGAGCGGCCCAGTTATCCGATTTGACGTCTCTGAAGTCAATCTTGCTGCCTGTTGCAAGTGTATTCAGATCAAGTACACGAGAGATGATGGTAACCATCTCGGCACGTGTGATCGTTGCGTTCGGCTTGAAGGAGCCATCTGTGTATCCGCCAATTACACCTTTGTCTGCCAGTGTACCGATATATCCAGCAGCCCAGCTTGTATTGGTGTCCTTGAAGCTTTTTGCGGCCTTGTTCTCTTCAAGACCAAGTGCACGGGCAATCATCGCTGTGAATTCAGCGCGTGTTACGGAGGCATTCGGTTTAAACGTACCGTTCTCATATCCGTTAATAACACGCAGCTTCAATGCAGCATTGATGTTTTGGTTAGCCCAGTGTGTGGAAATATCACTCATTGTCAGCTGCTCATTTTTGGTTGCTTCAATCGCCGCATTTACGTTTTTCAATACATGATCCTGGCTGGCAACATCTGATTTGAACGGATTTGTCGTTACCGAACCACCTGGATTTGTAGTATCCTTAACAGAAAGGGCAACACGGTCATTCTGATATATAACCTCCGTTGTATACTGGGTTGGCAGACCTTTCACATCCACCGATGCAAATTTACCATTCAGTTTGTTCGCACCGAAGCTGATCAGTGTCATTGTGCCTTGTGCGGGAACATAGTTGTTGTCAAAATTCACTTGCAGCTTACCGTCTGCATTCACAGCACCTTTGACATCCAGCACGTCACTTGCAGTGCTAACATTCAGCTCCAACGTACCACTGGAGGCCTGAGTGAAGTCACCTTTAATGTTCCATTGACCCTCTACATTTTCTGCAACCGTACCGCCATTATTCATAACCGAACCAGCACCGAATGCATTTGCTGAATCGCCTTCCAGCGTACCTGCCTTAACTTCAGTACCTCCGGAATACGTATTGTTACCTTGCAGATGCAGTGCGCCGCTGCCTTCTTTAGTCAGCTTGCCTGTACCAGCGATATCATTACGCCAAGCATCCTTAGCGTTAAATCCACCTTTAGCCGCATCCATAACGACAGTGACATCTGTGTTAAATGCGCCGTATCCATCTGCCGCAGCAAACAGGTTCAGACGTCCCCAGCCCTCAGGATCATCCAGCACCGGATAACCTGATGCAATACCCGTTGTTGCCAGCACCGCGCGACGTTGTTGATCGTTCAGGTAAGGCTGTCTTGTCTCCAGCAGCACCTCAGCACCTTTAGGCACCTGCACTGCCTCGGTTGTGGAACCGATCTGCGGGAAGCCATACGTCAAGCGTTGCGTGTATTCCGATTTGTTACGTGCATAATCTGTAAAGCGATCTTTACTTGTACCTGTCTCTTTCAAAAGAATATCATGCGCTTGAGCATACGCCTGCTCTTTCAGCTCTTTGTTATCCGGATCATTCAATGCGGATGCCGCAAATGCTGTTGCAAGCACACGACCGCCCATCACATCCAGCGGGGAGTGCATACCGGCTACGATTCGGTCATCACCCATCTCGGAAGCGCGGGTCATAAGCTCCTGATAGCGTTCAGGTACAGCATAAGCCAGCGCAATCGCTGCAAGATAGGATGCATTCGTGTGACCGCTCGGGAAGCCTCCATCGGTTTCCGGTTTGCTGCTCTGTACAGCAACCAGCGACGGCACGATCAGTTGTTCACCCTGCCAGCGGAACGGACGCTTATATTGATAGAACATTTTCGCCTGTTGAGTTGAAGCATAGTCACCGCGAACTTTGCCGATCAGATCGACCATTTTGCCCAGCTCGGAATTGGAATCACCGGCTTTGTTCGAATCATTTTTATCCGAATACTTGGTTGTCGCTGCATCTGCCGGAATACTTGTAATGGAAGTAAACGTGCCTGACTTCTCACGATACACGCCAGCCAGTTTCCCCAGACCCTCTACTGCGCCATAGGATTGATTCGTACGGTCTGTATAGTATGCAGCATCCTCATCCGCTTTGGAGCGTGTTTTGGCACGCTGCGCAACATAATCAATGTTGTAGTCCAGTACGGCACTGTTCAGCTTTGTACCATTATCCCAAGCACTTCCCGGTGTCCACAGATCGA
The DNA here is from genome assembly GCF_050171015.1 of Paenibacillus sp. TC-CSREp1. Classification (NCBI taxonomy): domain Bacteria; kingdom Bacillati; phylum Bacillota; class Bacilli; order Caryophanales; family Paenibacillaceae; genus Paenibacillus; species Paenibacillus sp. TC-CSREp1. The sequence goes on along the minus strand of NZ_JBNOKM010000014.1, from coordinate 193,494 downwards.
GGAATTTGGATAGTGTTCCAATCGCCGGATTGCTGTCTACCGTCATATTATCCGGTTTGTTATTTTTGTACGTGTCTACGAAGTAACCCCATGCCGGTTGTTTCGGTAAAGCCACGGTATCATTATTCTGTGCCGCAAGCGCAGCGCCTGGTGCCATGGAACTTGTTAGAACGACCAAACCTAGAGCAGCAGTGAACAATCTTTTCTTGTTTTTGTTTTGAGCAGCTTTTGTTTTCAAATCATGTCGACTCCCATCGTTTAATAGTTGGTCTCGGTTCGGTCTCAATGTAGCATTCGGGCCGCAAAACCAGCAATAAAACAATTTCGTCATTGTATCAATTTCGACGCAATATCATAAATCCTCAACATTTTACACTAAGTTAATATAAATCGTGAACCTTGCTGAAATCGAGTAGTGTATAATTTGGGCCGGGAGGAATGCATGATGAAAAAATGGAGCTCTGCATGGGCTGGACTAGCCCTTTCCTATGGTTCAATCGTCATCGTAATTGTGCTGCTGATTTGCTCATTTTTCTATATCTATTTCTCACGCAGCTACAATGAAGAATTAAGAAATAAGAATCAACTGATTCTAGAAAATACAGCACGCACGATTGAAGGAACCGTATTAAAACGCGTGCAGCAGCTATATGTCGACCTGTCTCTGGATAAATCAGCGGACATTCGCCTTTTTGCAGACCAGGCCGATCGGAACGGTTTAAATCAGGTGTTGGACCTGCAGGAGCTGCTTAAAGCCAAAGTAGCTGCAAACACCGATATCGTGCAGGGCATTCATCTCTATTATCCGGCACGTAATATTATGCTCTCTTCTCTCTATGGGCTTCGTTATAACGCTGATCAGAGCGAGGGGTCTGTTTATTATGAGGACTGGCTTCAGGAGATGCGCACCAGCAAACATAACAGTCTCTGGACGCCAGCACGCCAAATTCCAAAGGATATCTTCTCCACTCAAACGAGCGAGAATACCAATGGCTTGTTTACGTATGCGCACAGCTACCCTTTCCGCTCTACAGGGGAAACCAGTGATGTCATCATTGCTATTGATGTAAAAGAAGATGCCGTAAATACGATTGTTGAAAATATGATGCCTTCCCGGTACCAGCATACCGTGATTGTGAACGCGGCTGGACATGCAGTCAGCAGATTGCAGGAACAAAGCTCAGGCAAGGCCGATATATACGCAGCAAGCCTTGGGAAAGTGCTTGATCTGGGGCATGCCAAAGGCAGCTTTGATGAGAAGATTGGCGATGCACCTTATGTTGTATCCTATCAGACGCTGCCCTCCACCGGGTGGACCATCTACAGCGCAACCCCGTCCAGCTACTATTATGAACAGTCCATACTGATCCAGAAGCTTATTCTCGGGATTTGTTTAGCCGCGCTGTGTATTGGGCTGATCTTATCCGCAGTGCTTGTCCGGGCTAACTACAGTCCAATTAAACGTCTGGTCGGTCGGATCAAGGACCTTTCTGTTGGCACGCCAAATGAGGCAACGAATGAATTCCGCCTGATCGATAACGCATTTCTTCATCTCAAAGATAAGGTGAATAACCTTGAAGAGACGATGATAGCGAACAGCCCGGCGGTTCGGCACAAAGCAGTGCTTAACCTTTTGCAGGGTAACCCGGAGCAACGCCCCTGGAAAGAGGAACGAGCCGCTCTCGGCATCGCCAGACTGTACGCCGATTACTGCTGTATGCTGATGAATACAGGAGCTCCTGTTGAGAAAGGTCCAGCCGCAGCACCCGAAGCCATTGCCAGATTAATGCATGGACTGGAATGCCTCTCGCTGCAAGATAGCCGCCTGATTGTGGAAGAACTTCCGGACAAGAGACTTGCAGTCATTCTCTGTACCGACGCAGCTTCAGAAGCATTATTGGACAAGTTCTCACAGCTGCTTCTCGCGGAGACACGGCAGCAGCTGCAGCCGGACATTCAGCTGTCTACAGGTTGCTGGGTCAAGGACCTGAGAGAGATTCACCTAAGCTTCAACGAAGCACAGACACTCATGAAATATGCGTATTTCCGGCCTGAGCTGGCCATTCTGAAGGATCATTCCCTGCTTGAGCGGGAACACAGCCTGGAAGAAATACCGCAGCATCTGCTTGCAAGGTTCAGAGACAAGCTTCAGAGCAGGCAGCTTGGCGAAGCCACTAACACCATAGAGCAGGTGATTGAACATATGCGGGCAGGGCAGTCCCCTGCCGATTATTGCCATTTCATCCTCTCCAATATGGTATTTATCTATTCTGATGTAGCCAAAAACGTGCGCTACAAACACCCGCTGCAGTTCGGGCATCCCGACCTGTACCATGAGTATACAAATATGCATGATATTCTGGCCTATCGCAGATGGCTGACCGAATCCATTATTACATTTATGGAGGAAACCGAGAATCGCAACAGTGACCGGGCCATCTCGACCATTGAGCTCGCAAAGCAATATATCGAGGATAACCTGTCCGAAGACCTCTCACTCGAGGCAGTTGGCAGCAAAGTATTCCTCAGCCCCAAATATTTGAGCAAGCTTTTCAAAGAAGAGATGGGAATAACCTATACCGATTATGTAACATCCCGGCGGATGGAGCAGGCTAAGCGACTGATCGAAAATAACAACATGACGATAGACCGGGTTGCAAGCTCGGTCGGGTACGGAACAACGGCCTATTTTATTAAACGATTCAAGGAAATGTACGGCTGCACACCAGGCAGCTATGTACGCAGTCTCTCTTCCACAGCAATATCAGAGGCCAGATCATGAACATAAGGAGGATGGGCGACATGACAATGCAGGAACAGCAGCTGAAGGCTGCTTACCGCTATCGTATGTTCCTCACTACAGCACTGCTGACGATGATGGGTGTTATTCTCGGTGGATGTAATCTGCTGAACGGGCCCAGTGCCATCGTCGAATCGCAGGAAGGCAGCACGAGCACGGCATCCTCTCTTACGGAAAAAGCCAAATACCATATCTCCTGGACGATGCATCAGAATCTGCCTGTCCCGCAAGATGCCGAGATGTTGAAGCAGGTGGAAGAACAGTTTGGTGTACAGCTGGATATCTGGAATATGGAAAACAATAAATACGAGTCACTTCTGGACATGAAGCTGGCTCAAGGCAGCATTCCTGACCTGTTTCGCATCCGGCAGCCGCAGGATCTATTGAAATACCAGCAGCAGGGGGTGCTGGCCGAGATTCCGGTAGAGACGCTGAATGAATATGCGCCGAATCTCATGCGTATCATTCATGAACAAGCCCCGGCCTACGAAAAGGCTGGAGTGATTAACGGTAAATATTACGGCATTCCCGTAATTAACCCTACCAACATTTACCGCACCCCTGTGGTGTATCGACAGGACTGGCTGGATAAGCTGGGCCTGCCCGTTCCGCAGACGCTGGCGGAATTCGAGAAGGTTATCTATGCCTTTACCTTCAATGATCCGGATGGCAATGGCATTCAGGATACGTATGGCTTGTCCAGTGAAGGCATGAACGTGCTGTTTGGGGCCTTCGGTCAGATTGTTTTTGCCGATCAGCTGTACTTTGGAACGAAGGATGGTAAGAAAATGATCGGTGCGCTGGACCCCGAGATGAAGGAGGCACTGGCCTATCTGCGCAAATGGTACAAGGACGGCGTCATTGATCCTGAGTTTGTGACGGGTGAGAATAAAGGCGGTTATAAACATCTGTCCCATGCATTCATCAACGGTAAAATCGGAATGACCTCGATGGGCAACTACTACCATTGGATTCAGGATGGAGATTATGAGGATTGGCGAGTTGATCGTGCAGGGCGTGTAGTAAAAAGTCCCGCGCAAGCTGCATTTAATGTCAAAGAGCTAATCGCCAAGTTTCCCGATGCACGGATCGTATTGGGCAGGCCTTTTACAGGACCTCACGGACAACGCGGCTCCAAAGGGAATGATATGTTAATGAGCTTCACAGCAATTGGCGCTGATGCGGTCAAAGAACCGGGCAAGCTGGAGATGATTCTGCGCATTCTGGACGAGGTTAGTGCAAATCCGGATCCAGACAAAGCGGCAAGCATGTCCTACGGTGTGCAAAATAAACACTGGGTCTGGACGCCAACCGAGCCCCGAAACATCGTCATCATGCCGCCGTATGATACCATGTTCGGGTATCAGAATACGATTGGGGCCAATATCGGCATGACCGTTCCGCTGAAGGAGACGGGTGAACGGGAGCAATGGGCGGCTACACTGCATTTGGATCAGGATGGCATATACAATGCGCTGGAGGTCGCTACTCCCGCTCTGGCCAAGTATGGCGATGCGTTGATTCGTTTGAAAAACAAAGCCTATGTTGCTTTTATTACAGGTGAGCGACCGCTCGGTGAATTTGATGAGTTTGTGCAGGAATTCATGTCGGCAGGCGGCGCCGAAGTGGTGAAGGAAGCCAATGCGTTGAAGCAGTAGCGAGTGTGCGAAGAAGTGGCAGGTTGGTTGGTTGGTTGGCGGTAGCGGGGGAGTGGAGCGGGGGATGAATGGTTAGGTGGGCGGTAGCAGGGCGGTGGAGCGGGGAATGAATGGTTAGTCGGTGGTAGCGGGGCGGTGGAGCGGGGGGACAGCAGTAGTAGTGACATGCGGCAGCCTTTGTAGGTTGTGCGGAAGGTGATGGGGACTGATAACATATGAATGCGAGAAATACAGCAATCTAGTCTGGCGTGGCTTCTCCATATTCTAACGATCCCCAGAAACCTTATTTCGCTCATTTTCTCATGTTGAGAATTGTAACGATTCCTAGTGACGCTATTTCCGCCAAAATAGCTCTCGAACGCTGATTTTTCGCCCAAAATGCGCAAATAGCGTTTCCCAGAATCGTTAGATTTTCAAACAGACTAAAATACTGCAAATAGCGTCATCTGAGATCGTTAGCCGCTGTTCAGCAACACAGCTACGTAAGCACTTCTACGCCTGAGTTTTGAAAATCACTGTACTAGACAAGAACGAACTCCATACTTGTGTTCATACTTGTGTCTGTACTTTTTTCATACTATGTCCATGCTTCCACCTATACTTTTGTCTACACTCGCGTCCGCACTTATATCCTCGTTCATGCCTATCCTTGTTGCGTCCTTGCCTATATCTAAACTTGATTCCGCACGTGTTTTGCTTTTGCTCATCATCGATCTCTCCTTTCAAAAAAAAGCAACGCCCTTCAGTCACGCCAAGGTTACTATAAAATGGAACTCATCGTCAATCGCACCAAGTTACTAGGTAGAGCATTAGGTACAGCTCAACAGCTTGTGGAACACCAGACTGTAAACCATTCCAATATGCTACTTAGACTTTTCACAAATGCCTAGCTTGTACGCCTACTTTACATGAATGCCCAGCCCCAAGGCTCTGCCGCTATGTATTTCCAAGCAAAAAAGAGCAGCCCTTTCAATTCGGCTGCCCCATTCTTCTATGCTTGATTAAACTTACATCTTGTAATGGTCACATTCTATATACATGCTATAAATTACCTCTCACTTACCGCGCGAATCATTTAAAACCATCCAGGCTCTATCCTTCACCCACCTACTACACTTACTACAATTACTGCACTTGCCACAATGCTAGAACTTGCTACAGTCTTTACCCGCACCACGTGCAGCTCCCAGCACGCGGTGCCCTGCCTCATGACAAGGTGGTCAGCCACTTTCTACACGCTTTACACTTGCTATACTTCTACTCCATATGCTCATGACATTCAATCACAAAACAACAGCACTTCGCCCCAATTCATTACATGCCGTACCGCTCAGGCCAGATACTCCGCCATAATCTGCTCGATATCATACGGCGTCACACCTTCATCGATCGCATAGATGGTATCGGCTTGTTCCTTCGTATCCACCAGTTCACCTCTCGCCTTGGCATGCAGCATGAACAAGTTATACAGATCGGGTTTGCGCAATGTTGTCATCGCTTTCCCCATCAGCACGATGCCTTTCTGATTCCCCTCTACATTGTTGCTGTAGTCCGGGTATCTCTTCAGAGCCAGATCGGTCCAGATGATGGTACGCTCTACCAAATCCAGAATGACGGGGATGGCGATCTGTGTATCCGCGGTAATATCGATCTTGTTTTCTACCGTAGATGGCTCATAGATTTCGCCCGAGCCGGGCTTCTTACGCATCATCCAGCCTGCAAAACATTCCGGCAAGTTGCAATACGGATGGCTGGTGAAGGAATGAAGTGTTGTCACTACATATCGCCCGCCATAGTTCACGATGGAAGGCATATGCAGATCAATAAATTCACTCGCCCCATAAGGCGCGGTCACGATATCCCCGCTGTGGACAGCCTTATATTTAACAGACCGCAGATTGGTATACGAGATATGTTCAACGTAGTTCCAGTCCTTGTCATACATCACCGCCGACAGGTCAATGTCCACACGTCCCGTCGATGTACCATCCACCTCGCCCTCTTTCCACCAGCTGAAGAAACGAATCGTATCGCCTTCCCCCATCGGGATGCGGCTTCCTCGCACAATGGTTCGCAATGCTTTGCTTGCGGATCTTTGTGAAAAAGGAACCAGATAATGCTGCAGCCGTTCATCCACATACGTCTTGCCAAGTGAAGGGAATTCAGCAAATCGTGTGATCAAGGCCTGCTCGCAGATCCGCACCACTTCCTGACATACCGCCTCGCCCACCACAGGCAGCTCATTCGGGATACCGAAAGCCTTTGCCACGTTGCCTTTCGGAAAAAAGACCCGCAAATCGGCTTCTTCATTCCGCTGTGCAAAATGCTGTCTCACCTGTAACAACACGGGCGTGGATACCTGTGCGGCTACCTCACCGAAGGCCAGCAATACATATTCTTCATCCTCCGTGATGCGCAGCATATGATCCAGCTTGCGCGCGAATTCGCCCGGGCGCTGGGACAACAGGTCGATCAGGCTCCAGATATTGCGGTACTGGAATGCCAGCTCTACGCTGCCATTGAAGGTGGTAAACGGTTTGTTGTTTCGCAGAATATCAAAAGCAGCCTGGGTGCGCGGATACCTGAGCTTGTATTCGGATGGGTGCAGAATCTCACCCAGTCGAATCCAGCGATTCTTGTAGCGCAGCATATCCTCCGTGATGGAGCCGCATTGCTCCAGCAAGCTGAGGAGCAGGCGGCGCTCACGGCGTTTGAATTTACGAAAAGGCGTGGCTGTGGCCAGACTGACGTCCCCCTCCGACCAGGATACCGCCAGCCGGAGCACATCGCTTGCCGTTTTAAAATAGGACCCGATCCGTTCCATACTCGCCAGCTCATACTTCAACAGCACGGCAACGACAAAACCGACATTCTCCTTAAACGGAATCTCTGCAGGCAGTATAGCCTGGGCATCACTCGGATCAGCATACTTGAGCACACGTTTGATATCTTTCTTGTCTGTATCAGAGATCGAGCCCTTCGCTTCAATTAGCTGACGAATCAGCTTCAGGAACGCTGGCTTGCTACCCAGTTCAATGACTTTCAGCCTGGTTTGCTCCAGTAGAGGAGAGCGCATGCCAGCAGCGATGGCCGAAGGCTCGAAATCATCCAGCGTAAGATGCGTTAGATAATGAAAAACAGCGTTCAAGTACAGCTCTGCTTCTTGCTCTTCCATGACCTGCTCGGGGAACCCCACGTACATCGGCTGGTACTTGACATGAGCACCCACCATAACTTTGAGGTCTTGAATCAATTGTTGAAACAACGCTTCAAACTGCTCCCGGGACAGTGTCCGCAAGGCCTGCAACAGCTCACTAGAAAAGGTGAACCCGAGAGACTCTATATTTTTGAGTGCGGTCGCCAGCACTTGGTCAGGCAGTCGATGCTGCCGCTGTTCGTTCGGTTGAATCATCAGTTTACCGGCTCTGCGCACGTAAATGCTGTTCATTCTGATATTACTGTAATCCAGATTTTTATCGACATTGGTATTCAAATGGTTCGTGTTACTGTTCATGATATTGTCGTTATTGTTATTGTTCATGATCAAAGAGTCCAGGAAAGCCATATCCCTATTTAACATTTGGTGGTTAGCTTTTAGAAGGAAGGAATATGATAGCCTGGACGCCTCCTCTCTGATTTGAAATCTTCAGGAGAGCGGCGACCCTGGAATCTCCAATGATGTGTAGAAGGAAGGATCGCCATAGCCTGAAGGCCAAGGGTTCGAAGTTCGTCACCCGAACCTTTGGTGAACTCATCATCTCAGATTTTGGATTCTATGAGCAGGGTAAAAGTATTACGACATGATTTATATGGAAGGAGTGCTCGAACAGGTGTCGAATAGGATTCAATACTTACTTTTGAAATGAGGTTCTCTTAAAATGAAGCTCCACACTTTATATAATGATTATATTCGTATTAAGTTCTCCCTCCCTTTGGAACCCACACACAGGGATATGATGATGGCGTTTGGTCAATATGAGGATGACAGTGCGGCGTTATTCTTTGTTGATCACCCGGATGAAACCTTCTCAGGCTGGATAACCGAATTACGCCCGGAAGACCCATACTATGGATCAAAGCCGGACTGGAAGCCCGTTTTGGCGGAAACGTATGAGCAACTTGATGTGTATGATGAGATGATTCTGTACTACCTGTTATTTACGATCAACAGCACACTGTCTGTTAATGTATACAACACCTACAGTGCCATGAATGATTTTATGAAAAACTATAGCTTTCTCCAGCTGTCCCATCTGCACGACATATCTCGGTTAGATGATGGACAGAAGCAGCAGCTGCGTGACTTTTTATTCTTTTTCTACCTCTACGCACACCCGGTTAATGATGAAACGTTACACGCCTGCTCATTCCATGCACAGCATTTGGTACATACAAAGACTGGTATCCATCTCAAGGATTACTTCGCCGCATATTATGATTACTACACCAGTCATCGAGACAAATACGGCGAACAGATTGTGATCTCCGCCAAAGAGATCCAGGCATGCAGACATCTTACCCTGGAGCTATTACAAGTCCTTGAAGGACAATCAAACAGGCTGAGCCTGCCCCTTGAGAAAGGTTTGGAACCGGTCATTCATCTCATCAATGATGTTGATGAAATGCTGAAGCTGTATGCGGATGATCCCGCTGCGCTGTTCCAGATCATGAGAGACCTGCTCGCAGGTATCCCTATGCATACAACTATTGAAACGAATGATGATGGTGATGCCAGCAATAGTATGATCAATGCGCCATCTGAGGACTCTTTGGAGAAACCTGTATCTTACCGTGATCACTGCTTTACCCTTTTGCTGCAAAATTACGCTATATACGTACTGTTCTTTGATTTTGAAGAAATTCGGAAGGTTGTGCATGCCTTTCAAGATAACCCGGAGGAATGCAGTTACATCCTTAGTAAAATGTTCACGGACACCATCTTCCTGCAGAGAATGTTGAGACAGCAGCAGATTGATCTGGCCCAGTACCCGGAGGTTACGCGGTTCTTCAATGAGGATGCCAGGCAGTGGTATCTGTAAATCAAAAATAAATACACTACCCAACGTTTTGCGCACAAGAAAAAGCCTTTGCTGACCCCAAACTTCAGCAAAGGCTTGTCTATTTTCCTTAATGAAGGCATTCATGTAAGCATCTCTTTTACTCATGTATTCTTGCTCTTCCATTCCTGATACCATGACTCCACTTCATGACCAGGTCGTACACCGGCATCTTGTTGTAATGCTGCCGCCAGTTGATTGTATTGAGCGATCACCGGATCTTTATTGCCTAATCGGTCGTACAGCTTCATTAGAGAAAGGCTGGCTTCCTCCAGCATCGGATCAAACTGCTGCATCTGATGATACAACATCAGGGCCTCATTGGGGTGACCGGATTCAATGTAATAATGCGCAAGCTTCAATGCATGATTCTGCCAGAGCGCATGCAAGCGTTGACGTTCAAGCTCCGCCCATGCGTAGTCATCTTCACCAAAATATTTTCCTTCATATTGTTCCGAAACATATCGATGTGCAGCGAGCGTCGATGGTGATAATGCAGACAATCGGTTAAGGCGGCTCTCCCACTCTTCCGCATCAATCCTGAATTCACCGGTTTCCAAAATATAACCAAATTGTTGATAGCGAACCGACATCCGGTCTTCACCCATAAATTCGTTCATCATTCCGCGTAAACGATGGATGCCACTGTGCAGATTGGTTATGCCTTTCCTCTCATCCAATTCCGGCCACAACAGCTCAAGCAGTGTGTCCCGCTTGATCGGTTTATTGCGATGATGGAGCAAATACGCAAATAACTCTCTAATTTTGGTCGTTCTGAACTTCAAATGTTTGGGCGGCTCATTCGGATGCAGCTGCACCTGAAGCATACCCAGGCAGCGGATCAGCATGCCTGCCTCTTTCTCGTTTTCTGCCATATTCAAGTGCGCAGGTACAGCTCTGCGTTGATACATCTTCATCGTTTTATCCAAACGGCTTCGCGTTACGGGCTTCATAATATAATCCAGCACTTCAAGGCCATAGGCTGTTAGTGCATGTTCGTTATATGCTGTTGTAAAAATAACTTCCGTCCTCGGGGAAACCTCGTGAATTCGTTCGGTTGCCTCAATTCCGTTCATTCCCGGCATATGAATGTCCATGAAAACCAGGTCAGGCAGATGCTGCTTGATTTGTTCTATCGCTTCTTCTGCCTTCAAAAAAGCACCGATGACCTCGCAATCCTCTCTCTCGACCAACAATTTATTTAACCTGCTAAGAGCGAGATTTTCATCATCTACCAAAATCACTCTCATATGCACAGCCCTCCGACTCGCTTGATCATCCTTTAATCTATAATTTTACCATAAACTCAAGATTGGGAACGCTACCAAATTGGTAATTCAGTTTAAAATTTCGGATCAAATAAGCCCACGATTGAACATGACGAGGCAGGAGTTGGATGAAACGTGTCGAAAACTAACTCTGCTATGAAACAATTAACCCATTTGAAAATACCTAGATATGTCGTGTTGTCGCTTATATTTCTAACCGTTCTACTTAGCTTTCGCTGGATATGGTCAACCAATTTTGCTATACCCGATCATCCAGAACCTGTTCGAGGGGTGTTGGACCTTCGCGGGTGGGATCTTGACGATGCTTCACCGATTTCGCTTGATGGAGAATGGGGGTTCACCCCTCATGCATTGATCTCTGGTGGAGAGGATACAAATACGGATTCCGTTATGGGTTCGGACACACCTTCCACATGGATTCAAGTGCCGGGCGACTGGCGTAATTCGCTACCACAACCATCTACATCGTCGTTCGGATATGGAACGTACCAGCTTCGCATACTGCTTGATCCTTCGGTGAAGGAAATATCCCTCTGGGCTCAGAAAATCCAGACTTCATCCATCATCGAGATCAATGGAACGGTTATTGCCAAATTTGGTCAACCGGCTAGCGATGTCGATACCTATCAACCGGAAAGAACTGCATTTGTAACGACTTATACCCCAGACGAGTCGAATGAACTCACTTTACTTGTGCAGGTAGCCAATTTTGAAGACCCGTTCAGCGGAGGAATCACGCGTTCATTGTACTTTGGTTCTCCTGCAGCCATCGGGAGTGAGCGAGGTTTATCGATTGATTTGCAGAAAATCACGTTTGCCATACTGTTTCTGCACAGCCTGTATGCTTTTGTCATGTTTTTGTTTATTCGAAAGCAGCGGGCGCTGCTCACCTTTTCTTTATTAACACTGGTAACAGCCCTGACGGTTGTATCTGACCATGACAGTCTATTGTTAACCTGGCTTCCCTTAAATTTCACCTGGATGGTTAAAGCCAAAGCGATATCCTATTCATCATTTGCACTTTTCCTTCTCATGTTGGCGAGAAGCTTCGCGAATCCTACTCAAGGACGTAAACTCTTTCTCTCTTATGCAAGCGTGGTAGGGGGATATCTATTATTTTTGCTAATTGCTCCGGTAACGCTTGTATACCAGGCACTCCATACCCAGATCCCTGATTTCCTGTATTTGTTTGCCATCGGCTGGTCTGTGCTCCTGTTCTTCAAAATGGCGGCTGCAAAACAAAGTGACGCAAGCTTTTTGCTGTTTGCAGCAATGAGCAGTTTTTCCAGTGTGATATGGGGCATTGTGAATTCACACAATGAAATCACCAATGTATATTATCCGGTTGATGTCATTGCAGCTATATTTGGCTTCGCTGCATACTGGTTCAGGAAATATTTCCGCAATTCCACTGAAATTGAAAAACTGTATGAACAGCTCAAAGTGGAGGATCAGCAGAAAGATCAATTCCTGGTGAACACAGCGCATGAATTGCGGACTCCCCTGCATGGAATTATTAACATTGCCGAAAGTATTGCGGTGCACGAACAGCGTCAATCCGGAGGAGAACATACAGGGGACATGAAACTGCTTGTCAATATCGGTAGACAGATGTCGCAATTAATCGATGACCTTCTGGATGTCGTTCGTCTTAGAGAAAAACGCATCATATTGCAGAAAAAACCGTTATCCCTTGCCTCTGTCATATCTGGCGTCATTGGTATGTTTCGTTTTATGGCGGAAGGCAAGCGAGTCCAGATCATCGTGGATACTCCCGAAGGTTTACCGCTGGTTCAGGCGGATGAGAGACGGCTTGTTCAGATCCTGTACAATTTGCTGCATAATGCGCTCAAGTTCACGAATGAGGGCACCATAACGGTATCGGTCAGAGCAGATAAAAACAGCGTCATCATGCAAGTATCGGATACAGGCACCGGAATCAGCGAAGAGTTACAAGCCCGGATATTCGAGCCTTACGAGCAAGGGACAGCTCAAGCGCGTTTGAGTGGAGGCATCGGACTCGGTTTAAGCATCAGCAAACAGCTCACAGAGCTTCATGGCGGTGAACTCACCGTGCAGTCAGTGCGTGGACAAGGGTCTGTTTTTCAAGTCTCGCTGCCACGAGAAGATACATCGGCCATATCCGATCAGGCGGATCCGCCGCAATGGGGGACTCAATATTACGAGGAAGCTGCTGTGAGTGTGAGTGAACAACAGCATCCTGTCCTGCATGGGAAGGCCACCGCCACTGCCCGCATCCTCGCTGTGGATGATGACCCAGTAAACTTACGCGTGCTCATCTCGATGTTATCGAGTGAATCCTATGAAATACAATCGGCAACTTCAGCGTTGGAAGCGCTTGAGTTGTTGAATACACAGTCATGGGATTTATTAATTGCGGATGTGATGATGCCTCATATGTCCGGTTATGAACTGACAGAGAGCGTTCGCAAGCGTTACTCCGTATCCGAGCTTCCCATCCTGTTGTTGACGGCCCGAAACGAACCCGCTGATGTTTATGCCGGGTTCATGGCGGGCGCTACCGATTATGTGACGAAGCCTGTTGATGCCGTGGAGCTGAGGCATCGCATCGGTTCATTGGTTGTGTTGAAGCAGTCCATTGATGAGAGACTGCGCATGGAAGCTGCTTATTTGCAGGCACAGATCCAGCCTCATTTCCTGTTCAACACACTTAATTCCATTATGATGCTCAGTGAGATCGACACAGATCGGATGCAGCGTCTGGGAGATGCTTTTATCGAGTATTTGCAGACTAGCTTCCATTTTGTGAATTCGGAGAAAATGGTGGAGATCACCCATGAGATAGACCTTTCGAAAGCCTATCTCTACATTGAGAAGGAACGATTCGCGGAACGGCTTACCGTGGTCTGGGACATTCCGGAAGACATCGATGTGATGCTTCCTCCGCTCACCATCCAGCCGTTGATTGAAAATGCCGTTCGCCATGGTGTCCTCAGCCAAGTGGAAGGTGGGACGGTATGGATACGCATCGTCACCCAAACCGCTGGTACACTGATCGAGATTGAAGATAACGGCTCAGGCATGCAGCCGGAACAGATTGAACGAGCTTTGGCATGGCCAAAACCCAGTCCGTTAGAGCCTGGAGGCATTGGTTTAACCAACACCCATCGGCGCTTGAATCAGCTCTATGGCCAGGGTTTGACAATTGTCAGCTCTCCTGGACAAGGGACGAAGGTTTCCTTTTTTATTCCTGACCCACTAGACTCTGATTCGTTTTAATCTGGAGCGCAAACAAACCACAAAAAGCTGAGCCTGGACTTGATCCGGACTCAGCTTTTTCGCTTTATTTTCTGGCTTTATACTGCACTTTATCCATTACACATGCAGTGTCTGTTTCTCATCCGACAATCCCAGCGCCTTCGCTGTAGACTGGTTGATCTCACGCAGCAGCTCCACATTCTCTGCAAGGGAGATGCCGTAAGAAGGAATCATTTCTTTGATCTTTGGCTCCCATGCCTTCATATGCTGCGGGAAGCAGCGCTCCAGAATCTCCAGCATAACCTGAACGGCTGTCGAAGCACCCGGGGATGCACCAAGCAGAGCCGCTATGGAGCCATCTGCCGCAGTGACAACTTCAGTTCCGAATTGCAGCGTGCCTTTTCCACCTTGAACGGTGTCCTTAATGACCTGCACACGCTGACCCGCCAGCACCATATCCCAATCCTCGCTTTTTGCGCTCGGCACGAAATCACGCAGCTCCTTCATACGCTGCTCCTTCGTTAACATGAGCTGTTGAATGAGATATTTGGTCAAGGAAATCTCCTTCACCCCTGCCGCCAGCATCGTTAACAGATTGTGCAGCTTCACCGAAGCGATAAGGTCTGCATTCGATCCGGTCTTGAGGAACTTAGGCGAGAAACCGGCGAATGGTCCAAACAGCAGTGACTTCTGGTTGTCGATATAACGTGTATCCAGATGCGGCACCGACATCGGCGGTGCACCTACCGAGGCTTTACCGTATACTTTGGCATGATGCTGCTCGACGACTTCCGGATTTTTGCACACCATGAAAATGCCGCTTACCGGGAAGCCCCCGATATGCTTGCCTTCCGGAATGCCCGATTTCTGAAGCAGATGCAGGCTTCCACCGCCCGCACCGATGAACACAAATTTCGCCCGGTGGCGCTCAACGGCTCCGCTCGTCAAATTTTTCACAGTCAATTCCCATGATTTATCGCTCTTGCGTTTCAAGCTTTTCACGCTATGTTTATAGTGGACTTCCACTTTTTGTTCCTGTAAATGTTTTAGCAGCATGCGCGTTAAAGCACCAAAGTTAACGTCCGTGCCGGAGTCAATTTTGGTTGCTGCAATCGGCTCGTTGCTTGTACGGTCTTTCATCATCAGCGGCATCCACTTCGACAGCTCTTCCCGGTTGTCCGAGAAATCCATGCCTGCGAACAGCGGATGGTTCGACAACGTGTCATATCGTCTTTTCAGAAACTGTACATTGCTTTCTCCATGCACATAACTGAGATGGGGAATCGGCATAATGAAGTCCCTCGGGTTACGAATCAGACGACTGTTCACCAGATAGGACCAAAATTGCTTGGAAACCTGGAACTGCTCGTTCACCTTAATGGCTTTACTAATATCTACGGTTTTGTCCGGCCGTTCAACAGTATAGTTAAGTTCGCACAGCGCAGCATGCCCCGTTCCGGCATTGTTCCACTCATTCGAGCTTTCTTCTCCTGCGGTGGCTAGCTTCTCAAAAACCTTAATATTCCAGTCTGGTGCCAATTCTTTCAGCAAAGTTCCCAAAGTTGCACTCATAATTCCGGCACCGATCAAGATTACATCTGTACTCGTTTGTCCCTGGCTCATGTTTACCGTCCTTATATCCTATATTTGCCAAAAGGATGTAAGCGTTATCGATTTGGCATTGGCTGCAAGCCCACTTTTCACGGGTTTACGCCTTGTCTGAATGAATATAACCTTGAACTAGTGTATCAATAATAGTGAGCAATTTAAATATGCAATTTCAAGATATTTGCTATTCCTTCAGTATACGCTAGTTTGCCGCGGTTCGTTAGCCCGGTTATAGGCCTGAAAGATTTATTTGTTCAAAGCAAAGAAGGAACTCCGTATATGTTGAAAAAAAGACCGAAAGAGCCGGATGCACAATCAATCTCGCATCACGGCTCTTATTATAGAAAGAAGTCAGCCCGCAGACGTATACAAGCTGTGCCTTCAAAATATCGAGATGAGCTCCTTGGTATACGGATGGCGTTCCTCGGCGAACAACGCATCTGCGCCAAAGCGGTCCACAATACGTCCCGACTGCATAACCATAATTCGCTGGCTCATCCGGTGCACCGCTGCCAGATCATGCGAGATGAACAGGTAGGACAAGCCGAGCGAAGTTCGCAAGTCAGTGAGGAGCTGCAGAATCGATCCCTGTGATATGACGTCCAGACTGGCTGTCGGCTCGTCCAGAATGACAACATCCGGCTCTATGCCGATGGCTCGCGCAATCGTAACACGCTGCCGCTGACCGCCGCTTAATTCATGCGGGTAGCGGCTCGCCAGTTCACTTGGAAGCTCTACCGCCTCCAGCAGCTGGCGGGTGTAAGCTTCCTTTGATGTATAGGTGAAGTGAGCGAGTTTGGCGTCCCGGCCGAGCTGCTCATAAGGGTCGATCAAGGACGCACCGATGGTGAGCTTCGGATTCAGTGCGGCGGATGGATTCTGGAAAACGATCTGAATGCGGCGGCGGTGAGGGCGCAACCGGCGTCCATCCAGCCGGGCAATGTCATGCCCCCCAAGCTGGATGGTGCCACAATCCGCATCCTCGATGCGCAGCAGACAGCGGGCCAGTGTGCTTTTGCCACAGCCGCTCTCTCCGACAAGACCCAGGCATTCGCCACGGTTCAGGGTGAACGAGATATCGTTTATGGCTGGATGTTCCGCACCAGCATAGGTGCGAGCGAGCTGTTCCACACGCAACACAACTTGGCTGTCTTGGCTTCTCATTCTGCACCCACCTCCTTCAAACCGGACTTCAACTCATTACTCAGCACAGGAGCTGCTTCAATCAATTGGCGTGTATATTCATGCTGGGGATGATCCAGAATACGATGTTTGCCGCCTGATTCCACGATTCGCCCTTCCTTCATGACAGACAAGCGGTTCGCATATCGGCGCACATGCCGCCAATCATGTGTGATGAACAGAATTGCACAGCCCGTCTCGGCCTGTTTGCGTGCCAGAAGCTCCAGCACGCGATGCGCGGACATGCTATCCAGCGCGGTTGTGGCCTCGTCAGCAATCAGCAGACGCGGCGAGAGCATCAGCGAGGTCGCGATGGATGCACGCTGCAGCTGACCGCCGCTCAACTGGAACGGATAGCGGCGAAGCAGCTCCGGGTGGAGTCCAACAGACTCCAGCGCTTCTGCGGCACGCTTTTTACGGATAGACGCCGATTTCTCTCCATGCACCTTCTGGTATTCATCAAAGTGTCCGCCAATGCTGCGGAACGGTGTGAACGCTCCCTGATAGTCTTGAAAAATATAGGATATGTCACGTCCACGCAGTGCACGCATCTCCTTCGGCTTCCGTTCGAGCAGATTGCTGCCCTCGAACAGCACACATCCAGACGCGCGCAGATTAGGCGGTAGCAGTTGGCCGATTGCCTGCGAGAGCAAACTTTTTCCACTGCCGCTCTGCCCGACGAGCGCCATGAATTCCCCTTCGCGGACGGCAAGGGACACGCTGTCCACAATCGTCCGCTCGCGGCTGAAGATGCTCAGTTCCTCGATGGAGAGAATCATGACTGCACCTCCTTTTTCACATCAAATCGGTCTCTCAGGTAGTCGCCCAGCATATTTGCCAGCAGCACAACCGATACAATTGCCAGCCCCGGGAAAACCATCAGCTCAGGTCTGGATTGGAAGTAAGGACGCGAGTCGTTCAGCATCGCTCCCCATTCGGGTGTTGGCGGCTGTGCGCCGAGTCCGATGTAGGATAAGGATGAGATCAGCAGAATGATTTTGCCGAGATCCAGACTCGCCAGCACCAGCACATGACCTGCAATATGCGGCAGCAGATGTTTGGTCATGATTCGAGCATCGGACAACCCGTTTGTCCGGGCCACACGGATGTAGTCCTTTTGCGACTCGGATAGAACTGTACTTCGAACCAGACGAGCGTAGCTCACCCATTTCACGATAACAATCGCCAGCACCAGATTGCCGATCCCTGCTCCGAGCAGACCGCTCAGCACAATGGCGACAATGGTATCTGGAAAAGCAAGAAACGCATCTGCAATACGCATGAATACCTTGTCGATCCATCCGCGTTTGTAGCCTGCGATCAGGCCAAACGGAATACCGATGAGCAATGCTGCGGCGAGCGCAAGCAGGCTGTAACCGAGCGTCTGACCGCCGCCGAGAAGCAGACGTGTCAGTACATCACGGCCCAGATGGTCGGTGCCGAGCGGGTGGAGCGCACTCATCCCCTGCAGCCTGCCGCGCAAGTCAGTAAGCGTATGATCATGTTTTAAAAATACAAAGGCATAGAGAGAGGCCGCGATAACGAGCAGTGCAAACAGCATGCCGATGATGGCCTGCCAGTTGTGTTTTTTTGTTTTGGCAGACGGCATATGCAGTGGCATTGTTTTCATCGGAGGGCCTCCTTTTCCTTCAGTTTCATCTCGGGATTTAAATAACGGTACGACAGATCAACTGCGGTATTTACCAGGAACACGATAAGGGCCATGATCAGGATATATCCCTGAATCAATGGATAATCGCGCTGGCGGATAGCATCGACAACCAGCTTGCCGATACCCGGATAAGCAAACAGCACTTCAATGACCACAACGCCGCCAATCAGACTGCCCAGACTGACCCCAAATACCGTGATCACCGGGGGCAGACTGTGCCTGAAGGCATGCAGGAAAAAGATACGTCCCTCCGATAACCCTCTGGCCCGGGCAGACCGTACGAACTCCTGACTTAGCGAGTCGAGCAGACTGGATCGCAGCAGACGCACATAAACGCTGGAGATGGCAAGTCCCAGCGTCAGTGATGGCAGTACAAGTGAGGTAAAACCGTCCCGGCCCATTGTTGGTAAACTGCCAAATCGTACCCCGAACAGGTCAATCAGGATCAGACCCAGCCAGAAGCTGGGCACGGCTGCACCCACGATGGACAGGATGCGGCTGCCCTGATCAATCCAGCTGCCCCGATAGAGTGCTGACAGGGAACCGAGCGGTATAGCAACAATCAGCATAACTAGCAGTGCACCAATTGTTAGCTCGGCTGTAGCCGGAAGTGCGCGCATCAGTGTCTGCATTACCGGCTGGCCTGTCGAGTAGGACACCCCAAAATCCATTTTCACAAAATCAAGCAGCCAGCGGCCAAACTGCACCGGAAGCGAGTCATTGAAGCCCATTTCCTCTCGCAGCGCTTCGACTTGCTCCTTGCTTACAGATAGTTCTTCAACGTTCAGAATGGTCAATACCGGGTCACCGGGAGCCAATCGAACGAACAGGAAACTCACGAACATAATGAAGAGCAGAAATACAAATACCTCCAGAAACTTGCGAAGCAAAATGCGAAACATTACATCACATCCAGCTTGTTCGTAATCATGTAATATTCACTGCGTGTAGTAACCCAATTCTTCACCTTTTTACCGTTGTAAGCCACAATCGTTGCCGGATGCAGCACGAAGGAGTTCAGCACGTTGTCATGTACATAATTAGCAGCTTTCTCTGCCAGTTCCGCGCGTTTCTGCGGTTCAACCGTAAGATTGAGCTCGTCGATGATCTTGGTCAGGGCCGGGTCCTCCGATCCACTGAAGTTCAGCGCACCCTTAGGATGGTAGGTTGCATTCAGATAATAACCAGCATCCCCACGCGGAGCGGTCAGGTTACTGTAGGTCGCGATATCCCAATCCCGGTTGGAAGCCATATACTCTTCCGGCGTATCAATCTGGCGAATCTGCACATCAATGCCAACCTTCTTTGCATCGGACTGGAATACCTGGGCGATCAGTGGCAGATCAGCGCGTGACGAATAGGTGAGCAGTGTCAGCTTGAGTGGTTTACCGTCTTTGCCCATCACACCGTCCTGCTGGGTATAGCCGGCTTCACCAAGATATTTTACAGCGGTATCCAGGCCCGTTTCTTCTGCTGTATGTGTATATTTAGGCGCAAACGGCAGCGATGGCAGGAACGGGCCAATGGCAGGCTCACCATAACCGAGCAGAATCGTATCGACGATGCCTTTTCGATCAATCAACGCATCCAACGCACGCCGAACATTCACATCCTTGATGCTCTCCCGCTGCATATTCATCGTTAACTGATGCACGCGGAACGTGGATGTGGACTCGACTTTTAACCCGTCAATTGCTTTGAGCGATTCCAGGCTTTCCACTTCCGGGCGGTAGACAATGTCGACCTGTCCAGATTTCAGGGCAAGGGATCGCGCATTGGCATCTTCATTAAACGAAAACGTCACGGAATCCAGCGGCGAGGCCCCGTCCCAATATG
Source organism: Paenibacillus sp. TC-CSREp1 (assembly GCF_050171015.1). Lineage (NCBI taxonomy): Bacteria > Bacillati > Bacillota > Bacilli > Caryophanales > Paenibacillaceae > Paenibacillus > Paenibacillus sp. TC-CSREp1. Next base: position 173,152 of record NZ_JBNOKM010000014.1, on the reverse strand, counting down.
TATCATATCGTTCCAGCTCCAGCTTGCTGCCTGGCGTAAAGGATGTCAGCTTCAACGGTCCTGTACCAATAGGCTTGTTCACGATGTCCGGTTCACTAACGTCAATAACCGCCGTGTTCGGGTTAACCAGCTCTGAGGCAAACTCCGGGAAAGGCTGAGTGGTTGTAATCTCCAGCTTGTTCCCATCAGCTCTGATCTTATCGATCTTCAGTGTGTTCTGGATGGCTACGTTCTCTTTCAGCGCTCGCTCCAGCGATGCTTTAACCGCTTCTCCCGTCATCGGTTTCCCATTCTGAAAGGTCACATTGTCGCGCAGGTTGATTGTCCAGTGCTGACCATCTTTACTCTCCCAGCTCTCGGCAAGCCATGGGGCAACCGTCAGATTGTCCTCATCCAGACGCAGCAGCGTTTCCGTAATACCCGCACGCAGCGGTACATAACTTGAATCCACATGCGGATCAAGTGAGCTGGTGGAGAAGTTATATAAGAAATGAACGTTTTTATCAGCTGTGATTTTCTTGGTATCCTGCGCGGCAGGACTAGATGTGGATGCCCCACAAGCACTGAGCAGTACAGCTGCACTCAGGGCCAGGGAGATTATCGCCAGCAAAGGCTTCTTTTTCTTAAACAAGGTAATACCCCTTTCTCTTCATATAAATATCCATCTCAATATTAATCGTAACTATTACTATTTAAACAATGAGTATTATCTTATCGTAATGATTACGTTTTGGCAAGAACATTTTGGTTGATTGAACGCAAAAAATCCGCCTCTTGGATGAGAGCGGATTCTTCATGTTACCCTGATGTGATTACTATTTTTATAAAGCTGAAAACTGGGTCCATACATATTTTTACTTACTTAGCCCAAACTATTGCACTCGACGTGACAATCCTTCGATTTAACCTATAATATAATGGTCTTAGTCGGATTTAGTGTAACAGAGTTAGAATTATAAATTAATTATGAGGGAGAACGTTGATGATTATAATAAGTGCGGTATTGCTGGTCGTAGGCATTATTTTTATTATTCGTGGACGAGCTCTGGAAATTAGTAGTCAAAACAGAAAAACAATGCTCTGGATTGGCTCTGCTCTTATTGTAATGACCGTATTTCTAGTCATTATGGGAATTTTACAAATTACAGACATATCAACCAACGAGCAAGGGCATTGAGCAACCTTTAAGGTAAGTTTTACTGCATTTACTGTAAATAAACCCAGTTTTTTATCTTAATTTTAACTAATTTATCTAATCTTCTTACTGTTAAAAAGCGACAACAATCGATAAACTCTGAACAGAGTTTAATCGGTCGTTGTCGCTTTTATTTCTAGAAATCCGGAGTTGAAATATTAGCACTGATTTTTAGTTCATCCTATCATTCTCCCACGGTAGCTTCTAATCACTTTGCTACATCGCAAATTCTCTCTGTCACCTCTTTTAAGTTGAGGAGTCTTGCTCTATATCGGATAACTTCTTATTCATTCTTGTAACATTCTCACTTTTTAATAGTTTAGCATTGAGATTGGAGATGAAATTCTGAAAATGATGTGTATTACGTATGATTTCTTCAACAAAGGTATGCAAATCTATAGTAACCCCACTCCATGTTGAATATCTGAATTCCTCAAACGGTTCAGTAATAAACAAGTCCAAAATAACTTCACGATCCGTATCTTCCACTAAACTAACTTGCAGTTCTTCTCCATGCGCTCTAAACTCCAGCCATAGATTAGCACTATCAGGAATTCGATAAGCAACATAATCATTTACTTTCACCATTTGAGCCACCGTCAGTAAGTCAACGAACCATCTGATTAGTCTTTCATTGCCGAATGGGCAATCATCAAAAAACATACCATACTTGCTTCCGTTGAAGTCCAATTCAATCATGCCATCAATATCTTGTTTTACTTGATCAAACTGCTCTGCAGACATTTGCTTTATCGCATCCAAATCATCTATTGCTTTAAATGAAATCTTGAACATCGTTTGAGCCCCCTAGTCTATTAAATCACTAATTTTATATTTATGTGTACCATATATTGAATCTACATTATCATTCCGAATAAATACTTTAAGTGATTCATCAAATACCGTGACTGTATGCAAACCATCCTTTACTCCTTGTTGTTTCAATTGATTTACCGCTATTGTCGAAGCATCTGTTATTTTTTTATTAGACCACTCTTTATTAAAAAAGGATTTTCTGCTCAGCATTTCATTTATTTGATCATCCGACATCTTCCTTTGAAGAAATGGGAGCTGTTGTTTGGTACTATTAACAGAATGTCTATTAATAACGTGGTCAATCAGATTTTGACTCAATTGAACAGGTTGATCTTTAATTACAGGAGTTTTTTCTACTACCTCTCTCTCTGTTACTGGCTTCTGGTTCTTAGTATCCTCTAAATTCTTCTTCATCTTCGTCACAGCCGGATGAGAGGACGGCAAATGAAACGGCCCCTTACGCCCTGGCATATTCCCGCGAACCATCTGAAAAGCCATAAATATCTGACTGAACTTCAGAGAAGTCAGCATGATCTGAGCATACTTGTCGGATACAGGCTCGCCTGTGAAGGGATCGGTTCTATTTTCCAAAGCCTTAATCTGCATGTCAAAAATATCTTTCTCCTGTTCTTCCCCATGCCCTGCCTGCATCCGGTCGATATTCACATTCCCCCGGTCCTTCTCATAAGCCTGTACGGCTGTATAATCCAGCTCACCATTCTCGTTCACGGGTACCCACACATACCTACCATAGACATCGACTTTCTTCATTTGGTAGCCCTTATCTCTCGGACCCGCATCACTCCCCGAGCTCTTCATCATCGCTGCTGCACCAACAGCACCAATAACACTACCTAGGCTGCCCTTCTCCGCATCTGCATTTTCAAAACGCGTAGCAATATCCGTTAGTTCCTGAGAAGTATACACCATACCTTCAAGCGCCTTCTGCAATACAGGACGTGACCGCGCAAAATCATCATAGAAACGCTCTTGTGTCACACCCTGCCACATTTCTTGCAGAAACATGATTTGCCTGGAGAGATTTTCCCTTATATGCTCCAATTGTTGTCTCGCCTGATCCACCTGGTGCACCACATGATGTAATTGTTCAGGAGTCACTTTGATTGTACTCATATGCTTTCTCCGCTCATTTGAAATATGATTACTCTATGTTAGCAGAAGTTTAATGGCAATATCATCCGGCTAACATCCTGAATTGAGCCATCAACGAGGCATTTACCAAGCGACTCATCGGTGCTATGGTCCTACATGTTTATACCCAAATCCAAGCATATCCTACTTTTTTAACCACCCCGTTCACACCCCTATTTCATTCCCTCCAAAATCGCCCGATACCGCTTAATCTGCCCCTCCGTCGCTGCTTCACGCAACGATTCCAATACCAATATGCATTTGAGCATATGCCTCTCCACGCCCCGACCGTCCACTACACGCATCGCCTTTAAAATATATTCCACAGCTCCCTGCGGCCTCCCCATCCACTGCTCATATAAAGCTTTTTGATAATAATATCGGTACAAATGATCGTTGTTTATCGAGCCGAAATCCTCATCTAACCCATCAACCTGTTCCTCAAGCATCTGTATGATAAAATCAACCCGCCACCCATGCCGCACCGCAGCCTCTGTAATCACAGTCAATCCTGCCAAACCCTCCTCCTGGTACTCCAGCAAAAGGTTCACACACCCTTCCAGCAGCTCAACCTGTCCCGCTTCAATCTCAAGGGCATATCGGTTTACTTCAGCCTTGCGCTTAAACTCCTGTACGATTTGCATCTCTGCTTCACCCATTTCTCCCATGCAATCCAAATTTGCATATCGACAGATACATGCTCGCGCCTGATCGATCTGCCCCATCTTCTGATAAGCCACACCCTGCATCATATAACTTCTTCCTATTTGACACTCCCACCCCTAAGGGGCAAGGTCACTAAGGTGACTGGGATTCTTAGCTAGCTTAACGTCCTCATTTCATTTCTGCTTTGGACAGATGCTAAGATCAGGGTATGCCATTACCCCTCCTAAGACAGTGCATATAGCATCTTAGGCTGATTGACTGTTACCGCCAATCACAGTTGCGTAGCGAATATTCATCGCCCCAACGATATCACGATGTTTCTTGAATCCACATGGGCACGTATATCTTCGATCTTGTGCCTTGTTCTTTGTTAAACATTCCGGGCAGGTTTGACTTGTATATGCAGGGTTCACATATTCTACTTTGATCCCTGCCATATTGGCTTTGTATTCAATGAATTGTGCCAAACGGTTGAATGACCATGTGTGTAGATTCTTTTCGTTTTTACGACTTGTTCTTGTCGTCTGCCTAATATTCGTGAGTTGCTCTAAGCGAATGACAGAAATCTTATTCTCGACTGCGAAATGAACGATTTCGCGACTCACTTTATGGTCTTTGTCTTTCATCCATCGTTGTTCTTTATCATCTAACTTGCGAATAGCATTCACTTTCTTTTGTTTTCCCAGCTTTTGACGAACACTACGAAACTTCCGTCTCTTGTATTTGTTTTCTCGCCCATTCCCAAAGAAGCGAGCCTGATCTTCATCTGTGATGGCTACGGCAGGGATTTTCAGCCCTAAATCAACGCCCAAAATCCGCATACCCGTTTTTTCAGTTGTTGGCAGGGTGACAGCAATTTGGGCTACCCACTTCCCTGAGCTTTTCGTGACACGGAGCGTACCCCGTTTGTGCTTCAAAAGGTCAACGTTTCGATGGTCCCTGCCGATGAACAATGCACGAATTTTTACACGCCTCGATTTTCCCTCTACCAGGAATGGAATGGAAATGTGCGTGAAGTCAAACGAATAGTTTTGGTTATTCCATACGCAAATCGGTTTCTTCAGGGTCGGTATGATGGCGTATTTACTTTTCTTCACTTTGGTAGAGAACACGCTATTCGCATCTTTAATCGCTTGATTTTTTACTGCACTTGGTAGATGAGCAGGAACGTCTTTTGTTGTCTTCTTCAACCTTTTCTTTTCTTCTACCATCTCGGCCACGAGTGTATTCACAACTCGGATATATTCATGACTACTTTGTTGCAATAGTCGGATCTGCTCTTTTGTCGGCAGCAGCTTGACCTTAACCGTTAGGGTCTGAGACATAGGCTTCACCCCCTTGTCTTTTGTTGTTCAACATAACGCTTGATGGTTTCACTGGATACATGCCCAACGGTAGAAACAAAATAGGAACGTGTCCACAAACTGGGCAAATGCTGAAGGTGTGGAAACTCCTCTCGTAGTTTTTTTGATGTGAATCCTTTTATTTTTGCCATGATATCCGCAGGGCTTAATGTTGGAAGTGCATGGAGAAACAGATGTGTATGGTCTTTGTCGCACTCCATGGAAACAATCTCCATTTTAAGCTCTGCACATACCTCATGCACCAATTCCTTGAAGCGCTGTTCTACCTCTGATTTGAGAAATATCTTTCTCCTGTATCGTGGGCAGAACACAAAATGATAGTTCAACAAAGATACGGTTGTGTTTGTTCTTCGATATTCGTTCATGTCTATATTGTATCAGTTTAATAGATAAATTGAAACAAGCGAATAAAAAATAAAGAACACAGACATTTCGGATACTTGAAGCATCACAATAGTGATACTCCGTATCCGACTTCACTTTTATCCCACGTCTAAAGAAGTGGGCTTTCTCGTGCGGGGATTCTGTAATAAACGAGCGGTCTTTACGTTTGAATAGAAGGCATAAGTACTCCTTTTCCCCGATCCTCCACCTGATCTTCACGGATACACATCACACATTGGTACAACACATCCGCCTTCCAACACCTTGTTCCAATTTTCAAAAGCCACAGCCATCTCCAACATCTCAACGATAATGTCCGGTTTCAGCGATTTCAGGATCGATGGTTGCTAAAAGGAGGCCTCCTTATGAACAATTCTATATACATTGTATAAATAGATATAAAGAAGATAAATATAAATTGTACTTATTCGTACAATTTAATCACGATTCTTTTTTTATATATTGGTCTGTCGTGAATCCCAATCCTCTTCTAACCTTAAAAGTAGAGGTGATCAAATGAGCTTACCTGAAGCTGTCGGTAATCGAATTCGAGAAATAAGAAAGGCTAAAGGCTGGACTCAAGAGCAACTGGCCGAAGCAGCTGGCCTTCATTATAGTTATATCGGTGGGGTTGAGCGAGGGGATCGCAATATCTCTTTGGAGACACTTGAGAAAATCACGAACGGATTGCAGGTTCCTGTAGAACAAATTTTTCAATTCAAAGAAGACTCTGCGTATAGAAGAGCCTTGGATGAGCATATAGCTGTAATTAGTAGTCAAAGTGCTGATCAGATTGAATCTTTAACCAAAATCAATAAAGAAATCTTGGCCTCCTTTACAAATGCAAAAAATATTTTAGATGAATTTTAATATACATCCTGTATCATACATACATTTCACAAAAAAGAGTGGGGCAGTGTTCCCCACTCTTTTTTACCACCTCACACCACACCCCGCTCCAGCATCCCGAACTCCACCCGGTTACGGCCCTTCTGCTTCGCCTGATACAGCGCCTTGTCTACCGCATCAAAGAGCTGGATCAGATACCCTTCGCCGTCCTCGGGCACATGCTCATACGCAAAATCCTCAATCGACAAAATACCGATGCTGATCGTAATGGATACACTGCCGCTCTCATGGTTCACCGCCATACGGTTGGACTCCACCGCCTGCCTTACACGCTCCGCAATCTCTATCGCGAGGTCATGCTCGGTATGCGGCAGGTAGATCATGAATTCCTCTCCACCATAGCGGGTTAGAATATCCGTACTGCGTACAGAACTACGGACTGCTTCTGCAGTACGTACAAGCACTTCATCTCCAATTACATGACCATAATGATCATTAATCGCCTTGAAATGGTCGATATCCAGCAGCATCAAGGAAAAAGGAGTTTTATATTGCAGGTTGGTGAGCACTTCATGATTCAGATGCTGCGTCAGGTAGCGACGGTTATAACACTGTGTCAGGCTGTCGGTGAGCACCAGCTCCTCCAGCTTGCGATTGGCCTCGGACAACTCCTGGCGAATCCGGTCAAGCGCCTGATTGCGTTCTTGCAGCGTCTCGTTCTGCCGGTGCATCGTTCTGGCATAGAATCGCTCCTGAGACACATCCTGAAACGTTAGCAGATGTCCGATCGGAACCAGTGCAGCATCCACAATCGGAGACGATTGCACGATGAAATGGCGAGCCGCCTTCCCCTGCTCCATGACCACTTCGATCTTGGAGAATATATTTTTTTTCAACCGATATTCATTTAAAAAAAGCTCTGCTTCTACCCGGTCCTCAATATGCACCCCGGCCAGAAATTCCTCCATATTCCACAGATCGCCCGCATACCGCTGAATAAAAGACTTGGAGGCCTTGTTCACCTCAACAATGACTTCGTTCTCATCCAGCACCAGGATGCCATACGGAATCGTATTAATGACGTCCTCATGGGCGATGGAGACGAGGTCGAACACGTTGTACCTTTTGATCACATATACAAAGAACAGGTCGGACGAGAAAATCCCCAAAGACGTCAGGCCCGGAATAATCGGCAGCCAGCGGCTCAACAGCACATTCAGAATGGCATCCAGTGTTGCAAACATAGCCAGAACGAAAATTCCCCAGAGGGTGATCTTGACCTGTTTCTTAATCATTGAAGGCGTCTTGGACGAGAAAACGGCACGAAACATAATCACAAGCGAAACTAGGAAATAAGACACCAGAATACACATGACAACCCAGAACCATGGGCCATAAGCACGCTCAATGTATTCTCCCTTTAGCGGCATGACAAAATCATGCCATGGATTCGCAACAACCCCAATTGCCCCAATTACAGCAGGCACAAACAGGAGAGCAAGCCTGGAATTGCTCAGCCTTTCTGCATAACCCGTAATAAAAAGCGTCAACAGCAGCCAACCACTGCCTAGCAGAGAGACGGCGACAAACGCCAGCAAAACATAAAACAACTGCAGGCCCGGATTATCGGTTAACGTCACCGCAAACTGACAGAACGGCCACATCATCATCAAACCGTGAAACAAAAAATAAACTTTATGTAAATTGGTAATTCTAGCCGTAACAAACACATACACGCCCACACCGAACAATAGCACGAACAACGAAAGATCATACCACACTAATGGGTTCACGAATCTTCTCCTTCTTGGATGCGACAATCATTCCATGGTTAATCAGGAATCATTCCGACATGCTGCCAAACGTCGATACTTCAATACAAATCTATCTATATGGGATATATCTACTATGCTTCTATTTCTCTATTGGTTAAATTACCCATATCGTACCACACCCATGATACGCTGAGTAGCCCATTCACTGGAAGCCCGACCAACCTCTGATTGAAATCACGATCTATTTTGCACTTTCATGAAGGATTTTGAAGGCTCTATGCCAGAAAAAACGCCCAGCTTCAACTGAGCGTCATCAAGCCCGTAACGGGATACGTAAGCTATAATATTGAAAAGGAGCTTCACCACCAGCGTTCTCCATTACTTCTGTACGGCTTTTATTTTTATTCTTAGTCTGTTCATGACTTGCTCATGATCCATCAAAGATTCATTAGCAGTAATCTGTTTCTCCGCAACGATTAACCTAAGCTGAAGTTCATGTCTCGCCCCAGCCACCCTATTGTTTTCATCCCATTCATTAAGAGACTGTTTGTTTTGCATAGAAATTCAGGTCTCCCTTCTCTTACAAGAGTACCGATGCGTTACTTCTACTTCACATCCGGCAGCGGCTCATTGTCCGAGAACAGATCCGGATTTTCCTTCAGCATCTCCGTAAGCACCTCGGTTGTTCTGGCAGCATCACATACACTCGCAACTGCGTCACCGAACCCTCCTTTGTGCATGGCTCCTGCTTCAACCAGTACATCATCTACTTTCCAGAAATGCTCTGACCAAGATAAACCGCAATGTCTGCGGGAAGGCACCGAAATCTGCGTTCCATCCGGCAAAACCGTATAAAGCATCTCATGATCATCGGTCATCCTGCCAGGAATATCGACCCATTCCTCAATACCATGGATAAACGTATTCCGTTTCAGGTCCACGCCTACCAGGAGAATTGTCGCTTTGCGATCGAGCAGCTTGCCCCATGCAGAACCACGTGCACACGGCGTATCGAAGAGATGATCGTCCTGTGTGAACGCCCGCGCATCTTTCCCTAAAGCGGCTACCGAGTGAGTCGGATGCCAGGAACGGATAACGTTAGCACGTTTGCGGAATAACTCCGGCAGAATGCCAACACAGCAGGAAGAAGTTTCCACGTGGAACATTGGGTTGTTTTTGTTAATGGTCGACCACGTATGTGTGGGCAGCACCAGCAGCCCGTCCTTCATATAGTCGCTTAGCACATCCAGCACGGTATCCGCCCCGCCATCCACATCACCCATACTCTTCATGGAAGAATGCATCAGTAATGTGCCATGGCGATCTATGCCCAGCGCCTCCAGCTGAGCCGTAAGACTTTCATATGTATGTGTCATGTTGAAATAACCTCCTTTAAAATAGAACGATTTGCCGCAAAATAAAACAAAGGACCGAGATTATCTCTCGGTCTCTGGATATGCATTTTTTATACGGCAAGTCGCTGCTCGCGCCATTGTCGTATATGACTGGCAAGCTTCATCTTGTTATAATCTGATCATACTTCAGGTAGAAAAGGATTACAACTTGATTTAACCCGTCACGCTTCAAATGGAGTTAATCAATGATGACTCTATCCGTTCATATTTCTTTCGCGATAGAACTACTTAATTACAACATACTCCAGATTGACTAGCTTCGCATACGTGATGATCTGATCTGTCGTCAGGTTCAAGGATACAACGGTATGGTGTCCACCGCCGTTTTCGATCCAGGCTTTAACGCCGTCCTGGAAGTTCGGCTTCACTGTCCACAGCACACGTGCAACTGGCAGATTTGGTGCTGGTACAGTTGGTTCAAAAGCCGATACTTCGTTAATCAGCAATTTGTAATGCGTACCGAAGTCTGCCATGGATACCACGACACCCTCACCGGCTTTACCGTCAAATACGAGACGAGCCGGGTCTTCGCGATCGCCAATACCGAGTGGAGACACGATGATTCTTGGTTTCGTGCTGGCGAGTGTCGGGTCAACCTCAAGCATGTGAGATTGCAGAATCGCTTCCTGACCTGCTGCCATTTCATATGTGTAATCTTCCATAAAGCCTGTGTTTTCATTGTGAGCCATAATTTTCAGCAAACGATCCAATGCGGCTGTTTTCCAGTCCCCTTCACCCGCGAAACCGTAGCCTTGCGCCATCAGGCGTTGTACCGCCAGACCCGGAAGCTGCTTCATGCCATGCAGGTCTTCAAAGTTGGTTGTAAAGGCTGTGTAACCTCCGTTATCCAGGAAACGTTTAATCGCAATTTCATAGCTTGCTTGTACGCGTACGCTGGCTTCCCATGCTTCCTTGCTGTTGGTGCCATAATCGAATTCATACAGGTCTGCATATTGGGAGATCAGCTCATCGATTTCTTGCTCAGTTACAGCGTTCACGTACTCTACAAGATCACCGATGCCATAGTAATCTACCGTCCAGCCAAACTGGATTTGAGCTTCGACTTTATCCCCTTCGGTTACACCTACGTTACGCATGTTGTCGCCAAAACGAGCGACTTTGATATTAAAGCTCTCGTTGTACGCAACCGCTACGTCCATCCAGTCTGCAACCTGCTGCTGTACTTCCGGGCGCTCCCAGTAACCTACAACGATTTTATTTTGTTTTCTTAAACGAGCATTGATGAAGCCATACTCACGGTCACCGTGCGCTGCTTGGTTCAGGTTCATGAAATCCATGTCAATTGTCGCCCACGGAATACTCTCGTTATATTGCGTTGCGAGGTGAAGAAGCGGCTTTTGCAGCAATTTGGTACCGCGAATCCACATTTTTGCTGGTGAGAAGGTGTGCATCCAAGTGATTACACCCGCTACTTCGTCACGGTAGTTGACTTCTTTCATAATGCTGGTGATTTTGTCTGCACTTACAGCCAGGTCTTGCAATACAAGCGGGTAAGGCAGTACGCCACTCGCGTTGAGGGCATCTGTAATTTTCTGCGCGTTTGCTTTAACCTCACCAAGTGCCTCTTCTCCGTACAAATGCTGTGAACCGACAACGAACCAAAACTCTTTTGCTGCTGTTGCTGACATGGAATCATCCTCATTTCATTAGATTATAGTTGATAAATTAGGTTACACCGGGACACTCCGATTACAGTACCATCTTCCGATCGCTGGTTATCCTCGGATTTATTTGCATTCCCCTCTAAAGGGAAAAATCCGAGGATAAACGCGAAGCATATCCTTCCGAGGTAGCTTTCCTTCAGAAAGCTTTTGGCTTCGCTTCTACAGATTGGTTCTGCACTCTCCGTTAGTGGTGTAAAAAGGGTTATTCAACTTCGGGTTGGGCAGGGTAGTTACACCAGGTCACTTCGATTGCAGTACCATCTTTCGATCGCTGGTTATCCTCGGATTTCTCTACATTTCCCTCTAAAGGGGAAAATCCGAGGATAAACGCGAAGCATATCCTTCCGAGGTAGCTTTCCTTCAGAAAGCTTTTGGCTTCGCTTCTACAGATTGGTTCTGCACTCTCCGTTAGTGGTGTAAATTTACTTCTGGCCGTAGTACGCGTCCTTGCCGTGTTTGCGCAGGTAGTGTTTGTCCAGAATGCCTTGCGGCAGTTCTTTCGCAAAGTTGTTCAGCTGACGTGCGTACAGGTTCATTTTGCACACTTCCTCCAGCACGACGCTGTTCACCACGGCCGACTTGGCATCCTTGCCCCATGTAAATGGCGCATGACCATGCAGCAGCACAGCAGGAATCGCCATTACATCCAGTCCACGCTGTTCAAAGGTTTCAATGATCACGCGTCCTGTCTCGGCTTCGTATCCGCGGTCGATCTCGTCCTGAGTCAGGAAGCGGGCACAAGGCACTGCTCCGTAGAACGTATCCGCATGTGTCGTACCCATAACAGGCACATCCAGACCTGCCTGTGCCCAGATGGTTGCCCATGTGGAGTGCGTGTGCACAATTCCGCCGATTTCCTTGTAGTGTTTATATAATACAGCGTGGGTTGCTGTGTCCGAGGAAGGTCTCATCTCCCCTTCAACCACATTGCCGTCGAGATCGACCACAACCATGTCGCTGGCTTTCATTTTGTCATAATCAACTCCGCTTGGTTTAATGACGAACAGACCGCTTTCCCGATCAATCGCGCTGACATTGCCCCAAGTGAATTTCACCAGTCCGTGCTTGGGCAGCTCCAGATTGGCTTCGTATACCTCTTGCTTCAGTTGCTCTAACATGTTTAATTTCCTCCGTTCTCTACCAGATGCTCTACAGCGGCGCGCTCAATGGCAAGTCCGCTTCGGTAGCGTTCGATAAATGCTCCAAATCCCTTCACATCAGCTGCTTCCGGCGCCACTTCGACCCCTTCCACATCCTTGAACACCTTCTGCTCCAGGAAAACGTCCAACGTTTCTTGCTCGCCTTTATTTTTCAGGTACGACGCCAGCAAAGCCATTCCCCATGCCCCGCCTTCCCCGGCGGTAGACATGACGGATACCGGAACGTTCATAGCGGCAGCTACGATTCGCTGTCCTACCACAGGGGTTTTGAACAGACCGCCATGCGCCAGAATGCTGTCGATCGCTACTTGCTCCTTCTCGGTCAGAATGTCCATGCCGATCTTGAGCGCGCCGAAGGCACTGAACAGATGTGTACGCATGAAATTCGCCAGGTTAAAATTGCTTTCCGGGGAGCGGACAAACAACGGACGCCCCTGCTCCAGCCCTGTAATATTTTCTCCGGAGTAGTATCCGTAGCTGAGCAATCCGCCCCCATCCGGGTCGGCCTCAAGTGCCTTGTTAAACAATACGCTGAACAGCTTGCCGGAATCGGCCTCCATGCCCATCGCCTGTGCGAATTCGCGGAACAATCCGATCCACGCATTCAGATCACTGGAGCAGTTATTGGCATGCACCATACCGACCGGGCTGCCATCCGGCGTGGTTACCATATCAATCTCGGGATACACGCTGGACAGCTCCTTCTCCAATACGATCATGGCAAATACCGATGTGCCCACCGAGATATTGCCTGTCCGTTTCCGCACACTGTTCGTGGCGACCATACCCGTTCCTGCGTCACCCTCTGGTGCACACAGTGGAATACCGGCAGCCAGTTCTCCTGAAGGGTCAAGCAGCTTCGCTCCAGCTTCGGTCAATGCACCTGCATGATCCCCTGCGAGATACACTTTAGGCAGCAAATCCTCGACCTTCCACGGATAACCTTTGCCAGCGATATGCTCATCGAACTGCCGGATCATCGCCGGATGGTAGTTATGTGTTGTTTCATCAATCGGGAACATACCTGACGCATCGCCAATACCAATGGCCTTGTTGCCTGTAAGCAGCCAGTGGATATAACCCGCCAGCGTGGTCAGGTAATCAATACGGGATACATGCTCTTCTTCATTCAGAATGGCCTGATACAGATGCGCAATGCTCCAGCGCTCCGGAATGTTAAACTGCAGCAGCTCTGTCAGCTCGCGTGCAGCGGCACCCGTCGTTGAATTGCGCCATGTACGGAAGGGTACAAGCATCTCCCCTGCCTGATCCAGCGCAATATATCCGTGCATCATCGCCGAGAATCCAATGGAGCCCACGGTTGTCAGCGAAGCGCCATACTTCTGCTGCACATCCTGCTTCAACTCACGATAAGCCGTTTGCAGCCCAGTGATGATATCCTCCTGATTGTACGTCCAGTACCCGTCCTTCAGCTGGTTCTCCCATTCATAACTGCCCGAGGCAATCGTTTCAAAATGCTCATCAATCAAGACCGCTTTAATACGCGTTGATCCAAGCTCAATTCCAAGCGAGGTCGCACCCTTGGCGATCGCCTCTTTCACATCCACCCGACTCGTCACTTCCGCATATCCCCTCTCTGGTCGCCATTTACGTCCGAAGAATGGCATCTAATCAGCTGCAAACTGTCACACAGCGCAGCTCCACTTACGTTCATGGCTATATTCTATTTCAGCATTCCAAGAATGCGCTTTCCTGTTCTGACAGCCTTAGTATATTTTTTGTACGTACATTTGTCAATGAAATATACAAGTTATACTCACAATACACGGATATGATAAAATATGTGTTTACACCAATGAATTTTTGTAAATTCTCACTGCAATTATGTATGGTCTAATTCGACAAAGTGCATTCTGGTTGTACGTATCTATTGGTAAAATGTACGGTTTTACTTGCAAGTAAAGCGAATCATGCTAGAATATGTACGTACAACTTGATCGTTGCACTCAGGAATACAGCGGCTCTCCCTATTGTTCTTTGATCGGAGTGGTTGCGCCGTACCCTTTTAGTTCAATATATATAGAAGCTACAACGAAAGAAGTGGACCTTGTGAAGCCTAAATACCAAGTCATTATTGATGATATAAAAAGCCATATTCTATCTGGCACATACACCGTTGGTGAACAGATTCCTACGGAATCGGCATTGCAGGACAGCTATAATGTGAGCCGCCAGACGGTACGGAAGGCCATTTTGGAGCTGTCCAACGAAGGCTTTTTACGCAGCGAAAAGGGATCGGGCACCTATGTCAGTCATCAGTACCGCTCACGGACGGGCGGCAGCACTTCCAAAAAGACGATTGGTGTCATCACCACCTATATCTCGGATTACATCTTTCCATCCATTATTCGCGGCATCGAGCGTCGTCTGAATGAGGACAACTACTCTCTATTGCTTGCCAGTACAAACAACGATGTTGCGCAAGAAAAAAAGGCACTTGAAATGATGCTGTCCTACGGTGTGGATGGTCTGATTGTTGAACCGACGAAGAGCAATCTGTACAACCCGAATATTGCATACTACCTGTCATTTAAGGAGCAGGATGTGCCATTTACGATGATTAATGCGTTCTATGAGGAGCTCGAGGTACCCTTCTTCTGTCTGGATGATGTGCAGTCCAGTTATCTCGCGACCCGGGAGTTAGTCTCCAAAGGTCATACCCAGATCGGCATCATTGCCAAAATGGACGATCTGCAAGGCAAGTACCGAATGAAAGGGTACATTAAGGCACTGGGCGAAGCAAAACTGCGGTTCAGCCCTGAGCATGTGCTCTCGTTTGATACCGCATCGAAGCCTGATCTGTCCGCGAATGTGACTGCCTATTTGCAGGAAAATCGGGATGCGCTCACCGCGATTGTCTGTTACAACGATGAAGTGGGGCTGGAGGTGGTGCATGCCTGTCGGCAGCTTGGCATTTCAATCCCGGAAGAACTGTCGATCATTGGTCAGGACAACTCCTACATTGCCAAAAACGCCAATATCCGGCTCACCACCCTCACTCACCCCCAGGAGCAGATGGGCAGTGACGCTGCCGATTGGGTGATCCGCAAGCTGCAAGGCAAGAAGGACCTGCCCAACCATACCTACTATCAGCCTGAGCTGGTGGAGGGTGAGACGGTGAAGGAGATGGAGATCGAGTGAGTAAGTATTCTCATATTATACTTATACTCCTCCCCTTCCTTGCCCTTATTCCTACTCTACACCGCAAGCACAGAAGATTCCGTGAGCCATTAGCAAGTGATATAATGAATGGGTTACGGAGTAACATATATCGTACGGATACCGTACAGATTCAAGTTTAGCACGAGCAATACAATTCAGAATAAAAAGAGCTCAGGAGGTGATATCGTCATGGTTGAAACGAACGGCCTATCACAACCGGCACATCTGTCACCTGTGGACTTGAACAGCATGCGTGCCAAAACCTTGGGAGATTATCTGAAATCACGACGCGCACGGCTTCAACCGGAGCAGGTAGGACTGGCCAAGACTTATAGGCAACGCCGGACACCTGGGTTACGCCGGGAAGAGGTTGCCATATTGGCAGGGGTTAGCGCAACATATTATACGTATCTGGAACAGGGTCGAGAGGTAGCCGTCTCCCGAGAAGTTATTGAGAGCATCGGCCGGGCACTTCAGTTGTCTCCCGACGAGTACACCCATCTGCTCGGCCTATGGAATGGCAATGAACCTGGGATAGCGCCGCCAATTACCTCAGAAATCACTCAACCTTGGCAGGATATTTTGAATCAGATGGCTTTTCCTGCGTTCATCACTAACGATCGTGCCGAGCTGCTTGCCTGGAACACATCTGTCGACAAGTACCTACTGGACTTCACTTCACGTGCGCCAAAGCAACGTAACATGATGTCTAGCCTGTTTACAGATCCTGAAATGCGCGCTCGAATTATCAATTGGGAGGAGATGGCGGCACATTCTGTTGCCATATTCCGTACCTCATATGACAAATATGCACATGATCCGTGGTTTTCCCAGTTTGTAGACAATCTTTCCAAAGAAAGTCCTGAATTTGCATCGTTGTGGGAGCTGCACCGAGTAGAGGCAAAACGGGTTACACGCGTATTCTACCAACTTCCTGACCAGGATCAAGTAAATATATACGATATTAAATCTCTATCCTTCACCCTGGATCATCCGGATCTGCATCTGTGCATCTATTCTCCAGTCAAGGGACAGGAACCTTAAATCTCCCTAATCTCTTCTCTTCCAAAATTCGATTTATCTACTCTTCATTACCACAGTAGTTCTATACAAGACAACCGAAATAATACCTCATCCTGGTACTGCCGTTACTAGTATAAGCATGCTGTGGTTGGGATCGAAACTGCGAATTAGAATAGGATCATGCCTTAAACATAACGATGAAGGTACAATATTCTCGAATTTGCAGAAAAGAGGGATGTAGGGATGGAATTTACTAATCGAGTGATGAAACGGAAGTTAGGTTCACTTGGACTCGAGGTATCCGCACTGGGACTTGGCACTATGATGATGCCTGACAACGAGGATTCTATACGCACCATTCATGGCGCACTGGATCAAGGAATTACCTTGTTTGACACAGCTGATATATATGGGGAAAATTTCATGACACAAGGACTGTTCGGAGGTAACGAGCAACTGGTGGGTCGAGCCCTGAAAGGCCGTCGTGATCAAGCCATCTTGGCGACCAAATTCGGCATCGTATCTCCAACCATGAAAGTACTCGGGCACCCAGCGTATGTCAAAAAATCAATTGATTCCAGCCTGCTTCAACTGGGCACAGATTACATTGACCTGTACTATCAGCATCGCGTTGATCCGGATGTCCCCATTGAAGAAACAGTCGGCGCTATGGCTCAACTCGTACAGGAAGGTAAAGTCCGCTTCATTGGTCTTTCGGAAGCAACCGCGGATCAGATCCGGCGGGCACATGCCATTCATCCCATCACGGCGGTAGAAACAGAATACTCGCTCTGGAGTCGCGAAGTAGAGGATGAGGTGCTGCCTTTACTGGATGAACTGGGTATCGGTTTTGTACCCTATAGTCCCCTCGGACGCGGATTACTGACCGGACAGATTCGGACGTTTGATGATCTGCCTGCGGATGATTACCGCCGCTTCTTCCCCCGTTTTCAAGGCGATAATTTCAATAAAAATCTAGAGGTTGTTCGTCTCATTGAACAGCTTGCCGAACGAAAAGGCTGCACTACGCCTCAACTCGCCCTAGCCTGGCTGCTGGCGCAGGGGGATCAGATTGTACCTATTCCCGGTACAAAACGTCTGGATCGGCTGCAGGAGAATCTTGGTGCACTGCAGGTAACGATCACACTAGAAGAACTGGCTGAGATTGAACAAATCTCTCCAAAAGGGTTTGCAGCAGGCGAGCGCTATCCTTCGTTCTCGTAAGTCAGAGTACAAAAGGAACAACAGGAAATAAGGCTGCCGAGGGGCAGCCTTATTCTACACGTCCTTCAGCTGGGGTCTGCAGCCGGAAACGTCAGGATCACCGTCGTTCCGTTCCCCTTTTCACTCTGATACTTGATGGAGCCACCAACCTTCTGCACAATATTGAAGCAGATCATCAGGCCGAGTCCGGTTCCATTCGTTTTAAGCGAGTAGAACGGTGTACCTAGAGCTTTAACCTCTTCCTCTGTCATGCCGCAGCCTTGATCTATAATTCGGATCTCCACCGTTTTCTTCACACGTCTTGCAGTTACATGCACCATGGTTCCCGTATCCGAGGCTTCAAGAGCGTTCTTGATCAGATTAATGATGACCTGTTTGAACTCAATCGAATTCATGAGAATCGCACAGTCCTCCCCGGCCTGAATATCGATATGTTTGTTCGATAACGTTGCATACGAGCCCAGCAGACTCGCCACGCCTTCAAGCACCTCTCGTACATCCACCCTCTCCACTTGCAGCAGCTCTCGATTAGGTTTGGCGATGGACAGAAATTGAGAGGTGACCTGCTCCACCGTATTCAGTTCATCAATCATTAGCGCAAACTTCGATCTATCCGAAGTGTCAAACGCAGGATTTTCACGGTATAGCTGCAGGAACCCCCTTACGACCGTAACCGGATTCCGTATTTCATGAGCTACCGCTGCGGTCAGATGCGCAACCATTTTGAGCCGTTCCGATTGTTGAACCTGTTCCAGATATAATTCCTGCTTCCGTATACGATCAAAGGTCAGATAGAAAATCAGAAACAGGAGCAGCTGACTGGCTATAATATTAATCAGATTGCCAATCAAGTCTGTATGTATATAAGCATACGTCGCTTCTTGTTGATGGATATAAAATGTCACGATTAACAGCAAGACCACATTCAGACTTAGAGAGATATAAAACAGCTTGAAGTCATAGAACAATATAGCGAGTGCCGGAAGCAGACAGATCATAATGTATGTGGACCACGTCTGGGGATAAGCTAACGCAAGTGTATAAAAATAAACAAACCCCAGCAATATAATGCTCAATCGAAAAGCAAACGTCTCATACCGGGGATATATAATTAAACATACAGGTATAATTACCACGCATGATAGATGGATGACATAGCTGGTTGTGACCGCCTCAAGCTCTGTTGTTGACAAGACTAAACCAGCTACCATGAGCGTGATCATCATAAACATAGATATGTAATACGTTTTGCGGTTCACTGGACTGTGCAATTCTTTCATGCATTCACCACCTTTGTTCATGAATGACTACATATATAGTATTGTAGCTTATTTCCTATATTCTCTTCCATGGATGTGGAATATTTTCTTTTAAATCATGGATCAACACAAACAGGCCACATGGACGATCAGCCCACGCAGCCTGAGTATATAGATCTGTTTTTATCAAAAATCCATTAAGGCTTAACCACAGAGAGAAGTGATTCGTTGCCCTCGGAAATTACCGTAACTTCTGGCGCAAACGTGGCATCCTGCACATGAAGAGTTTCCCCAAGCTCCATGCCGCTAATATCAAACTCCACCACCGCAGGCAGATGACGAGGCAAAGCCTCTACCTCTATTGCAGCCAACTGAATCTGTACAACCCCACCCTGTTTCGTACCCGCTGGTGTTCCATTGAACTTCACAGGGATCTTCGTGCGCAGCACCTCGTCGGTCTGTACCTGTTGAAAATCAACGTGAATCAAATCCTTCGTAACCGGATCACGCTGCAGATCCTCCAGCAATACGGTAAGTGCAGGTTTTCCTTCAAACTGCAGCTCAATGAATCCCGATGCACCTTGCTTCAACCATTTCTGGAATTGAATTGACGGAATGTGGATCATCTCATTTGCTGTGTTTTTACCAAAAACGATAGCTGGCAAACGGCCAGACCTGCGTAAATTCCGAAGCCTGGACGGTTTTAGTTTGATGCGGGGCTCCGCCTGGATATAAGTAGTCATGCTATGTTCGCTCCTCTGTTTTCAATGATATTGGGTATACTTTTCAACAACCACCGATCCCCTAAGGGGGCTAAAGAGAGAAACATAGCATCACCACCTCCACTTTAAACTGATTCGTTTTTTGAAATACATTAAATGTAAAAATCCCAAAATATACAGTAAGGCACTCTACTGGAAATAGTAGAATGCCCTTGGGATGCCTACAGCCTATCATAGAAACCTGTTTTTGTCGATTCAACGATCAGATGACAGACAAGATTTCTTCACTTAACAACCCGATAGAAATGGTATATTATAGAATTGTAGCAAAATATAAGAAGAGAGGAGTTTACACGTTGAAAAAGACACTCTCCATGGTCATCGTCCTGAATCTGTTTCTTACCTTTGCTTTTGGCTTCAACGCTTCAGCTAACAATGAAACTGAAGAAAACCGTTCGCAGGAGGAACGCATCACAGAGCAGGTGATACAGCCAGACAAGGAAATCATTACAGAACTGACTCAGACCCCCACAGCACTGGATTCTTCCCCGTTGGTGGAGCACCAGTTCAAAGCTGACGTCAACCTGAATAACACAGCTTCCACTTCCAAAATGCAAAAAGAGCAAGGACTGTTGTCCGCTCCACAATCGGTGAGCACTTCAGCGGCAGCAGAAACCACAACTTACACTGGCTACATACAGGAGGAAGGAACCTCCGCTACCTTATACCCTGTCTATGTGCAACCCGGACATATTTTACAAGTACAAATGGACAATCCGGCTTCTGCACAGCTCGATTACGATCTTTATCTATATGAATTCGATATGTCTACCGGCAATTTGAATCCTAATCCGATTGATTACTCCATCTATGGAACGTATCTGATTAATGACGGGAATGGAGCCCGAACTTTATCTGAAAATGTAGGCACGAAGAACAGCACCTCCATCGCTAAGGCTTATTTGATCGAAGCCTACGGCAAGGTCGGCGGCAGCATTAACGAGCCGTTCATTCTGACCGTCTCCACAAGCTCAACGTATGATGCCTTTGAGACAGATGAGAATGCACTGCATGCCTATCCGCTCACGGTTGCTGTCGGCGGCTCTACACTCGCGACCCGCTCCATTAATTCGGAGATTGATCAGGATTGGTACAAAATCACCGTTCCTGAAAGCAGAAACTATGATGCTATGCGCATCACGCTGGATCAGGCCTCTACCACGAACGGATACAAAGCAGAATTATACGGTGCATTAAGCAACAATCGCATGACCCTGATGCCCGTTGTGAACGGCAATGTTTCTCTCGGAACAGGCACTTATTATTTAAAGGTCTATACAACCGATACTTATTCAGATAACAACTATTCATTACATCTGCAGCCCGTGTTACGTGCAGATAAAGTGGTGATCACAGGCTACAACTCCAACGGGGGGCCTAATGATTATCCGACTTACGCTTATGGCCGTTACTATCGGATAACAGGGAACAGCTTCACGGTAACGGGTGTTGCCGCAACCTCCGATAACTACGCTGTAGCCAATGCAGAAGTCGAAGTGATCTGGATCAATGATGCCTGGTCCGAAAGCAGTAACAATCGCTATCGAAGCGCCAAGGTAATGACCAACAGCAGCGGGCAGTTCACTGCAACATTATCTCTTCCCCCTTCTGCCGGAAGCCTCAGTCAATACTTGCCAGGAGCAATAAGCTTTACGCATTATTTTGATCTTTGTGCTGTAGCAGCCAAAGTCACTGATCGTCCAACTGCCAATGATTCAGATATCGTTTACCACTTTGCATACAGTATCTACGGCGGTTAGATCGAAACGAACAGAGCAACGAGCGGTTGAAGAAACCGTTCGTTGCTTGTTTTTGTCCATATCTATTCAAATTATGGAATATTATTCCGATAACAAGAAGAGACAACGATGATGTGGACAAGAAGTTTCGAAAATCATTTTACGAATAGGGGTGTTCATGAATGAAGGTTCAACATACAGCTCTGTTTGATCTCAAAGCATACACTCAATCCAAACCACCGACAGCGCGCGCAGATCAACCAACAATGGTCACAGGGAAGTTCGATTTGTCCCATAACACAGATACCGTAGAGATCAGCACGGCTTCCAGACAGCTGGCCTCGTCTGATATCGTAAACCATGCGGCGCGCTACTTTGGCACCGTTCAGATCAATGAATCGCTGGAGCGCTCTCTTCAGGATCAGCCTCCAGAGGTGAAGGAGGCAGTATACGGCATCATTCAGTCCAATTTTATTACCGACGTTCCAGAAGAAGACCAACGATCCGCTTTACTCGAGCTGGGTCTTGCACAAGCCAAATACATAGCGGATAACTACATAAAGGGCGATCAGGCAGCAGCATTCATGGATACGATTCGTCAGATCGGGGCCATCTCCACAACAAGAACGATCAATCCCGAAACCAAACAAATCCAATACGACACTCCGCCGCAAAGACCTGTAGGTGCACCAGAAGACTATGTTGATCTCAATTACATGATGCGTAAGTTCCAGCCCGAAACCTATAACAAACTTCAGGACGCCATAGTAAACGGGAAAGACTGGAGCCGCATTCTTACCGATTTTGCGAAGAAGGCTTCAACCAATCAGGATTGGCTGAAGGAATATCACGAAGCCGCCAATCAGCCCTCAGGCAGTCTGCCTGCCCAGAACAGATTTGAGCATGCGGATACTTCTGGCTTGAGCTCGTTTGCCAGTACAGTTCAGGATATCATCGCTCAGATGGATTCAACAAACAATACGTTTCTGACAGACAACTTACAAGCATTTATCCGCAAGCTCGGGTCACAAGCAAATATGACCTAGCAGAAGCACAGCATAATAAAGGCGCTGCTCACAATTGCTGAGCAGCGCCTTTATAGTTCCCTCTCTAGCCATGCTGCATGGCATAGACAGAAATTTTATTTTTCCCATATTCCATATTCCATGACAACTCTTTATAGAAGCTTGCGCTCACGTCAACGTCAGCACAATTTTATCACCGGAACGGGTAATTTTATAGATTCCTCTTTGCATATCAATGCCGTAGTGTTTTTTCAGCAGCCATTTGGCGTTAAGATCAGTCTCAACCACAACCAGATAATCGTAATTACTCAGCAGATTGTCCATATTATCCTCATAGAACAGCACAATACCGTCCACATTCGGTGCGTACAGAAAATATCGGCCGACATATTGCATGTAATAACTGGTCACCTGCTGATCGCGGTCTGAACCATAGAACAGATATCGACTCATATCTTCTTTACCGCCCGTATACCATCGATCTCCCGTTACCGCATGGACCTCGTAGGGCAGTGTTTTGTCGTATGTTTTGTTAATCGAGATCATACCGTTATATTCCGACAAAAGCGTAGTAGCCGCGAGTGCCGTACAGGCGATAATGCCCTGCTGGTAGCGCCTTTTGGACTGTACTGACTTGAATGCCTGATAATCGGGCACCTCTCCGATGCGATAATGAAACGTACGCTCGATGTCAACAGCGGCACACAACACCAATCCGCCAGCAAACAGCACAACAATACTTGATGCGTAACGTTCAAACCCGGCCAGCCGGATCGCTTCATCCAGCGGCATGGAGAACAGATACAACGCCAGAATACCGACATAATACAGGACAACCACCACATCCAGTGCAATTAGTGCTTTCCACAGATTCCACTTCTTCTTTAACACCACATAGGCCACAATGGAGGCAGCAATCGCCGCGATCTGAAAGATAACAAGCCCGAGCACAGGTCTGGTCGTAATGTCTACGCTGGATTTCAGGAAGAGCACCAGGATCTCCCACTTCTGGTCTGCGGTTTTGCCTGCTTTAAGCGCTGCGGAGGCCCCTTCAAATTTGTTGTTCACCCCGTGGAATACGGTTGCCATGCGCCAGCTCCAGCTGAAGTAGGGCAACAGTGACCCGGTAATCGTACCAAGTACAGCAAGACCCACCTTCCAATTGAAGCGCTGCTTATGGGCGAGCCACATATATACGAGGAAAATCAGACCGATGGCCGCAAAAATAATACCGGTGCTTTTGATGATGGTCAACATGCCTGCAAGTGGAAGAATGATGATACAGGCACGGATGATATCATGACGATACTGATATACAGCTGAAATCATCGCCAAAGCATAGATCGGAAGCAGGAAATCAACCAGCAAATTGGTGATGCGAATCGTCAGGTTGAAAAAAGATAAGGTAGACAAGCCAAACCCCAGAAAGGCATACAGCAGAAATCTTTTTTTCTCCGACACGATCCCGAACATCGCATAGAAACACGAGAAGATCAGCAGCCCCTGCGCCAGCAGCATGATCGGTTGAGTATGCCCCATAAACCGGCAGATGTAATAGATAAATGATGAGGTCCCGAGCGGATAGTTTTTAAACTCAATCAGATCCGAATCCGGCGTAGGAAACGCATTGGTGCTGAGCATATCCTTCACGACAATCGCCCAGTGTGAGAAATTATCGTAGTGTGTCAGTTCCGTATGAAACAGGATGATCAGAAAGATGAAGACCCCGCCCAGAAAACTCAACTGAAATAACGAAAAGGTTAACGACCCTGCCCCCCGTTTGTTCTGGTACAAGGCTCGAATCACTCTGCCTCTGAACAGCAGCAATCCCGCCACCAGCACAACAATACTGCCCGTAAACAGCTGCCCGGCCAACCCGGCAAAATAGACGATACAGGCAATAGCCGAGAACACAAATATCGGAATGAACTCCCACCGGATGGACATCACTTTACGGACAAACTGCATATAACCGATCATCGATACGATGAGTAAAATGCCCATCACAAGTTGAAGCAAAAACAGCATGTCTATCTCTCCTAACCCTCTTTGGTGAAACGCTCGGTTTGTGGACGAATCAAATCACTCAGCAGTTGATCAATCAATCCACGCCCCAGAATCTCGTCTATATTCTCTACGGCGAGAAGCACTTCACGTTTGTTCGCTGTTGTTTTTCCCGTATGTTTCAAGATCACTTCAATATTGCTGTCTGTATAAAAAGTAACCTCCGACCCCTCTGCTATGTTACCTTGCAGACCCGTCGCAGAGAAGAAACGATAGTTAAAGCTGCGCAGTGTGCAGCTCGCATGGTTTGTGAACGTCACGGGAAGATGAAGGGAAAGCCGCGGCATCTTCCGCTGATCCGACTTTTGCCGCACAATCCGTTTTTTCACATTGCGCAGCATATCATCATACGCCGTATCCCACAGATTCATCTGCTCCGGTAGCGAGTGCTTCCGATCGTAGATCAGCTGCATATACTGGCGATTGTCCGTCTCACTAATCGGTTGAACCGTTGCTGAATAACGCCACCCGTCTCCATCTGCTTTGACATAAACGATCACAGCATCGAGATTCGCCTCATACCGTTCCGATTGGACGACCAGAGAGATCGTCTTCTGCTCGGGTAAATAGATCGGGTATGGCACATAGAAGGCAATGCCGTTCTCCGATAGATCAACGGTCTGCCCCTCATAACGCAGCGTACTGTCCGGATAACCGATCGTTACATTCTCTTGTGCTCGAATACGTTCGTTCTCCCTGTACGCCCGGCGTCCAATCATGAAGAACAGCGCGTAGAGCAAGGCAATCATATTGTGAACGAGCCAGAAAATGATAATGCTGCTGAAAAATAACGCGATACCGTACTTGCCATTCACATACCGGATAATGGCCGCAATCGACAGCAGGAGCAGAAAAATATGCGGCAGCGCATATTTCAGCGAAGTCATCCACTCGCGTCCGGTTGAACGACTTTTGTTCGTTACCTTGAATTTCCGCTCACGGATGCCGACCGTTTCCAGAATGACCGGCCAAATGAGATAAGGCATGAAGATCGTATCAATAACCTGACTCCAGCGCTGATTCCGTATGTTGCTGGACAGATAACGCATCGACAGGCTGTAGAAGAAATAGGATGGCAGCCAGAAGATCAGAATCTGCCAGAAGGTTGTGTCAACGATCTGAAAATCAAACAGTGCAAACAGAATCGGAGACAAAATAAAGATCAGCCGATTAAAAAACGACCACCAATACAAAAAGCTGCTTACATACGTTACCCTCGTCCAGAAAGGCAGCTTTCTGGAGAACGGTGCACGTGTGTTCTGCAAACTCTGAATAATGCCCCTTGCCCAGCGAATGCGCTGCTTGATCATGCTCGGAATCGTGGTTGTGGTCTGACCCGCAGCCTGCACCTCCTGCGTGGCGTACGTAATGTAACCTTCCTGCTGCAGACGGATGCTTGTCTCAAAATCCTCCGTGATGGTATTCAGCGGGAAACCGCCGATATCCACCATACCTTGCCGGGAGATCACCGTATTGCTGCCCGTATACGCTACCGCATTGGACGCATTGCGCAAAATGTTAACCTCACGCGAGAAGAAATCCTGCTCATTCGGAATCCCCTGCTCCGCATACAGATTAAACTGGAACAGGTCCGGGTTATAGAAGCTTTGCGGTGTCTGCACCAGTCCAAGCTTGAAGGTAGGGTCCATCTCGTGCTCACGCCGAAGCCGCCATTCTCCATTTTCCTGGGTAAAGGTGGATAACAGGAAATACGGAACGGTTTTCATCAGAAACGTGTGCTGCGGGATCATGTCCGCATCAAAGGTAGCAATCAGCGGAGAAGACGTCTTGCTCAGCGCATTATTCAGGTTGCCCGACTTGGCATGCTTGTTGCCAGGGAACCCCAGATAGCCTACGCCAAACTGCTTCGCCAGTTCCTCCACCGCAGGTCTGGCACCATCATCACACAGGTAAATGTGTACCTTGGATTTGTCCGGGTAATCCATAAAGGTGCAGGCATTCACCGTTTTATATAAAAGATCGACAGGTTCGTTATGTGTGGCAATAAACACATCGACATGCGGATAATATTCATCCGGGATGACCGGGAAATCGAGCTGCGCCCGTTTCTTCTGCATCTTTTGAAAAAATAATTCAAATGTCGTGCCTACCGTGACCGTCTCTGCAATAATGAGCAGCATGCCAAAAATAACATTCAGCACCCCTTCTCCCCAGGGGAGCGTGAAGAACGTACGCCAGATCAGATAGATCGTCATGAGAATCATCGTAATGATGAAAAAAACATTTTGCCTTTTCTCGTTTTGCACTACAGCTGCTTCCTCCTTGCTGCAAATACCCACCTCCGCTGCAGTTGAAAGCTTAACAGGAACAGCAGAGCATCACAGAAAAACTTCGCTGCTTTCTCGTCAACCTGGAATAGGGTATGGAATAAATATACACCTGTGCTCGACAGCAATATAACCAAGCCACATAGCGCTAAGTAACGCCACAGACTGCCCCGGTTGTTTTCCTTCCGGAACACAAAATATCGATTCAGAACATAATTCACGACAATTGAGATGACCCGGGCAATTACGGTAGCAAGCAGAATTCGAAAATAATGCTGATCGCCCATAATTGGACGCAGCGAATCAATCAGAAACCAGGCAATACCCAAATCGACCACCGAGCTGGCCACCGAGGATGAGATGAAACGAAAGAAATTCGAGAACAGCACTCCCATCACCCGTGCACTATCCTGAATCGCTTTGAAATGCGTGCCTGCGTTACCATTCTCATAGATGACCTGAATGGGTACGGTATGAATGGCGATACCTGACTGAATGCAGGAGATCAGCATTTGCAGCTCATATTCAAACCGTTTGCCGCGCACATCCAGCATAAAGGACAGCAGCCCTGTACTAAAGGCGCGAAGCCCCGTCTGAGTATCGGACAGTTTCTTTCCATATAGCAAGGCAAAAATAAAGGAAGTCATCCGATTTCCAAACAACGACTTGGGCGGAATATCGCCTGCACTGAAATCCCGCACACCGAGCACCAGATCATTCGGACGTCGTCTGGCTTCCTGTGCAATGCGATACACATCCTCCGCAGCATGCTGTCCATCGGAATCCGCTGTAACGACATAGTGAGCATCACCGTAGTGCCGGGCAATATAACGGAAACCCGTCTTGAGCGCTTCGCCCTTTCCCAGATTCTTTTCATGATATAAGAGAGAGCATCCAATATGTTCTAAATTTTCGAAGATGTGCTTGTAATTTTCCCCAGATCCGTCATCCACGATCACCAATTTTGTAAAACCATATTTTTGCAGCTGACGTACGTAGGATAAAAGTCTATCATCTGGTTCCAGAGATGGAATAAGGATGATCGTTTCGTCCTTTTCTTTCGCTATAATCATCCAAAATTAGCCCCAATTCGCCATATTTTGATCCAACATTTGCTACATATTTGTATCGCTATCTTCTATGAATATAGGAGAGTATACCACTGAAAAGGTAGAGCGTAAACGAGCAATTTTGTAATCTACTGGTAAAAAGGTTTTTGCATTTTTATACATATATTCTAGTCATAACAGACTATGCTGTTCTATTAAATTACTCTTTGAGACGCAGCATAAAAAAGCATAAAAAACCACCTGTCAATTAAGCAGGTGGTTCGGAGTTTCAGAGTACAACGTATGTTTCCTTTCACAACTTGTTGA
This sequence comes from Paenibacillus sp. TC-CSREp1, assembly GCF_050171015.1. Taxonomy (NCBI): domain Bacteria; kingdom Bacillati; phylum Bacillota; class Bacilli; order Caryophanales; family Paenibacillaceae; genus Paenibacillus; species Paenibacillus sp. TC-CSREp1. The sequence goes on along the minus strand of NZ_JBNOKM010000014.1, from coordinate 144,728 downwards.
GAAGAAACATTACTAGTATCAGACGCGATATTTTATTTTGCGATTAATCCATTATTTCCAATAATTAGAATTCATCTTCACCTGCGAGATTACATCTGTCCTCCCTCAAGCCATCACGTTAGGATGGTTAATTGTCTTGTCATCCCGACGTTTAACAGCCCATTTGTATACAAATGTAAGAATGAATCCGGTCAGTCCACAGATGGCCGCAATAACAAAAGCTCTCTGGTAACTGCCATCCGCACTGTATACATTTCTCATAATCGATGGCCCGAAGTATCCAGCAAGTGCAAAGCCGATAAACATAATTCCGTAATTCACACTGTTGTTTTTGGCCCCGAACTGATCGGCGGTAAAGCCTGGGAATACACCCATGAGTGCCCCAAAGCTTAAACCAATGATAGAAATCCCCATATAAAATGTGACTACACTATTCTCTCCGGATAAATACAGCAGAATTAGTCCGGCTACAGATAACAGAGACGTAATGGCGAGCGTATTGATGCGGCCTATTTTGTCTGAGACATACCCTGCCAGAATCCGTCCCCCTGTATTAAACAACGCCAGAACAGAAACGACGGTTGTTGCAGCTGCAGCCGATAAACCCACCATCTTCTGTGCGATAGGCGAGGCTTGAGAGACACACATCAGTCCGGCAAACGCCCCGCTAATGAGCAGCAAAATCATTACATAGAAGATCGGACTTGCCAACATGCCTCTCCAGTTCTTATCTTCTCTAAGCGCTTGGCTGACATGAGCAGTTTTGGGTGTCCAGCCTGTTGGAACAAAATCAGCCGGGCATTTCTCAATAAAGAACGAGGCCACACAGATAATGATCAGAAAGGCAGTTCCAATAATAAAGAAGGCAGAGGTTACACCCGAACTGCTGATAAACATATTAGCAATCGGAGGAATGATAACTGAGCTTAAACCATAGGCAGCCGTGGTCACGCCCCCAACCAATCCACGTTTGTCCGGAAAAAACTTGATCGAGTTGCTGATGGTGCAGCCATAGATCATACCTGTTCCGAGTCCAAGCACGATCCCGTAAGCAAATACCAGAAAACCTACAGACGTTGCGAAGCCGGATAGAATCATACCGCCCCCGAATAAAATACCGCCAACGAGAATGACTTTTTTGGGCCCAAATCGGTCATTAATCCATCCACCCGAGATCATCGTAATTGGCCCGACCGAATTACAGATGGTGAACACAATTGCCAAATCCCCTGGTGTTAATGTACGCCCGATAAGACCACTTAAATAAGCTGCCATTGGAGCAGCAAATACACTCCATGCATAGATGGAGCCAATACATAGATTAATGAAGCAGCTTGCAATCAGAATAATCCATCTCTTTTTTGTCAGTTCCACTGAGATCGTATCTCCTCATGATAGTATTGTGTTGTGTTTTATTGTGAATTAATTCACTAACTTACACGATGAAGTGTAGCACAGCTTTACATCTGTAACTATGACATCACGTATATCTTTTATAGATATTTTTTTGTAGTGGCGGAAGAGGAAAGAGCCTATTTTTTTGGACGAATGACCGCTTATGTAAAAAAAAGGTTTGATTTAGAATAGGATGAGAGCTCCAGACCCTTATCAAAGGCTGTGATGTCAATGGTACTACAACGGGACAAATGGCTGCAGTATCAAACCCTCAGCAGCGTACCTTTACTCGTCGGACGGCTGCCAGAAACACAGTTATTAGAAAATGACACGCTGCACCATATGCTTCAGCAGCATTCCAGTGTCGTGCTGAAGCCCCGTGACGGACGTTATGGAAGAGATATTGTATTTATCCGTCGTCTGAAGACTGGTGACTACCAGATTCAAAATGAGAACAACGCTATTACGATGAAAAACACCGAAGAATTAGAGAAGTGGATTGATCAAACAGGTAAAAGTAATAGTTATATCATCCAGCAGTATCTTTACTTGGCACGCATCCAGCAAAGACCGCTTGATCTTCGAATTATGGTTCAACGTAAAAAGAAGGCTTCTTCTGCATGGAAGGTAACCGGATCTTACGCCAAGGTTGCATCTCGCGGATATCTGGTCACCAATGTGACTAATCGAACGATACCTGCGCTTAGAGCGCTGCAATCAGCACGAATTGGCGGACGGAAGTTACTTCTCCAGGCTGAACGGACTGCACTGCTGGGTGCCAAAGCTCTAGAAATGCGTTACCCGGATCTCAGACAGGTCGGTTTCGATATCGGAGTTGATAATAAATCTCGTATCTGGATTATTGAAGGCAACTATCGGCCCGACCTTCGCCCATTTAAGCGTTTGAAGGATTCTTCGATGTATCGCCGGATATTGTGGTATCAAAAGCATTAAGTTGAAGCTTCACAACACAAAGAAGCGTCTCCCCAATGTTCTGGAGAGCCGCTTCTTCTTTGTACTGCAGAAATTCCTTTACTCTTTTTGTAACCTACATTTCTACTACTATAACTATATGCTGATACGGTTAACATTTCCGACGACGTCTGGCCGCACTAACTACACGCGTTACCCGAAACTGGTTCGGACCTACCTGTATGATAGCAAACTGACTATAAGATGTTCCGGATGACGTATACGGTTCAGCTGCTATATTTCCACTTGGTGTTCTTACTGTTGCTGTGATTCGAGTGACCAGACATACCCCACGTCCAGAAGCCTGCCACGTTTCTTCACGCTGTACACTGTATTGATCATTGCTGCAAAAGATGGATGCATACTCAACGGTTCCAAACGCATTGAACGGTGTGGAGTTATAGATTCGAACCGGATCATAACCGCCTGCTGCTCTTCTCGTTCCCATTCTCAAAACCTCCTTTATTTTGATAGTTTATTAGATGCAATAAAGCGATTTTGGTAAGGGATAGAAGTGCACAAGGCCGAAAAAGTGTGTTTGTCCAACAACAAAAAAACCTCTCCGGATTATGGAGAGGCTTCCTGTGAATCGCTCTTAATCATCTCTATTTTTCACATTTAGAATTAATTGATTAATATTTTGGGTTGTTCATTTGCAGGCCCAACAATCGTGTTCCCGCCGAAACTGAGATGCTGACCATTCTTCTCTACGATAAAGCTGTTATACGATCCATCCGCATTCATTGTAGCTATGACTGTAGGAGCCCCTTTTTTGGTGAACGTCATTTGATCCTTATCCCATGCATTGGTTCCTCTTGCTCCCTTATATCCCTTCAAGTCAAAATCGATCATCGCTTTTGCATCTCTCACTGCATTCTTCATTAATGTATCCAGCGTCAGCTTCTTGAGCTTTGCATCTTTTGCTTTTTCTTTCTTCTGGAATTCGTTGTAATCATCTATTCCTTCACCATTACTTTGAACACTTGCCTGGAGTAGTTCCAGCGTTTGATCCTCAATGGCAAAGCTCACATTGATGGTTTTTGATTTATACTTATATTGATACACATTCGGTTTGCCATCAAGGACAAACAAACGATCCAGCTTTTCTCCTTTCTTGACCTTGCCATCGGTAAGCTTGGATAATACCTGAGCAGCCTGCTTCTGCACGCTTGCCGGGGCATCGTCAGGTGCATAATTTACGCCATGTACACTCCCATCATCTTCTGTATAAACTTGTTTATTTTGTTTGGCATTCGATGAGATTGTACCCACTCGGTAGATAGACTCTGAAATACTCACGTATTTTGGTTCTTCCCCCGGGAACAACGTTTCCCACGTTTCCTTCAGTTTGCTTTGATATTTCCCACCGTTTAAATCTTCATAATTGATTGTGATACCGATATCATCCAGCTTTCCATTCTTTTTATAAGAAATATTATCATATTTGAAATTCTCTCTTTTAAAGCTCACAGTATCTTTCATGGCCGTTCCCTGAATTAACTTATAGGTATTGCCTGTCAATTCTTTAAGCTTATCCTGGGCCTGCTGCATAAGCTTCTGATCTGCCTTAACATTCTGTGAAGTGTTGATATTCACCTTGTTAGCCGAATCTGCTTGAACAGGTGCCTGGCATCCCAGTAAACTTCCTGACAATAAAGCTACCCCGATTATAGGGAAAAATTTCTTTTTGTTCATGTTTATAAACTCCTTTTAGTCAATTAACAATTTGAGTTCTTCATTTGGGGGACCTTGGATGGTCATTTCGTAAAATTCGATTTTCTGATCATATTTATGAAGGGTAAAGCTGTTGAATGATCCGTCTTTGTTAAATCTGGCACTAACTGAAGGCGCCCCTTCTTTGGTGAACGTCATAAGATCCTCATCCCATGTATTTGCACTTCTTGCTCCCTTATATCCTTTCAAATCCAGATCCAGCATCGTTTTTGCGTCTTTCACTGCATTCTTCATTAAAGTGTCCAATGTCAACTTCTTCATCTCTGCACTCTTTTCATTTTCTCGCTTCTGGAATTCCTCATAACTGTCTACACCTTTACCATCGGAATGATATACATATGTTTGGAGCAGCTCCAACGACTGTTCTTCAATGGCAAAGATGACATCCATCGTTTTGGATTTATACTTATATTGATACACATCTGGTTTCCCATCGCGGACATACATCCGATCCAACTCAGCACCTTGCTTGACTTTTCCATTAGTGAGCTTGGAGAATACCTCAGTTGCCTTCTTCTGCACACTTGCTGGAGCTTCGTCAGGAGCATAATTCACGCCATAAATATTTCCATTCTCCTGCATATAAATTTGCTTGTTTTGCGCAGCATTCGATGAGATTGTACCCTCATAGTAGATTGACTCTGAGATACCCACATATTTGGGCTCTTCCCCAGGGAACAGAGCTTCCCACGTTTCCTTCAGTTTGTTTTGATATTTTCCACCATTTAGATCTTCATAATTCACTTTAATACCTATATCATCCAGTTCACCATTCTTCTTATAAGTAATGATGTCATACTTGAAATTCTCTCTTTTAAAACCCACAAAACCTTCCATGGCCGTTCCCTGAATTAACGTATACGTATTTCCTGTCAATTCTTTAAGCTTATCCTGAGCCTTTTGCATAGGGGTTTGCTCTGATTTAGCACCCTGTTTAAAGTTTGAACTTACGTTGTTATATGCATTTGATTGATTCGATGTATCGAATCCAAGCAAACTCCCTGATAATAAGGCTGCTCCGACGATAGGAAAAATTATTTTTTTGTTCATAACAATAAACTCCTTTATTTTTATTTACTTACCCGCAGTTTTAAATGGAATGCTTCAGTTACGTTGAAATAAATCTGTGAACTCAGCAGTCATCACCCCCTCTCATTGCATTAATTAGTCCGTTCCTTTCTCAGATAACTGCCTTAGATCAATTTTAATAGAATAGATCGTTCCTTTAGAGGTGTACACCGCCGTCACGTCTGGAGAACCCGCTTTGGTGAACGTTAAGGTATCGAATCGGTATTCAAGTTTGGATACGTTATAATCAGCCAAGTCCAAATTCATCCACACTTTAGCTTGTTTCACGGCTTCTTCACGAATCGTGTTCAGCTCAATTGCTTTTGTTTTCTCAACCAATTCACGATATTTATTTTTATCATCCTCCAATTTATGGAGTTGATCCGACAATGGAAAAGCTACAATGCTTGTGATCTGATTCGTATTTTTTTGCACATCAATGAGGATTGAACCCTTCTCTGTGCTGTACACGAACTTATATACGGGGTTTTGATTGGGTCTTAGGATCATTCGACTCACTGACCGTTTACTCTGTTTAAAATCCCCAATTTTATTAAAAATGTGATCTGCTGCATCTTTTGCTGCATCTGGAACCTGGTTCTCTCCAACCGGTTGTGCCGCGTGATACCAGTTACCTTCGTCAAAGTCGATGGATCTGTTTTCGTTTCGCGCCTCTATGTGAAATTTGTCCTTCTCATATTCGTACATAATCACATCATGAATTGCTTCTCCTTGGGGAAAAATCTCATTCCAGACCCTCTGCAGCTGACTTTTAAACTCTTGATCCTCAATGTTATCAAAGCGAATCATCCCCGAATGAAATTGTTTATTCCCATCCAAGCCTTTTACATAAAGTGTATCCGCCTTCTCATTTGGATTTGCTTTCATTTCTTTGGCAAACGGATTAATATACTCAAGCAGTGATAACCGCTCTATGGCTTGAGCCATGACAGGAGTTAGAGACACACAAAACGCAACCGATGCAGCTGCGACAATACCTACTCTTCTTGTGAAGAATGGCTTTTGCCTTGACGCGCTTTTGGATTCAAGCTTTTCTACAATCTGTTGACTCATGCTGTGCTCTGGCGTCTCCGTGTCCCGAATCATTTGCTCTACTTGGTGAATACTCACGGTTTTAGACGGATTTGGTGATCGACGCATTCATTGTCCCTCCTTCATTAACTTCCTTCGTCTGCAGTTTTTTGCGAAGGCGTTCATACTTTTTGCGCACAGTAGCGGGCTTCATATTCATAATTTCACTAATCTCGTTAAAGTTATATCGATGAATCGCCCGGAGAATGATTATATGTCTTTCTTCGGTAGTCAGTAAGTTCAGAAACTCCTTCAGTGTCGTTTGACTATCTATTGGCTGTGGTGAAGGTTCCGGCTGATCATATTTATAACGATCTATGAAACGAAACCACCTTTTTTTGCTCCTGATTTGATTCAGACTGTAGTTGTAGGCAATTTTGTACAGCCAGGCCGAGAAGGTCATATTGGGTCGATACTTATGTATCTGTTCATACACTTTAATAAATATTTCTTGCAGCGCATCCTCGGCTTCTTCCTTGTTTTTGAGAATATGATAACAATAGATATACATTGGTTTTTCAAAGATTCTTATAATTGAAGCAAAAGCTTCCTTATCACCATGCTTAGTTCTTTCAACCAGCATCTCCATTTCTTCTGAGTTTGATTTATGTTGTCTATAGTCTCTTACCAAAAATGTTACCCCCTCCCGCCTACACTCTTAAAACACCAATGCAGCTCTTTTTGTGACAACAGCGTTAAAATAAAAAAAACACAACCTATAAAGGAAATAGCACTCTTCTAGATAAACCTTTCATAGCTAAAATAATGAGAGGTTTACATGAGAAGAGTGCTTATTCCCATAAAGTTGTGTATCCTGTCTTACAACAAAGTATGAGTACGTTCTAGATTATGAAGCTTTTGCTGCAACTGCTTTTTCAATTAAAGCTTTGGCATCATTCGTAGAAAGACCTTGCTTAGGCTCCAGCATTTTTTTGTCTGTTGCTGTGAAGATGCCTTTATCAATCAGTTTAGCCATCGGTTTAACTGCATAAGAAGATACCGCTTTGTTATCTTCAAAAGCGGCCATAATCGTTGCCGCATTGGCCTCGGATGCCGGGCTGTTCACCAATTTTGCCAAAATGGTTGCTGCCTCTTCCCGAGTAATATTACGCTCAGGATAGAAGTTCCCACCGTATCCTTGAATAAATCCGGCTTTGGAAGCTTCTGCAATGGCATCAGCATATGCAGCATTAGCAGCAACATCCTTGAATGCAGGTGCTGCAGATACGGCGTCAAGCTTCAACATATCCACGAGTGCAGTGACAAATTCAGCACGAGTGATAGGCTCATTGTTGACCGGTGCTGGTGTTTCTGTTGGCTCTGTAGCTGCTGCGATGTTTGTGATACGGCCTTCTTTTTTGGCTAGAATCTCGCCGCCTTTAAACGTATCTACCATGTATTTGTAGAACACATCCAGATCAATCGGGCCTGCCAGGGATGACTTCGCATCCAGCAGCACTTTGTAGTTATCTCCACCTGCGGCCATAAAGTTGTTGACTACAGCCGTATATGATTTGTTCGGATCAACAGGAGTGCCATCTTCCAGGCTCAGGCTCGTTACACGTTCAGCAACTGGTTTGCTGAAATCAGCTGTATATTTCAAACCGGCAATTTGCAATGTTTTGGTGTTCGGTGTGCCATCTGCATTCGTACCCCATTGCTGTTGCAGCAACGTTTTCACTTGTGCACCCGTCAGCTCCAGCTTCACCAGTGTGTTCCCGAAAGGCTGGATTTTAGCCAGGTCTGCAAAGGTTACATCCCCTTTTGGCAGGTCTGCACGGATACCGCCTGGATTCATAAATGCAAAGTCAGCCTTGCCTGCTTGATCTCCAAAGTCCGCTTGACGCATCGCATCTGCAATCAGATTGCCCAGTGGAGCTTCGTTATTGTAAGCATCTGTACGCAGTACAGAGCCATCTGTTGTACCTACCGGCTTGGTCAGCTCCGGATGCTTGTCCAAAGATTTTTTAATAATAGCAAGTGTCTCAGGGTCTTGCTTCACACCTTCTTGGAACGTTGTTGTCACAGTAGCTGATTTCTCCGTTACATCCCCTGTTGCCGGGTCAATCATCAGCTTGATATCTTCAAATGCTGTACCATAGGAGTACGCTTGTACAATCAATTTTCCATTCACTTCACCGTTCGCCAGAGCGTGGTTATCACCAGCAACGATGACATCAACAGGAGAATCTGCTGGCAAAGCTTTCGCCAGATCAGCCGCTTCCCCGGTCGTTACACCTTCTTTGGTGGAAGCCGGGTCATGCGCCAGAACGATGATCGTTTCTACACCTTGATCCTGCAATTCTTTTGCATATTTATTAACGGCAGCAACCTCTTCTTCAGTACTCAGGAAACGCACGCCTGCAGTACCTGATGGAGAAACTTTGTTTGGCGTGGATTTGGTTACAAGTCCGATGAATCCGATTTTAACGCCGCCGACTTCTTTAATGACATACGGTTTGATCAGGGGTTTGCCTGTGGACGTTTCAATTACGTTTGCATTCACATAATCGAATTTAGCCCCGGCATGGGTTACTTTACCTTCTTTGGGATCAAGACCGCCGAAGATTTGTGCTTTCAATGCTGCAATCCCTTGGTCGAATTCGTGGTTACCCAGCGATCCCACATCAAAGCCCATCATATTCATCCATTCCATTGTAGGCTCATCGCGGTCAAGGGATGAGACTGGAGCAGATGCGCCAACAGAGTCTCCGTTGTGGAACAAGATAGAGTGCTCATATTTCGCACGAGCTTCTTTGAGATAGGTTGCTAGAATTGGAGCCGACCCTGCCTTTTTGTCACCAACAATGGATGTTGTATCCAGCTGGCCGTGAAAGTCATTGATTCCAATTAAATGTACTTCTACATCTTTGCCTGCGGCAGAAACCGAACCTGCTCCGCCAAATAATTGTGTGAGTAATAATGCAGTAGCAGCCACCCGAATGGTGCTTTTCCCCAAAACTTTTTTCCAAGACATGAGTAACATAACCCCTCTCCAATTTCGAATCCTGAGATATTTTACCACAGTTCAATTCCCAAAAGTCATAGATTCTATTAAATTGGTGTAAAAATTTTTAAAAAATGATAGAGAACATTCTCCGCATTCTTTTGAAAGCTTTATGTCAAGAGAGTTTGTTATGTAAGCTCTGCCATACAAATGGGATAAAGCAAATAAAGACACCCTCAAAGGGTGCCTTTATCTAACAACTGTACAATTCTGCTGGATGCATCTCGTTTATCCTCTGCTCTGTTCAGTCTGTTCCACCAGTACTACAGGTGACTCACTGATTATGCAAAATGATTCATGGCTTTATAGGATCTATGAACTCTTTGTCCAATAAGACAATGACTTTGTGTTTCTTGATTGTAAAAGAGCCAAAGGTTCCAGCGCTGGTAAAGCCTGCATGCACTTCCGGTGCTCCCTTTTTAGTGAAGACCAATGTTTCATTGGAATGTTTATATTTCTCAGCGCTGTAACCGCTCAGATCAAGGTTCATCAAGGCTTTGGCTTCTTTTTGCGCTGTTTTAGCCAGTGTTTTTACATTCAAGCTATTGAGCTTTTTCTGTTCGGCCTTATATTCTTTTTCGCTTAGATTCTTATTCTTATAAGGTGACACAATATCCCATAGTAAAACAGATAAGGGTTGAAGGGAATTTTCCTCAATCTCAACTGATATTTTTCCCTTATTAGTATTGTATTCAAAGCCATACACTGCAGGCTCACCCGGTCTTATTATAATAACCTTTAATTTCCGATCAGTCTTGCGCACTCCCTTGCCGATATTATTGAAGACTTGATCTGCTGCTTTCAGCGCAGCGGACGGAATTTCCTTTTCATTAGCATACTGGACCCCGTATTCAAGTTTTCCGTCTTTCAAGGCAATCATACCCTTGGAATTAGATGCCCTTACCTCTACAGGGAAGCCTTCAAATAATCGTATTCTGACGTACTCGAGCGGTTCATGCACTTCAGGGAAGGTCAGCTGCCAGGCTTTGTCCAGCTGCTCTTTCAATTTAACTTCTCCGAGTTCCTCATACTTCACTGTTAAACTAACATAAGTAACGATTCCCTTGGATGATACAAAAATCTCGTCAGACTTATTCTTGTTTGTCTTAAGAATAGAGGTGCTTCCATCTTTCTTGGAGACAAAAAGCGAAGGTGAATTTCCGGTAAACTCTTCAATTTTGCTTTTAGCAGCATCAATCGCTTTCTGATTAGCAGCATTGGAAGCAGAGGAAGAGAGGCTGTTATCAGACTTGGAGGACTCAGCCAATACATCACTATTCAGAGTTGTAATGATTGCCGCTCCAAAGATGAACATAGAACTCAGGACAAGCAACGGCGTTTTCAGCTTAATTTTCATTTTATTTCTTGTTATTTTATTCATTATTTACCCTCCTTTTATATCTCAACTCTATAACGCAGCAAGGAACCCTTTTTGTGACACATCGATTTGAAATCTTGAAAAATCCTTCAGCTAACAACACAAAGTGAGCCTCGGAATCTTCCAAGGCTCACTTTTCAACAATTCTTAGCTATGCAACAATTCATGACCTCCGTCAGTATAACGATAACATCTATTGGTTACCTGCTTGCCCGCGAAGCTTCAGGAACACCTGATAGCTGCGCTCGGCACAGGACGATATAGACACGGGGTCGAACCCGACCAGATCGGCATAGAGCGTATCATGCAGCGGAGCAGTCCAAGACTCTGGCAGCTGTGCTGCACCGAGACGTGCACCCATGATTGAACCTACCGTAGCTCCATTACAATCCGTATCCATACCGCCATAGACAGAGGTCACGACTGCTTTCTCAAAATCATCGCCTGCATACACCAAGGATGCTGCAACCAGCGCCGCATTGTTGTTCGTGTGCACGGCATCATAGTGGCTGAACATATCCCAGATTCGGCTAACCAGTTCCCGCTCACTGCGGGCTTGAAGGCCAATCTCCACACCTTGCTGCACATCTGCTGCCAGTCGGCTTGTTTGTGGAATTTCGCTCAGTCCGATTTCCACAATACGCTCACTGCTATTTTCAACAAACGCCGCTGCGATCATTGCAGCATTCAGCATCTCGCCATAAATGCCGTTCTTCACGTGGGAGAAAGAAGCATCCCGCCACCCGAGTTCAGCAGCCAGCTCTGGCCGCCCGGCTACACCGTAGGCCAAGCCGTCAGCGCGAATGGCAGCACCAATCCACTCACGATATGGATTAAGGTGCATGCGTACACGCTCTTGACGCTGTATCCAATCGGCAGGTTTATCCGATTTCAGATGCGAGGTCTCATGGGCAAAATTCATATAGCTCTGTGTCTCAGCCGTACACACCTGACTGTATGTCAGGCGGCGATGCCACAGCTTGCCAATATCCCACGAATCCCAATCCAGTCCGTTTTCCTCCAGCAGAAGAAGGCCCAAAAGGGTATAGCGGATATCATCGTCACTCTCCATAAAGCGAATCTTCTCTTTTACACTCAAAGGACCCAGCTCCGTCAAGCTCAAGCCATATTCCTGCTCTGCGCTCGAATGCTCAGGAGTATAACCTTGAATCGGCCAAGCACCCGCTCCCTTGAACCACAGCTCAATATTCTCCCAACCCGGACGACCGTCCTTGCCATATAGATAATCCGGGTGCTCCAGCGGCTTACCGAGTGCACAACCGACACTTCGTCCGAGCCATGCTCCGTAGAACTTGTCCCGCCATACCTGCTCGCTCCAGTTCGCCTCAAGCACACGTGGCCCATCCGGGCGTAAACGGCGAATATCCTCAAGACTTGAAGGTTCTACATAAGGAAAATCAGCCGACACCTGAAGCTCCATGAGTTCTTGGTACAATAACATCAGCTTGCTCTCGTCATGCGCGGCTGCTTCCCACTTTTGCATAAAACCCTGCGTATCACAGCCCTCTTCGCCACGTTGAATTACCTCCAGGCGCACCGTCTCACGCAGGTCTGTCCAGCCAGCCATCCTAAGATTCTCCTTGAGACGCTTGTTGTACATATCGGGCGTCTAGAATCGCGAGCGCATCAAAGAGAAGACGAATAAAGGCATCGCGATCCACATCCAGCAGCACGTTTACGTTAGGCTGACGGTCTGTCTTGGTGCGCAAGTCACCCACCGTCATACCGCGTGTATACGTTCCCTGAGTTTCAACCGTGACATCCAGCATTTTGCTCTGGAACAGCTGCGGCTGCAGCAACCAGGCAATTGCGCACGGATCGTGCAGCGCATTGCCGTGATATCCCATCTTTTTGCCGAAAATAGAATAGAAGTCCAGCAGCTCTCCTACCAGAACTGAGACCGGGCCGCGTGTTTTCAAAGCCTCAATCTCATCATCGAAAATAGCCGCTTTATCCGTCACATCAAGTCCGCTCATCGTGATCGGAATGCCCGATTCAAACACGATCTGAGCCGCTTCCGGGTCCACATAGATGTTAAACTCCGCAGTACGGGTCACATTCCCGTAGGCAATGCCTCCACCCATCATTGAAATGCCAGCAATACGGGATTTCAGCTCGGGATAGGCACGAATCAATGTTGCAATATTGGTCAGCGGGCCAATCGGCACAAGGGTAACGGGCTCATCCGATGCGAGCAGAATCTCGCGAATAAACTCAACCGCGCCCGTCTCTATGGGACGAAAACGGCTTGGCGGCAGCACAGGGCCATCCATACCCGATTCCCCATGAGCCTCCTCCCCCGTCACCAACGTGCCAAGCAGCGGCCCCTTTGCTCCCTTCGCTACCGGGATATCCGCGTCTACAAAGCTGAGAATTTTAAGCGCATTGTTCGTAATTTTCTCTAACGTCTGATTCCCGCCTACGGTAGTAATGCCTTTGATCTCCAGCTGCTCCGGGTGGGCGAGCGCCAGCAGTATAGCGATAGCGTCGTCATGACCCGGATCACAGTCAATAATAATAGGTATCGTCATAAGTCTCTCCTCAGTTCGTTTTTTGGGCAAGCTTGCGCCGTTTTTTGCGTGTCTCGGCAATCGCATATACGATCAGGCCGACAACAGTAGCTGCATATGGCAGTGTACCGATAAGCTCCGCGGGAATTTTAAGCACCTGCAGTGCATTGGCCAGTGCCTCTGCTCCCCCGAAGAGCAGTGAGGTCAAGGCTGTGCCTACCGTTGTACTGCGTCCCATAGACTCCGCTGCGATCGCAATCCAGCCTCGCCCCGCGATCATATCTCTGGTGAATAGAGACAGATATCCCATCGACATGTATGCCCCGCCCAGGCTGGCAAAAAATCCACTCAGCAGCAGCGCGGAGTACTGGATTTTCACAACACTGACACCAACGGATTGTGCTGCGTGCGGATTCTCACCGACTGAGCGAATCTGCAATCCGAGCGGTGTGCGTTTTAACAGGTAATACACAGCAATGACAGCCAGTATGGATACATAGGTCAAAATATGATGTCCCGACAGGATCGGACCAAGCACCGGGATGTCCTGCAGCAGCGGAATATCTATGCTTGGCAGCACCTTGCTCGGCAATGACGTCGATGATCCTTTGTCACCACTCAGCAGGTACAGCAGAAATACCGTTCCGCCTGATGCGAACATATTGATCGCCACACCACCGAGAATAATATGGGTTTTGAATTTTAATGTGAAAAAAGCAAGCATCCCCGCAATCGCCGTACCCGATAATACTGCACCAAGCAGTCCGATCCAGGCATTAGCCGTGTATGAGCTGACAATAACCCCCGCCAGTGCGGATACCAGCATAATGCCCTCCATACCGATGTTGATGATCCCTGCCCGATTGGAGATCAAGGCACCTAATGCCGCAAACAGGATTGGTGTCGTTACCCGCAGTACGGAGAATGCAAAGTCAGTCGTTAAAATAACGTTCAGCAGGCTATTCATGGAGCTTGGCCTCCTTCAGCAGCATGCGATTCTTCCAGAATTTCAGGAATTGCTCCGCAGAGATCAGCAAAATGATGACCGCTTGAATAATCGATATCATCTCTGACGGCACATCGGACAGACGTGCCATCAGATCGGCCCCGATACGGATGTAGGCCAGGAAGAGCGCTGCTCCGATCACGGATAACGGATTGTTCTTCGCCAGCATGGCAACCAGAGCACCGTCCAGTCCATAGCCCGGCAGTGCGGTCCATTGGAAGCGATTATACATGCCCAGCACCTCGACCGAGCCACCCATACCCGCGATAAATCCTGCGATCAGATGCACCAGAATGATAACCTTCGCTGTCTTCATGCCGGAGTAACCTGCAAAATCACGGTTGGCTCCTGTCATTCGCAGCTCATATCCCCATTTGGTGTGATACATAAAATAATGAGCAGCAACAATCAATACCAGTACGATAATGAGTCCAGTATGCAGACGTGTTCCCGGCAGTATTTTCGCGAGCTGTGCAGTCTCGGCAAATTTATAGGACACATTGGAGAACGCCTTGGCATCTCTCAGATGATAATTGAGCAGGTACAGACCAATGCCAAAAAAGATGCTGTTGAACATCAATGAGGTAACGAGCTCATTGGCATTCCACTTGGCTTTCAGATAACCCGGAATCGCGGAGAGAAGTGCACCAACAATTGACCCTGCCCCGATGGCCACGATCGGATGCATGATTCCATTCATGCTTAGATGGATCGCCAGCACTGCTGCCACGATACCAGAAATGTAGAAGATTCCTTCAGCACCCAGGTTAAACATGTTGGTTTTAAACAGAAGGGACACCGATAATCCTGTAAACATAAGCGGTATCGCCATTTCCACCACGTTGCCCATACGGCTTAACGTTGACAGCGGCTCAAACAGGAAAATACGAATCGTCTCCACAGGCTGGCTGCTGACGAGCGAAATAATAATAAATGCAATGGCGAGCGATATAAGAATAACGGCTGCCGTACGGTATACTTCGAAATACTTTAATCGCATCATGGGGATGCCTCCTCCTCATACTGCTCCTGCTGACGGCGAATACCAAGCATGTAAAGGCCCAACTCCTCTTCACTAACGCTGGAAGGTGAGTCCAGCCGTGCTGCAATTTCGCCTTCATACAGCACGAGCAGTGTGTCACTCATCTCCAGAATCTCATTCAAGTCTGCGGAGACAAGCACGATTGCACAGCCTGCATCCCGCAGCTCCAGCAGCTTCTGATGTATAAACTGTGCTGCTCCAATATCTACCCCGCGCGTAGGTTGTTCTGCAATGAGCAGTAACGGCCCGGTAGAGCATTCACGTGCAACGACCACCTTCTGCATATTGCCACCAGATAACATGCCTATGGGCTGTGACGGGCCGGAGCACCGAACCTTGAATTCCTCGATCAGGGAGCTCGCAAGCTTCTGAATGGATGACATACGCAGCAGCGGCCCTCTATTGAGCGACTTGGATCGATACTGGGTGGAGATCAGATTGTCCGCAATGCTTGCCTCACCAGCCGCACCCTGCCGCATCCGATCCTCAGGAATATAAGAAACACCAAGACCGCGAATCTCACGGATACCTAGAGCCTGAATATCTCTGCCATTTACCTCGACCTTACCGCCCGCCAAACGACTGTTCAGACCCCCGGTCAGTGCTTCCACAAGCTGACTTTGCCCGTTGCCCTCTACACCCGCAATTCCGACGATTTCACCTGCACGAACGTTGAAGCTGATATTCGACAGCAGGGACTTGCCTTCCGCATCGACTGCGCCCAGCTGTTGTACCGACAGGACAGGCTCTCCATAATTGTTCTGCGTTTTGTCATACTTGAGCACAACATCCCGTCCAACCATCAGCCTTGAAATTTCCTGCTCCGACACATCTGCAATGTTGAATACACCTTCTGTGCGTCCGCCCCGCAAAATGGTAATGCGATCGCAGATTTCCTTCACTTCCTTCAGCTTGTGCGATATAAAAACAATCGTATGACCCTTCTGCTTGAGCAGCTTCAGTTCCCGGAACAGCTCCTCCGTCTCCTGTGGAGTCAGCACAGCCGTAGGTTCATCCAGAATGAGTATCTCTGCACCGCGCAATAGCGCCTTCAGAATCTCGACCTTCTGCTTCATGCCAACGCTTAAATCCTCTACCTTGGCACGGGGATTAACGCTCAGGTTATACTTGCGGGCCGTTTCCTCTGTCATGCGAACCGCTTCCGCATAATGAATACCCACTCCACGTCTTGGCTCCATGCCAAGCACCATATTCTCGGCAACGGTGAAGGAGGGAACGAGCATAAAGTGCTGATGCACCATACCAATTCCGAGCGCAATCGCTTCTTGCGGATTGCCCAGCTTGATCTGTTTTCCTTTTAACAAAATCTCGCCTTCACTCGGCTCCTCCATGCCAAACATCATCTTCATCAGCGTAGATTTGCCCGCACCGTTCTCTCCCGCGATGGCATGAATCTCTCCCTCCTGCAAGGAGAACTGTACATTTTGGTTAGCGACCACCCCATTGGGGTATACCTTTGTAATATTACGCATTTCCAACAGCGCGCCGGACATGGACAGACAACTCCTCTCTACTGGCAGTTTGCACAAAAAATGTACAGCGGAGAATGCAGCATATTGCATCACTACATCTCCCGGCTGTACAGCATTAATGTCAAATATCTCTCATTTATGAAAATGGAAAGCTTATGGCTTCACACTATTACGAATCGCTTCAATCTCGGACGTCTCCATACCCATTGCATTGGATACGTTAATCTCTTTGTTTTCAAGCTTCTTCTTGATCTCTTCAACTTTAGCCTGCAGATCAGCAGGGAATACACTCTTATAGATGTCATTCTCTGCAATGCCTACTCCGTTCTCGACAAAGCCCATTACCTGACGTTTTCCTGTCTCCAGCTTGCCATCCTTAGCCTTGGTTACTGCTTCGAGAATGGCTGTGTCAATCTTTTTAATCGCGGAAGTAAGGATCAGGTTGGCTTTTTCAGGGTCTGTATCTTTCAACAGGGCAGCCTGGTCAGAGTCTACACCGATGGCATATCTGGATTTTTCCTTCGCGGCATCAAAGATACCCAGTCCTGTACCCCCTGCTACGTTGAAGATCACGTCGACTCCCGAGTTATATTGAATAAGCGAAAGCTCTTTACCTTTGGCCGGATTGACGAAATCACCCGCATAGGATACCGCAACCTTGATTTCAGGATCTACGTATTTTGCACCTTCAATGTAACCTACGAGGAAAGCGTTGATGCCCGGAATGTCCATGCCCCCCAGAAAACCGATAACGTTGTCCTTATTTGCATTAGGCATGTCCGATTGGGTAGCAAGTGCGGCAACAGCACCTGCCAGGAAGGATACTTCGTTGGTAGAATAGGACATATTATAAACATTGGCTGGAGCTTCTTCGATATCGGTATCATAGTTAATGAACGTTTTGTCAGGGTACTGCTCAGCAGTCGCATTGAACATCTCTGTAATCTCCGAGCCGCCAGATATAACAATGTTCCAGTCCTCGGCAGCAATATCGTTAAACGTTGGCTCCCACTTTGTTTTGTCTGTACCCATCTCAATGACCTTTGTCTGGGCACCAAGCTCCGACTTGACCATCTCCAGTCCATGATTGGCAGCGTCAAAGAAAGATTTATCGCCCAAGGTACCTGGAATCAACAGCACAACCTTCAGTTGATCAGTCTGTTCGCCGCCTGAACCGGCTGTACCCGCTTCTCCTGTTGTTCCTTTCGTACTACCACATGCAGACAGAAGCAGTAACATGGCGACCATACAAATTACGAATGCATTCTTTTTCATCTTCTTTACTCACACCCCTGTTTGTTGTTAAAATCATTGATAATCTGTAGTGCTTACAGCCTAGCTTTAATAAATAGGGAACTTCACAACCTGATTTTGAATTGTAATGCGTTTTCTTTATCGCAATAACCGAACGTATAAACGTTTAATTTCGTTTAACATTCGTTTATGAGTATGATCATAACAAAATTCAGCGTTGATATTTATCTGATTTCGGTCACTTTTTTGTACGATTCGGCTAAATGTCGAAATTAGGGGGAAAGCAATAATGGATCAAGTTCTATATGTTGTCAGAGCCGAACATGCCAGGTTCACGCATATCATCCCTCATCACCATGAATGTTATGAGCTGATCTACTATTTTAAGGGAAATGGAACGTCCATGATTGGAGAGCACAGCTACCATTTTCAGGCTGGTACGTATGCGCTCATCTCTCCCCATCAGCAGCATGATGAGGATCACCGCGGGGATGCGGAGGTGCTTTTTGTTGGCTTTCAGACCGATCTGTCCGAGATTGGAGAGCTTCAGGGTATGCATCAGGATGACCGGGAGCACAGCATCCACAACTACATGCTGCAGCTGAACACCGAATATACAAGACGTGGTGAGGGTGCACAGGATTACCTGAACGACCGTCTGCATCATATGCTGCTTCACCTGCTGCATCGGGGCGGTAACAGTATGTATCCGCTGTTCTCCGGAGATCGGCTCCAGCATGTGCTTGCTTATATGAACGAGCATTTTACACAGCGGCTCTCTATTGAAACGCTGGCGGACATGTCGGGCTACAGCTACGACCGCTTCCGGCATCTGTTCAAGGAGAAATATGGGGCCTCCCCTTCCCGCTATATGCTGATCAAACGCCTGGACTACTCCAAGCATCTGTTAGCCAGCACACAGATGTCCATCTCCGACGTCTCCGCCGAGTCTGGTTTTGTGAATGATGCCCAGTTCTGCAACATGTTCAAACGAGAAACTGGCATAACACCACGCTCTTATCGCAAAAGCTTGCAGCTTAAAAGCAATTAAGCGCCACCGGAAGGCAAAAAAGCCGAATGCCCCCGCCAAGGGAACATTCGGCTTTCTTTATTTTAGACGACATGATGAGATTTAACCTCTCTTATTGAACTGCATTACCGTTGGTGCTCTTGTTTTTTTGGCGTAAATCCTCGTTTTTCTCCGCGAAACGGTCGTTGTGAGAGGAAACACCCGCCATCTTGGATTCAGTAGGATCAATGTACAGCTTGGCACTGTTTACCGCATGGACTGCATCATTAAACGCGCCTGCGATCAATCTGATTTTACCCTCATTCGTAACGATATCCCCCGCTCCAAAGATGCCTGGAATGCTCGTACACATCTGAGGTGTAACCGTAATGCCCCACTCTTCCGAAGCTAATCCCCAATTCAGAATGGCCCCGCCAAAATTACGCTCAAACCCATGGTTGACGAGCACTTCATCCACATCAAGCCTCACCTCGGTCTGGGAATCCACATGCTGCAGTGTGACATAATCAATTTGATTATCCTGACCGTGCAGGCGGGTAACGACATAGGGAACATAAGTGGTTGCCACCGATTTCATGCGGGTTACCGAGGATTCAAACGCACTAAAGTCATCGCGTCTGTGAACGACATATACTTCCTTGGCCAGATCGGCAATTTCAATAGCCCAATCTACTGCTGAATCGCCTCCACCAGATATAAGCACACGCTTATCCTTGAACCGATTCAAGCTTGTAACCGTGTAATGAAGGTTGCTCAGTTCATAGCGATCCGCACCTTCCACGGTTAATTTCTGAATGCGCGTAATGCCCCTCCCGGTTGCAAGAATAATGGTTTTGGTATAATGCTTCTCTCCCGTGTTCGCCGTAAGAGTAAATATACCGTCATCCCCTTTATCCATGCCTACCACTTCTTGCCCATATACGATTGTCGGATCAAAGGTTGTGGCCTGTGTGATCAAGGAGTGAATAATGCTTTCGCATCGTACAGGCTCAATCCCGCCAACATCCCAAACCATCTTCTCCGGATACGTTCGCATAAATCCACCAAGCTCATGCTTTGCTTCGATTATTTTCGTCCGCATCTCGCGCATTCCGCTATAGAATGCCGCATACATGCCCGCAGGGCCGCCGCCAATAATGATAACGTCATAGATATCACGCTTCATCTATTTCACCAACTTTTCTACGAGATAATCCATGAACAACGGGTATCCGTTCAGACCTTCACCTACTACAAAATCAGCCGTTTTGAGCGGGTACACATGTCCTTTTTTCACGGCATCCATCCCCTGCCAAAGCGGACTGCTCTCCAGATCCTTCATAGACTGCTCACTGCTGTAATTTTGCATCTGACGTTGTTCCACGAAAATATAATCCGCATCCAGCTCAGGCAGCACTTCCAGGGAGATTGGTGTGAACCAGTCATGATTATCCTTCAGTTTGGTTGGTATGTTCAGTCCTAGCTTATGGTATAACATATCGCTTCCAGGGCTGTCCTTTTCCTGGCCAAGCACGCGATATTGCTTCTGTTCTACACGAATGACGAGAATTTTGGCATCACCGATAGAATTGTGAAGTTTTTGTTTTGTGTCTTCGATCTTGTCACTGTATTTCTGGAGCGCAAGCTCCGCTTCTTTCTCTTTTCCAAAAAGCTTACCCAGTGCAGGAACATATTCTTCAATCGTTACACCCGCATCAACCGCAACTGTGGGCGCAATCTTGCTTAGCGCCTCATACTTTTTGGCATCAATGGCTGCACCCTGCGCGATAATGAGATCGGGTGACTCCTCGATGAGTAGTTCAAAGTTATCCTCGTACTGTTCTACTTGAATCATTTTCACCTGATGTTCGTTGAACAGCTTCGGACGATATTCAGGCTCTATCTCTTTAACAAGCGTAACTACATTCGGGATAACACCGATTTCGATCATGTTTTCAGCATAACTGGGACTGAGAACCAGCATATTTTTAGGCTCTGCGGGAATCGTGACCTCACCGAAAGTATCTTTGACCACACGTGTTGTCGGCTCCCCTTTTGTTTCTGTCACACTGGCTTCCGTTCCACTCTCTTGAGTGGTGTTGGTATTGGAGCACGCTGTTAAAGCAACTACCGTTAATGTTAAAACAATATAAAGCAATGTTCTTCCGATTGTTCTCATTACAACTATAACCCCTTTTCTTTGATTTTCAATGATAATGATAATGATTATCACTATCAAATTATAAGGAATAATGAGACAACCTACTATAGTGTAAAGTGTCCTAAACAGTGGATTATTGTGCTGTCGGCTCTACGCCATCTAAAGACTTACCTAACTGCCTAACATGGCTTGTTCAATCTGCTGCATAATCTTTCTTTTTCCAAACACACTGCAATTGTTAATCCATAGACCCGTATCCACATAGAAGACTCGATTGTTCGTTACAGCATCCAGACAACCCCACTGCTCACTGCTCTGTAGATTCACCAGACTGAGGTTTGCACTGTAATAGTCCATGATGCGCTTCTCCACAAACAAATACGCAGGATTGGCTTCAGCTAATTGTTGTAACGAGCATATGTTGAAGCTTCTCTTGTTTGTCTGAAATGTCTCAGGTATGTGCAAGCCTAGCTCCTTATGTAACAGAATGGCCGTATCGCAGGAGGACTCACCAACATACCGGTAACCCGACTCTTCTACTCGCAAATAAAGCACAGTGGATTCACCCTTGATATGACTGTCGATTTTGTCCTTCAGCGCGTATACCTGTTCGTCTAACTCTTGAATAAGCTCGCTCGCCTGCTTCTGTCTGTTCAACAATTGCCCAAAGTAATGAATAAGCGAATTCAGATCTGGGGGCAGATTCGTGATTACGGGAGCTACAGCGCGCAGATGTTGTTTCATCTCCTCCGTTAAATGTTCACCAATAATTAAATCAGGCTGTATCTGCGCAATACGATCCGGTTGGAAAACATACTGAGGCATCTCGATCAGGCTAACACCATGCTGCTGAAACATATCTTGCTGATACTTCGGCGTTAAGGAGCGTATCACCGTTACACCGTGGGGAATTATGCCTAAGCCGATGGCAATCTCAGCGTGTGCTGCCGAGAGAAAGCATATTCGATAATCTGCGATGGATTGCATGAATTGTTTGGGCGCTTTGCCCACGAACCGCTTGAACTGTCGATTAAAATACTGGGCATCATCAAAGCCTGTTTTTTTGGCTACATTTTTAGATAAATCACCTGTAGTTAACAGCATTTCTTGCGCACGGAAAATACGATAACGAATCAAATATTCCATCGGAGTTTTGCCATATAACTGCATGAATTGTCTGGAATAATATGCGGGGCTGTATCCGGCAATCGCCGCAAGCTCTTCTCGGGTGATCGACTGATTATACTTTTGCTGCATATGTACAACCGTGCGAGCCAGCCTCTCTTCGAGTGTGAATTCTTCCGGTCTCCGTTCTTCCTTTAATTCTTTAAGCAGGTTGTATAAAATAAATTGCTTCATCGTTACACTTAACTCATCGGCAGCTGCAGCTTTATGGAGTGCGATTCGCGTATCGCTCAGGACGGTTTCAGGTATTTTCTGCACTGCATATCCGGCCTGTGTATTTACACTGTACATGCAGGGTGTATTGGTTTGGGTATCATACATCCGAAAGCTTATGAAGTAACCCGAAAAATCCTTATGATATGTATCGGTCAGCTGGATGACTGAGCCTTTCTCCACAACGATCACATGGCCATAGACCATATGCTCTTCCCGCCCATTCATGGATAGTGTAGTTTGTCCATCCGTCACCAATAGAAGAGAGGTGTGCTCCAATTGCAAACGGGGTTGTTCGCATAGTACGTTCGTCAAATCCATAATATCGATACATTGTGCTAACAAGTCAGGGTTTATATCTAGCATGTATGTACTCCTTCAGATCATTGTCCGTTGTGTATTTACGAGCCGCTATGACTCGTATATGTCTACGACCAACTTAACGAACAAAAAACGCCCTGTCTACTGGTTTGTTGGAAACCGTAAGCAGGACGCGAGTTTACTACGTTTGATGGCCCATGTGTCGAATCAAACTTTATCAACAAAAATAAGTACATTGCCGAAATATTTCATGAATCTTTTATACTCGGTATTTTTTCTTAAAACAATGATGGAGGGATAAGCATTTATTTTACGTTGTTTCAGCAAAGCCAACAAGCCCCTCTGCATAGTACAATAAAACTTCCCTTCCTTATACTGAATAAGAAGTGGTGGGGGCATAGATGTATCATCATCACTTTCCCTTGCAACGTTCTCCACGCTATCAAATTCATCATGCTGAATGAGGCGTAATGGAAATTTAACCACTCCAAAATATAAATCATCTTCCTCTATGAGCTCCTGCACATCGGGAGAGACTTGCCGGGTGAGCAGCAAATAGCATTGAATCCATTCTTCAAGCATCCCGGTATTGGCATAGCTTACAGCTGATTCTATTGTTGGAGAATAAGTTAAGTGCGCATCGGTATGCTTTGAGTAGATGATTTTCTTAATGGAGTCCAAGGATAAGTAATACTCGTCTGCGAGTTCTGATATTGTGAGCCCGTGAGCGTACTTATTTCGGATCATTCGATTGCGCTTTTTCAGTTGGGCCCGGTAGCCAGATGCTTCACCCCAAGCCTTTTTTTCCTCTCCAGAAGGAATATACAGTAGTTTGCCTGCTGCATACTTCTGGATTTCTTTCAATAGTTCCTCAGGGAGAATATCGCTGGCATTTTCATATTTCATTCAATCACCATCTATAAGGCGTAAATTCGATCTTTTAGTTCACTGATAGACTTCATAATGGACGTGCAGGACTCCGTATCATCAATGGATGCATGCCAGCGCAACACATCAATACCTTTATAATAAGCCATACATAAAAATCTCTCCTGAAAATCTGGTATAACGATGTTTCTTTTTTTACAGTACTCGAATAACCGTTCTGGAATCTGCAAATATGGCTTGTTCAAATCCATAATAACAAAATCGAGAAGGAAATCACCGATGCCCGATCTGCTCCAGTCAGGGAATCCGACCGTCGTTTTACCATCTGTAATCATATTAGAGAAGAATGTGTTGTTATACACCAAATAACGTTTTCCCTCACAGTACGGAATTCTGTCCTTCATTTCCTGCAAGTATGTTTCAAAAAAATCACGATCAAGTACCGTTGTCTCGAACATCTCTTTCCAATTGTACCAATAGCCCTCTTTATGCTCTGCAAATGTTCCGACCAGAAATTCCTTACAGCTCCCGTATTCTGTTTTGCATCCATCATCAAACTCACCGTATCCCTCTATTCCCTTGATATCGGATATATGAATTTCCATGATCTTGTCAAAGAATAATTCGTGGCAGGCTCTAAACTGTTCCATGTCCAATTGATCGGCACTAAATCCATTCGGCGTAATACACACCTTTTCTGAAAGTGTTGATCTAATGATACTGTCCTTACTCATCTTTTCTTCTTCCTTTCCCAATTAAGATTCATCAGGTGCGCATCTGACATAGGAAAAGGATAACATTGTAATTAAGTTGGAAATAGGCAATGAATGCCTTAATTAAACTTTACATAGCCACTAAACAATTAAGATAATCGTTTAATTATTCTATCTTTGAACAACGGGTATCCAAATCTCACTCCTGAATTCGGGAGATGACACATCCTTGCCTTCATTCCATAAGATTTCGGGCCCCCGCGCCACTTCGTAATTTGCAGAAGGAAACCACTCCGAATAGATTCGGCTCCAGACCTGTTGTAACGTTTCGGGAAACGGTCCGACAGCTTCAAAGACAGCCCATGTCAGTGCGGGGACCTCTAATTTGGAAAAATCCTTGGGGCATTCCTTGGATGTAGCTGCACCTATATAGTGATCGAGTTCTCCCTGTTCCTCCATTCGCCCTTCAGAAAAATTAACCGAAGCAGAGATTAATCCCTGTGGTTCAACATTAGAGATCTGTTTCAATCGGTCGATATCCTCGCTGGTCAAGCTTTTCCACATGGAGGCGATCTCCGGGTTTACACCCTCAAATTGAATAGGTACTCTTTTCATAAAACCTGCAATACTGAACGCTTCCTTCTCCACAATACGATAATTCATTGCATTTCCTCCCTGAATAGTCAATTGGAAGGTCATTCGTGGATAGGCTACTAAAGACGGCGCATGAGATCTTACTGATGAGGGAGTTATCCCGTGCAATGCCTGAAAGGCTCTGGAAAAGGCGTCTGCAGATGTATAACCGTATTTCACTGCCACATCCACAATTCTTAAGTCACCGGCCTGAAGCTCGAATGCCGCGAGAGTCAGGCGCCTCCTCCGGATATACTCCGACAACGAGATACCTGCAAGGAAGGAGAACATCCTTGAGAAATGATAGTCCGAACACTGGGCTAATCGCGCAGCTTCTCTCACATCGATGTCTTCCTCAAGATGGTCTTCAATATACTGTAAGGCTCTATTCAGATTTGCCAGCGAATCCATTCAAATGACCTCCTTTCAGGTATAGAATATCAAGAGCGGAACGTTCACATCCGACATTTCGTGCACAGATTTGTGGGATTAAATCTAACGAAGAAACTTGCTACGACCAACTTAACGAACAAAAAACGCCCTGTCTACTGATTTATTGAAAACCGTAGCAAGACGTGAGCTGATTTTTATGCGTATATTTACGTGTCAATGGCTCTGATTAAATCTTTGGATCGCTTCTTCGGTTACAGGTTCAAAGAAGTTCACCAGGTTGCCATCCGGATCACGAAACAGCATGGAGCGGTTTCCCCACGGCATGGTAGTTGGTTGCTTCACCCAATAATGAATATATGTGTTCAGGCGTTCATATTCCGCTTCAATATCGGCAACGTGGAACTCCAAAATGACCGGATGATTCGTGGATCCGGCTGCATGTGCTGCGTCCACTTCAAATAATGCTATGGTCTGGGTGTGCCCGATGGCAAGCGTGCAAGATGGTAAAACAAATTGTGCAAATACGGGTGCAGGGCGCTCCGCTGAAACCCCAAGAACGTGCTCATAGAACTCCACAAGACCCTCTACATTGTCAGTAATGATGCGTACAGAAGCAAAATTCACAACAGATCATCCTTCCTCATCTTCTTCATTATTCCCCTAAATCTTGTTATTGCCTGTCTCCTTGCCGTGCTGATCTGATTATAAAAAAACGCCACTGACAACGTTATGTCAGTAGCGTTTATAGGTATTCTCTGCATTTACGTTCACTCTTCCTTTCATGACTTGCGATTTTCGTCTATTTCGCTTAAGAAAACTGACAGAAACCGGCTACAGGGTGTTGTATTTCTGTACCCATTGTGGCGAAAATATATAGCGAACCATAACCAAATGGATAATCTCCATCTTCTCGAATCAATGTATCGGGATAACCATCTTCTTCGACTTGGAAAAAGAATGATAGTGACTCTTTCTTGAGTGTTGCGAAATAATAGTCTTCATTTTGAATCAGCCTCGGATTACCACCCACCTTAATCAAGAAGGGCTGCTCGATTGATATTTCGTCCTTGCTTCGTTCTCCGTTTGAGATAAAGTGTTTTATCAGATCCTTGTGAGTAAAGGATTCCTGCGTACTTTCCACTGAAACAGGATGTTCAATCACCTTGATTGGGCAATGAGGATAGATGTTATTTTCCAAATAGGTTTCACGGTCTTCAGGGATAAAGATCGAAATCATGCACTCTGGTTTGAAGGGGTGGTTAAAGCTCAGATAAAAAGAATACTTTTGGTTACCTTCGTGGATGAGTTCTGATTGGTCGTCGAAAAACTCGGGTGCATTCCCGCCGATCCAGCCTGCTCTATGTTCATTGGTTAAGAAAGGTTTGGCATAATAAAGAATAGATTCTACTCTAGTCGTCAAAATATTCGCTTGATTCTCTATCGTCACTTTACAACTCCCTCTCCAGAATCTGATATTCACTTGTTTTATTCGTATACAGCACTCATCTCCATTATAAAGAAGACTTGTCTTTAATCCACCTACGTTCAACCTCATTCCCGGCTCTTCGTTAAGTCAGGAGACAAAAAAATCGCGTCCTCTAAAGAGAGCACGCGAGATGAAATTAATTCATTTCGTGTTTTGTTTGGCATCGACCTTAACGCTTTCTAGCAACCACCGCTAGCCGGCCATTTTCAGTCGAATATTCGCATGTGGACAGTACAACAAGTTTATCACCATACTGAGCTGTTACACCTGTGTCATAAAGAGCGAGTTTTTTGATACTCTGAACATATGCATCGAACTCGGCGGACGTCTTTACATTCTCGATCTGATAGTATTTAAACACGTCATCTGATTTACGATACACTTTGGATAGAATAACAGCAACAATCTCATACTCTTCCTTTCCGTAAAGCGTGCTGAACTCAAATGCGGCGTGCTCTTTATAAAAGCTTTCGCTCTTGTATTTCATTAAATCTTTAAACATCCAGCCACTTTTCATATGATGTCCGTGAATTAGCAAAATATCTGAACCATTGATCCGGCTATGCTTGTCCAAAAAAGGAAGGCCGCCTTGGGTTTGCTTCTTATCGAAGTCATGATTGAGATAATACTCCGCATCCTGTTGGTTTTGCATGACCGGGTACTCAATTCGAGTGCCGTTAATCTTCAGCCAGCCCACAATGTCCGAGTTCCGCTCGTAAAGGGCACGAAATTCAGGAAGCATGACTGGCTTCTTCTTATTGAACAAAAAAGAGGGGATTGCATCCCCTCCGTTTTTATTCGACCCTTCCTCCCACATGCTTGCCAACTCATCTATTTTCTGTTGCTCAGCATAATCTCGCAGCAGCGTTCTCGAAATCGCGATGAGGGAAAATACCAACACAAGGGAGGAAATGGCGATAAGAATTTTTTTAGTTTTGCTCATGTTCTTACCGCCTTTCCGGTCATTAAATGTGCTTTTTCTTCTTGTTACCGAGCAGACAGAACGCGATCGTGATCAAGGACATCAGTGCCAAAATCATATAGAACATTGGCGATATACTGTTGTCTCCTGTTTTCGGAGCATCGTCCAACTCGCTGCTGGCGTTATCAGTAGCATGGTCACCGTTATCTGTTCCACTGTTGCCAGTGTTGGTTCCTGGGTTACCGTTATTGGTTCCACTGTTGCCGTTGTTCGTTCCTGGAGTACCGCTGTCGCTTCCTGGGGTACCGTTATTGGTTCCACTGTTGCCGTTGTTCGTTCCTGGAGTACCGCTGTCGGTTCCTGGAGTGCCATTATCGGTTCCACTGTTGTCACTGTTCGTTCCCGGAGTACCGTTGTTGATTCCTAGAATACCATTATCGGTTCCACTGTTGCCATTGTTCGTTCCTGGAGTACCATTGTTCGTTCCTGGAGTACCGTTGTCAGTTCCACTGTTGCCATTGCTGCCTCCGTTATTGCCTCCGTTATTGCCGCCGGAGCCACCACCCGAACGGATCGGCTTCATCGGTACATCGTATTTGACAATGTCAAAATCTACAGAAATCGTACCGCTTGTGTGCGTTTCGTATCCGTCCTTCGTTACGACCAGATAGTAATCCGCTTCTGGAAACACCATATACGCATAGAATCCGTTAGCATCGCTATCCTGCTCTGGACTCTTGTTGTCGTGCGGCGGGAAATTCGGAACCGCTGGAAGGGTTACTTTTGTACCCGGAATGCGGCCGTTATCTCTATTCCGCTGAGTATCCGCATAATACAGTGTAACTTTGGCTCCTTCAATTTTCTTGCCCGTGCTCGCATTTCCTGTAGTTTCATCATAGACCGTACCGTAAGGGTCGACTAATTCCTCAGAGATATTCAACTCTCCGTTAGCTTTCACGTCAAGCTGCGTCACTTTGAGGAGCAACTCCTCACCCGTCTCCACTTGATAACGAACTTCCATTGTGTATTTCTGTTCGCTTAAGCCTTCCACGGAGAAAGTACCGTTCGAAGCCATTGGGAAAGCCTTAGGACGACCATTTTCCGTAATATAGTTACCGTCTCTGCCCTTCAGGTAGATATACATATGGCTGGTATGCAAGCTGTTAAATAGCTCTGTTGTTCCGTCCATTTGTTTGAGCAGAATGATACCTACAGCCGTAATATCCGCTGGAATGGTCTCGTCTGTCACACTGCTGTCCACATTCGCCTTTTGTGTGAATTTGACAGGTACATCTTTCCCGCCTACCCGATACACCTTCGTATATGTGATCGTGTAGTCCGTGTCAGCTACGGCTGGGACCGCATATTCACCCTTCTCGTTCGTCTTAATCTGAAGCTCTTCGCCTGTCTTCAGATCGGTCACTGTGATGGAGGCATTCGGAATGATTTCCCCTGTATTGTTGTCACGCAGTACCCCTTCCAGATAAGGGCGAGTATTTTTAAATTTAGCTTCAGCCACTTTTTTCTCCGGAATCACACCCGTGCGAACAAAACGTTCAGGATCCGTCACATAACCATCTTTCGTATAATCGTCCTGGGTTACCGTATACTCGAGAGATGCCGGCAGTCCTTGCACAACAAGCGTCTGGCCATCGGCAAGCTCGAAGCTATCGCCGTTCTTGATTACGCCCTTGCTGCCGTCTGACTTCTCATAGACGTAGGACTCATCTGATCCCTCGCCTGTGAAGGTGATGGTGTACTTAAACAGCTTGCTCTTATCTTCCTCTTTGCCCTTCACTATGTTGCTGATGAGTAGTCCGCCCTTCAAGACGCGCACGTTCGTGAATGGAGCTTCTTCATCCATGCCTTTCATCACTTCGGAATAATTCCGTTCCTCAGGAGTAGTCATGTATTCATCGGTTGTGTAATCTTTTTGGCTAACGGTGTATTTCAGATGTTTAGGCAGGCCTGAAATATCCAGTGTCTCTCCGTCCTTGAGGCGGAAGGTGTCGCCAGACTTGATCGTGCCTGTACTACCATCCGACTTCACGTAGGAGTAACTTTCATCTTTGCCTGTATCCTCAAAGTGGATGGTGTACTCGAATTCCTTCGTCTTATCGCCACCGTTGCCCATGACCGTATTACTGATGGTCAGCTTGTTGACGATTCGTTCGTTGATGAAGTCTGCTTTATGATCACCTTTGTTCACAATGGAGCCGGACAGCTCTCTCGTATCAGGTGTAGTCGTATAGCCATCAACGGTCGTATAATCGTCCTCGGTTACGGTATAGACCAGATTCGCAGGCAAAGCCGGAAGAACTACAGATTCCCCGTGCTTGAGGACGATCTTATCTCCATTTTTGAGCGTTCCAGACGTATTATCCGATTTTTTATACGTATACTCTTGGTCCTGACCTTCGCCCGTGAGGGTCACGGTGTATACAAATGCTTTGTTCGGATCACTGCCGTTGCCTTCTACCTTATTGGTAATGGTCAGCTTGCCTTGGGCAGGTGTAGGCACAATCAGCGGTTGATCCGAGGTTACTTTTACTCCGTCTACCCAGAGAGGTTTCCCCGGTGTATTTCCTACGTATACTTGATAAATCCTTGTCGTAGGCAACCAAGTATTTGTGTCAATATACGTTTCCTTCAGCTCATAGTAGCCTGGGTCAGGGAATAGCAGATTAAGTTTCCCTCCACTATCGGTTTTCCCTTTGGTAACTGTAGTTCCAGTATCTTTTTTATAGAGTGTAAATTCTACGTCTTTCAGCGGATTTCCATTCGGATCTACTTTTCTCAGAGGCAACAGGGCATTCGAGCTTGAGCTACCTGCTACGTCTGAGCTGTCCAGTGTACTTTCGCTTCTGGCACTGACAGCACTCAGGCTGTCATCGCCCTCCAGTTTTACCTCGTTGCCCATTTTGTCTCCAGTTTTCGCTGTAGAGGGATCAACTTCTGTCTGGTACACAAATTGGTAAAACTTATTAGGATCATTCATTTTGAATTTCAGAACCGTAGTTCTTCCTGCGCCTGGTGCAACCTCTACTTGAACTTCGCTATCAGGGTCGCTCAGGTCAAGAGCTTCACCTCGTTCCAGAGTACCACTGGCCGTTAGTTTAGCAGGATAGACGGCCATACTAGGTGATGTCAGCACAAGCTTTCCGTTATCTTCATAACGCAGGTTCATGCCTGCACCCAGAGTATCCTCCAGATAAACGCCCTGCTTCATGTTAAATGGCGGAGTATAGTTTACTGTCCATTCCAACACACCTGGAACAGGTTTAGTTACCGACTTGCCCAAAGTCTGGATCGGTACGATAATCTTACGCTGTTCGGAGAGAATTTTTTCCACTCCGCCCCAAGACATATGGAGGTCAGCTTTGTTATATAACACTTGCTTGTCCGTGCCATTGGTCGTGTATTCGTCCAAATATTCCTCTAAAGCTGCGTTAGAAGGCCTTGCCTTCACCAAGATCACATAAGGACTTTCCAATTTAGAAAAAGTGAACGTTCCTACGTTTCCACTATAGGAAAAGGAGCTTACGACATGAGCATCAGTGCCTGGTTCAATGATCGATTTAGCGTCGTTTCTAACACCATACTCTGTACCTGAACCATTGTCAGAAGATCCTTTCCAAAGCTCATAATCTTTACCTTCAGAAAAAGGAACAAACTCCCAGCCTTCAGGCAATGTGTCCACTAACTTTATATTGCTAATGACTCGATTACCGCCGTCCTTAGCCATTTCTTCTGTGTTATATCCAGGCATATTTACCCCTAGACGGAAGGTGACTGTCTTGGTTGTCCGGTCATAAGCAGAAATCGTCCATGCATCATTACTATCGTTTCTAATGTAGCTGTTAACGTTATTTGGGCTAACATTTTCAAGTGTGCCATCTGCCTTCAATGGTCTCGATGCAAAGAGCATATCCTTGTTCAGCATACGCAGGTGTAAATTGGCGCTGTTTTGCGCTTGTATTACACTTTCGCCATCAATGAGCAAAGCGCGATTAGAGCTTGTTTTCCCTACGTTGATATCCTGTCTAAAAAGGATGTCGGGATTAGTCTCCAGTGCACGGAAACTGAAGGATGCGGAATTTTCCGTATATCCGGTCACCTTGATCAGATCCGCCACCACTTTACCGTCCACCGTTAAAGGGATTACCTTCATGTTCAGATTGGCTACACTCGTCTTCAGCGTTCCTGCCTTATACTGCTTCCAAAGCTGCGCGGAAGTTACATTTGCTTTGATCTTTGCAATGGTTCCTGCACTCACTTCATCAGTTACATCTACGGCGTTGTCCAAGACGTCCAAATTACCACCATGTACGAGGACATCATATACTGCCGCATTCGGCAGAGCATATTGTGGAGCAAGGTTAACCGTCCACGTGATGCTGCCTTGATTATAATCCTCTGTAGAAACAGCACCTGATTTTGTGAAATTATGCGCGCCGATGTTAACGATGGCCTCGTCCGTTACAGCTGCGGGTCTCGTACCCGCCTTCACATCGTTGTTCTGTATGCCATCTGATGTATCCAGATTCCAATTGGCACGAGGGTCGATTCTGAAACTGGAACCACTTATTACTTTGCTTTTAATAAATAGATCCACTTTACCGTTAATATTTCCAAAAGAATACACGCCGTTTGCATCTGGTGTAATGGGTGTTAATCCAGATTCGGTGCCATTCTCTTGCCATTCAGCCGATAAAAAGTCCAGCCCGGCAGGTAAAACATTGGTAATTGTAAAGTCCTTCAACCCTTTTTTGTTATATTGGTTAACCGTGACTTTCCAAAGAATGGTCTCACTCGCATGATCGTATGAGGCACTGGATTGAATCCAGTCGGGAGCAAAGGACATCTCCAGCCCAGCCTGCACCAGCATGCTATTGTCTTGTCTCAGTTCCACTTTACCAGTCATATCTCGGTAGCTACGCCCCAGATTGCTTGGTGGATTCCGATACTCATAATAATACGATTCCTTAGGAATCCAGGTTTTATATTCCACTTTTGGTTCCGGACCTGTTCCCGAAGGGAAAATGTAAGTCAGCGATCCGTCTGCTCCAACAACTGGGGTTGCGTTCTGATCGTTAACTTTGAAGGACCCCTCCACATAAATACCGCGTGAATTTCCAAAGCCTGTATTATATGTTGAGGGATTCGTATAAAATGTCTTCCCGTCTAATGGCAATTTGATCGTTTTATCAAACTGGTCCGACGCAGATACGGTTGACTGCCAAGTAATCGCGCCTTCAACGAACTGAGCCGGTTGAATGCCGCGATAACTATACTGATCCCATCGGATCATCCCAGGCGAGGTTAACGTGATACCGTACTCTGCTGTAACATTTGGATTCTCTAGCTGATATGTACTACCAAAGATGTTGACAGGCTTGTTATCGCCATAATTCAATCCTGTCACATCTGCATCAGCTGTCGTCTCGAAACTGAAGGTAATACCTCGTCCTACCCCATTGAAAAAGTTATCATCACCGTCAAAGACAACTCGAATGCTATTTGGAGTAAAATAGGCAGTACCTAACTGTTTGGTGCCTGAGTCAGTCTGTGCAAACAGAGTTTTGGTAGCTGTCGGAAGCACGACTTCCTTGAAATGATCTTCCCGTTTCAGCTCAATCCAGTCACCCTTTTGAATGTATTTCTCAGGATCTGCATTTGTTGGATTGGCATCATCCCCATTGACGGGTACCTTGAGCCCTTCCGATTTGAGCGTAAATGGTTGTCGGCCCTGAATAATACCATTCAGATCAATAACCACATTCCCTTGTTTCAACTCCAGCGGAAAGGATGAATTAGATCCCATAAATACTGCTGTTTTATCCATCGGGACTGCTTCCATCATGATGGAGTTGTTTGATACATCTTGCTCTTCCTTAGATACTGAGGACGGTTCGTCAACAATCGGCGTGTCGGGCTCACTAACCGTTTCCTCGGACGGCTCGTCCACATTCGGTGAGTCGGGCTCGCCAACCACTTCCTCGGATGGTTCGTCCACAATTGACGAGTCGGGCTCGCTAACCGCTCCCATTTCAGTATCGTTAGGCCCACTCTCTGCATATGCAGCAGTAGAAAACGTCACTGTCTGCAAAACAAGTATAATTGCCAGAAATAAGGACAATAACGGTTTACCTACATTGCGTCTTTGCTTCAATACGAGAATCTCCTCCATTTCTAAAATTTTTGGCGGAACCGAGAGACTTTTTCTCTCCCTCTACCCGCTCTTCTCCTTACAACAGGAAATTGATAAAAAATTACATTCCATTTGTAGGGCATACCTGTCCATTATAAATTAGAGGTCTAACCAAATTCTGACCACCAGTATATATGCACTTTAGACATGATTCGTACTGAGCCTCCATCAGATATGTGCTGCATTTTTAGCGTTAAAATAACGGTTACAAATCACATATATAACAAAAAACGCCCTGTCTACTGATTAACAATCAGTAAACAAAGCGCACTTGTTGACCCTAATTTAGTTTTGATTTCACACCATTTTCAATTCCCTGTACGATATCTATAGTTGTGTGCTATGAGATTAAATTTATTCGGGTATATAGGGAAGATCCAGCGTCTTCGGAACGTTGATCACATGCTTTTCCGTATACGTGCGGATCCCATCCGCACCGTATTCACGACCAATACCCGATTGCTTGAAGCCACCAAAAGGGAACCGAACATCAAGCCCCTGCACAGCAGCTGTATTGATCATTGTCGTTCCAGCCTCGAGTTGACGTGCAACCAAAATGGCATCCTCTTCTTTTCCCCATACAGAACTCGTCAATCCATATATGCTTTCATTGTGTAATTTAACGACCTGCTCTTCATTGTCATATGGCAGAATCGGAACGGTAGGACCAAACTGTTCTTCCACCACAATCGGATCATTATAATCGCAATCTAACACAAGCGTAGGTTGCAGGTAGTAACCTTGCTCAAACCGCTGCTGATCAAGAATTTGGCCGAGCGGGATGACCTTGGCTCCGCGCTTCTGTGCATCTTCAACCAAACCATGCACGTAATCTCTCTGCTTCAGGTTATTAACGGGCCCCACCGTCGTGTTTGGATCAAATGGATCACCAATTCGAATCCAGCGATTTGCTGCCTCTATATATTTTTCCACAAATTCATCATAAATAGAATGGTGTACATATACACGTTTGGCAATCATACAGATCTGGCCTGTTGTCAGGAAATTAGAGATGACAATCCGGCGCATGGCTCGCTCGTCATGAACATCAAAGCTTTCCAGGAAGATCGCCGCATCATTCCCCCCAAGCTCCAGCGTCATATCCTTAATCGTTTCTGAAGCGGCTTTGATAATATGCTTCGCTGTTGCCGTTCCGCCTGTAAAGGCGATTTTAGTCACAAGCGGATGACTCGTCAGTTCAACACCCACATCCGCATCACCATAAACGACATTGATCACACCAGCCGGGAACTCACTCGCAATGATCTCTGCCACCTTCGCCGCCGCCAGTGGTGCATATGGACTTGGTTTGAGCACAATCGTGTTGCCCGCAAGCAAGGCAGGTGCGATTTTAATCGTAGATAAGGCAATAGGGTAGTTCCATGGACTAATCGCTGCCACCACACCGATTGGATCATAGGATATAATGGTTTTCCCATGGTCATGCTCCTGGATCTCTTCCGCCAGAACTGAATTGGCTTCATTACAAGCAAACTCCATCCACATTAATGAAACAAAAATTTCACCATGTGCATCATACAGAGGCTTGCCATGCTCTCTGGACAGCAAATGCACAATTTCATTCTCTGCTGCTTTAATTTTCTCTATCGCCTTTCGCATCCGAATAATGCGTTCATCAACCGAGGTCTGCTTCCATGTTTTAAAAGCCCCTGCTGCCGCTTCAATTGCGGAGGCGGCTTGTTCTTTCGTCGTGACAGGGAAATAACCTACGGTTTCAGCTGGATTTGCCGGATTCTCTTTTGCTACCTGCGAAAGGGATTTTACATGCTGACCATTAATGAAGGCTTCAACGATAACGGTCTCTTGGTCTGCTTGAATCGTCATTTGAATCCCCTCCGTTAATTCCAAACTTCCTCTGCAATTTCCCTAACATACCGAAGTTTCCGCCATTGTTGTTCTTCTGTTAAAATATTGCCTTCTTCTGTGGATGAAAAGCCGCATTGGGGGCTCAAGCAAAGCTGATCAAGAGGTACATAGGTTGCCGCTTCGGCAATCCGGGCTTTAATCTGCTCTTTATCTTCTAACTCGCCGGTTTTCGATGTGATTAAACCAAGCACGATTTTCAAATCTGTTCGATTCACATATTTTAATGGCTCGAAACTACCTGAGCGTTCATCGTCAAATTCTAAAAATAAGCCATCCACGTTCAAGCCTCCAAAAATAACTTCCGAAGCGTAATCGTAACCACCGGTTGAGAAATAGTTGGATTTATAGTTCCCCCGACAAATATGCATCGTTACCACTAAATCTGCCGGTTTATGAGCCAACGTTTCATTAATCATGCGCTGCATCGTTTTCAACTCTACTGCCGGTTCCAACCCTTTAGCGCGCAGCTTATCATGACCGGCCTCTGAGAAGAGGTCTGCCCAAGCGGTATCATCTAATTGCAGGTAACGACATCCTGCATCATAGAAGGATTGAATAGCTTTTTGATATGCTGCAACTGTATCCTGAAGGAATTGCTCCCGGTCCGTATAAATATTAGCGCCGTTTTCCAATCGATAAAGAAGCATATTCGGACTTGGAATGGTTTGTTTTGCGACGGCATCACCTGCATGCTTTTTCAAAAATTTAAAATGCTCTACAAAGGGATGTGCAGAGAAATCGACTTTACCGACAACCCGAATTCCACCTTTGCGAGTCTTCATGTTATGGAATTGAGGTCCATCAATTTCCTCATACAGCTCCACGCCATCCAAACCGCCCAGAAAATCAAAATGCCACCAGCTTCTGCGGAACTCACCATCCGTAATTGCGAATACACTGTTCTCCTTTTGTTTCTCAATCAATCGGATAATCTCTTGATCTTCTACAGCTTTTAGTTCCTCGTATGTGATGTGGCCTGATTTATATTGTTCACGTGCCTGACTTAAGTTTGCAGGACGCAGGAAGCTTCCAACGTGATCATTACGAAATGGTATCATAGAAAAATCTCCTTCTAACTTTTAGTTTCCTGAGTATAGCATGATCGAATTGACTATATGTTATATGAAAAAAGCATGACTGGTCATAGCTTTTAGCAATAGCTAAAAGACCTCAAAAAGCAAAAATCCACAACCTCATAGGGTGGTGGATTTATAGAGTGGAGCGATATGCTTAATTCATCGTTCTTTAATAAAATGTACAGTCCTCAACTACTACGATTATAGCTGCTTGATTATTCCTTCCAGCTCATCAACCAGGCCTTTTGCGCGTTCAAAATCGGTATCCTTCAAAGCCAACTCGATTTGCATTTCAACGGCCTTTTTCTTTTGTTCATTTTGCAGATAGTCTTTATTGAAATGACTTGCGTAAATCATCTGTCTGAATTTGCGCATACTCATTTTTCTGATCGTCTTGTCCTCAATAATGAGTACATAATCCATACCATTTACAACGGAATAGAAATCATGCGAAACCATGAGAATCGCACCTTGATATTCTTCGATGGCTCTCTCCAGTGCGATCTGCGAATAGATGTCCAGATGGCTTGTCGGTTCGTCAAGAAGCAATAGGTCAGCTTGCACCCCAGCAGCTTTAGCCAATTGAAGCATATTTTTTTCGCCGCCGGACAGTGATTGGATCTTTTGATCCAGAATCTCACCTTCAAAGCCGTAGTTCACAAGATAGGCTCTGATCTTATCATATGTTTCAAACCCGGCATCGATAAATTCATGGAGGATCGTATTTGACTCTTTTAGCGTTTCGCCTTGAAGCTGTGATAAATAAGCCACGTTGATATCGTCATTCATTTCAATGGATGGCTGATTGTTTTTGAAAATATCCCGGAGCAACGTCGTTTTCCCCGTACCATTGGGGCCGATTATGGCCACCTTATCTGTCGATTTGATCTCGAAGTTCACATCTTGCAAAAGCAGCTCATCAAAGGAAACGCTATAGTTATTTACCTTGATAGCAATGCTGTCTTCCACTTTATGAATCAGACCAAATCGTATATTCGGCTGTTTAATATCGACAAACGGCGCTTTGATTCTGCGCGCTTCCAATCTTTCTTGAAATTTCACTCTCGCTTTTAACGCTCTTCCTCTGGAAGCTTCCGAATTAATCGTTGCGATGGCTCTGAGATTTTCGATGACACCATCGTATCTTTCGATCTCCTCCGCTTCAGCAACCGCGATTTCTTGCAGTTCGATCTTCGTCTGAAGCAAGGAGAAATTGTACTCGATATATCGTCCGTCAAATTCCTGGAGTTCCATGTTTTCAAGGTGGATGATTTTGTTGAAACAATGATTCAACAGATAGCGGTTATGCGTAACGACCAGCAGCATGCCTTTATGGGAGTTGATCAGTTTTTTAAGTGCATTGAGGTTTTCGAAATCCAGAAATACATCCGGTTCGTCCATAATCATCAGGTCCGGCCTGCGAAGCATTTCCTTCATCACCTGAATTAGCTTGAATTCCCCGCCGCTTAAGGAGGATATGCTAGCATCCTTCAGCTTCAAGAGATTGGCCAGATTCAGCTGTTTATGAATAGTACTTTCAAAATCATCACCGCCCATGGCATCCAGTGCATCCATAGCTGATTGAACCTTTTCCAGCAGCGAATCCATATCCGACGCAGATTCCATTTCCGCATAGATCGCTGTGATTTCATCCTGAAGCTTGATAAACTCTTCTCCGATATATTCAAATACAGTCATATCTCTCGTGGGATCTACCTGCGAAAACTGACTCACATATCCGATTTTGCAATCAGGATCGATCTCCAGCTTCCCCTCGAACAAATGTCTGTCCGGGTCCATCAGAATCTCGATCAGCGTACTTTTGCCACTACCGCTTGTGCCGATAAAAGCACAGTGTTGACCCTCTTCAAGCGTAAATGAAATGTTTTTATAAAGCTCTTTTTGCGGAAAAGAAAAAGATAGATGTTCAACGTTAATCATGGTGTAACCTTTCTTGGTATCTGAAATAGTGATTTATTGTTTGGGATTGTTACAGAACGTAAATTTGAGGATGTCGAATCTCAGCGTAACACCGATTGAGGGTGAGTACAATTGGTTTGTATTTCTAAGGCATTCTATTTGTCAAAATAATCATCTGGCAAATCTAACTCTTTCAAACAGCCTGTAAATTTTTCTCTAAAATGATGTTGGTTTTTATATTCAGGCCACACCGCCTTGTAATAAGGCAATAACTTTGCATGAGGAATAAGTCCCCAATATGAAATTGTATTTTTCAAAGCTTCTTGTTTGTTGCTGCCGGCAAACATCTGTTCAATGACTTTCCAGCTCTCCTGCTTGTTAGGACAATTGCGTGTAGCATAGATTGCAGCAGCTTGTGTATTAGAATCGTTGTGGCACAGAAAAGGTGCAAAGTTTTGGAGTGTAATCGCGCCGGAGGATTCCAAAACATACCCCACATGACGTAACGTCTCCGCTCTGTGAACTCGGTCAAGACTTTGCAATATCAATTGTATAAATTCCGTTAAATCAACAGATTTACCATACCAGTTCAAAATGTTTAAAGCTTGTAAAAACTCTTCGTTTCTTTCTGGACGCAACATCTCGAGGAGAAATTTTCTTCCCGCGTCAATAGAGGTTTTGCAGATTAACTGAATGGCTGTAGTACGATCATTTCCTCTTTGCTCCGCAACGCTGGTTAAGAAATCGATGGTTGGCTGCGAGATTTTTCTAAACTTGAACATTCCCTCAAGAGCTTTAATTTTAATCTCTTCATCTGTAGCGTTTTGATAAACCTGTATCAACGCCTGTTCATCACCCGGCATTCGACTACCAAACCACGTGATATCATAATCCAGAATAATTTCGTCCAGCCAGCGCTCATACCAGTCCAGAAAG
This sequence comes from Paenibacillus sp. TC-CSREp1, assembly GCF_050171015.1. NCBI lineage: Bacteria > Bacillati > Bacillota > Bacilli > Caryophanales > Paenibacillaceae > Paenibacillus > Paenibacillus sp. TC-CSREp1. The sequence goes on along the minus strand of NZ_JBNOKM010000014.1, from coordinate 104,802 downwards.
TGTTCTTCGTAGACAAAGAAAAAGGGATGATCCGGATGAAAATCTGAAGTGTAAACGACTTTCCCTCTATTCGTGCCTTCAAGGATGAGATACATATCGTATTCGCAGCCTTGTGTGCCAATGCACAACATACCGCCCAGCACCTGATCGCGTGCTGCTTCATATTCCAGATCGGAGATGTCCTCATCACTAATCAAGGGCTCGATAAGATGATTCCATTCCTCTTTTGTCATCTTGGGGTGCAAAACACATTTTGTAGTAAGTGCATGACTAGCCGTGTAAGAAGCTGCCTTCTCAATCGAATATATCCCGTAATACGGTCCGGCACCTCCATTTCCCACTTCCGTCAGAAACTGCGCATAAGGCTCCGGGAGTGTGACCTGGTTGTTTGCTTGCCACTGTGCAAGCTCTTTTGTGCTAAGCTTTTTATCAACCTTATACTGGTGTGAAGATGATCCAAACACCAAAAAAGCCGCATCTTTTTGCTTGGCTTGTTCGAGCTTGTATTTTATTCGATCCAGCTGCGTTTCTTTCTTCCGAAACAACATATTGAATTCCCCCAATTGGTTATAGCCGGGCTTCCTTCGTATGCTTATCCAGCAATTTCAGCAGATGTGGAAACCGGTATTCCCCATACATACTCTGTATGTGCTGGGCAGCGACGACTAACTCCATGCCAATGGAAGTGATATACAAAGGCTTGGCACTTTTGCCACGATAAACCTTTTGAACAAAAGCCTCATTATCGTGTTGGACAACAGCCTTATTATCGTGAAAAGCATTTTTTGCCACACCAATCACTGGAATGTTCTCTGAAAAATCTGTATAAACAAAATGTCCGAGTCCGGGTCTTTTCTCATTGTCTAAGTACACATAACCATCCACTACAATGGTGTGTATCTGGTTAATATCCGTATGTTTCATCAGTTCCCGTATGCAAGGAAGCTCTCGTTTATAGAAAAAACCTGGTTCGTATTCATGAGGGTTTTCCGTATAAGACGTGATGACGTCGAGTGGTTTGGAATCGTCCCAGCTTTCAAAAATAACCCCCACTGATTTCGCTTGATCTTCCTCATAATACACATCGACAGCGATGATCATGAATTGCGATTCCTTCCCTATAAATCAATTTAAATTGTAGATTACTTCCATTATATCACATCGGATATTTTGCACTGCGAGCTTACCTTATGAAGAAGGGATTCACTCACTCGACTTCCAGTTGTTCCTACGTAGTGTTAAACTTGAACGAGAATTACCTATCTATCCTAAAGGATGCTACACAACACGCTGTAAGCAGTTTATATTCCATACATAGTTAGAAAGGAACCACTATGAAGTGTTCTCTGAAGCAACCAATGAAGTCATTGTTAGTACCCGTGATTCCCGGTGGAATCATGACGATTCTTATATTTAGTTTGGATTACTTCCCATTCAAGCTTGTTGAAAAATTTATACTGTTTGCGGCTTTCGTCATTGTACCTCTCGTCATCTTGCTTTTGAAGTATGATGACAAGAATAAACAGCAACGAATGGTTTATGTCGCTATGAAATGGCTTCAATTTACCGCAGCGCTTCTTACGCTAATTTCGGTGATGAGCAGTACGATGTGGGGATTAGAAGGCACGGCCATCCCAGGCATGCTCTCCCTAGGTTGGCTTCTGTTCACACTACTGCTTGGCATCTATGGCTTGATCACGATTGTGATAGCTAAAGGAAAAGCTGCGGAAATAGCCATTGGCGCAGGACTCGTTTATTTTTTTATAGGGGGCATCTGGTTTACCTTATATCAATATCAGCTGGATCTCTTCAATGCTAGTGTTGCAACTCACGCGTTAAGCTCGGTCCACTTTCATTTTTCATCTGCTATCGTTCCGATTTTTATTGGTGCACTGGGACGGATCATGACGAAAAAAAGCTGGTATCCGTGGATCGTTGCCATTGATATCATCGGACCCATATTGATTGCCATTGGTATGATTTTCTCCAAGCCGATCGAATACATTGGTGTCACTTTGTTCGCCTGTAATATTGTCGTTTACACCACTTATCTCCTTTCTTATTTGAGAAGAAACCCTTTACACAAAAAGGCAACCTTCTTCTTATGTCTTTCCTGCTTCGCTTTTTATACAGTTATCGTGCTCTCTATTTTGTATCCGTTACTGAAAAAAATATTTTCCTTAACCATTCTCGATTTCATTCCCATTTACGGAGCGCTGCATGCATTTGGTTTTGTTTTATGTGGACTGATCGGTTGGGTGTACATGGTAGATTCTATTAAAAAACAACTTACCAGCGGGAATAGTTGAGTAATCCTCTTTTGTGAATGAAGGATTGATTACAGAGATAATTGTTGTAACATTTTTTTGCATCTGTTCAACGTCTGTTGACCGATATTCAATTGTGAGCAAAGAGTAAAATTAACATTAGCCAAATCCCCATAAATTTTGATACCAAGACAAGTAGACGATTCCCCCATAATGCCTTCGGAGGAAGTCGTCCTATAATAAAACCTATTTTGTCTACTTAGTTAAGAATAGTAAAGTATAGTTTTCTACAGTTATTTATTTTTAAGCCGAATCATATTAAAGACATATCTATCGCTATCTACTGGACTGCTCCACTTATTGTTTTGATAGATTTGCATTTGTGTTGATCCTGAACCATCAAGCATTATTGAATCAACTGCATTTAAGCCCATGTCATCCATAATACCTTTCATGAAGGGAACACTTCCTGATCCAGCAATGAGATAAGCATCATTATTCTTCCAAGCTAATACAGTACGTGCAATAGGTAGATAATAACCCACCTCACCCTTTATCGAAGACCCACCCCAGTTCTCTAAATTATAATCGTTCCCTCCAATAATCATTTCAACTGTCCGCTTAGGATAATATTGATACACTTCATTAACATTCTTAACATAAAGATGCGTTGCACGAAGTGATCCATTCATATCTCGATAGAATACAGCCGTTTTTCTAGAGATTTCATTACCATTTACAGAAGTATTAGATAAATAGTTTTTCTTGAGTGTGCGCCCCTGATAAGTTACCGATGAGTTCTCATCAACAGACGAGTATGCAATAGACGCCCCCTTTGTTGGTGGCTTGGTATAGCCATCACTTGCCTCAAAAAAGCCTCCATTAACACCAACATAGCTAGTGTTTCTTACTGGACTTAATACAGTTTCCGTTTTAATGTTACTCAAAGAGGTTTTGATTATATGCTGTTCACCAATTGATGCAGGTATGTGTTTCCATGTATAGTACTCATAATTTGCCATATTCTATTCCTCCTAATTTATTCTCACTATGTAGGTAAAATGAGATTAAAAAAACAACCGGAATTAAAAATAATCCGGTTGTTTTTTTAATCTTTGTTTGTTGTACGTTTCGTCCATAGAATCTCTATAATAAAAAAAGCTATTGTTACAAAAATAAAAAACCAATTATATTCTTTGAGTACCGTAGGTAGGAACATACAAATAATCGCTATGGCAACATAAATAATTGCGCGTAAAATTTGTTTAACTTCAAACAACTCCATAAGCAAACTTGTCATTCCTAAAGATACAACAAAAGTAAAGTATACCCAGAAAATAGTTACAATAAAAATAATGAAATTGTCCTGTTCAGAATAATTAATAGGGGAATCACCAGTCAAATTAGTCTCCGTAAAGAATAAGACGCCTGTAATAACAATAGAAATAAGAAATATTGATATAAAAGGATGAATAATTATAGAAAGTCGAGTTCTTTTCATTAGGATCAGCACTCCTTATTGTAAACGATTTTTAAATTTACTATTAAAAAAACCCCCTTTTTCATTTAGATTTGCATAAAAAGAATACACTAATTAAATGAGCTATTCTACATCTCTGAAAGACATTCTTTATGAAATTATTATAACTTGACAATATTTATATATTGTAATAAAAAGATCAACTTTTTTAGAAATGAATTTTTATTTTAAATCATACTTAAGAATACAACTTATGGAGTTATAAGATATGAATAAGGCTCAAATACACCTTTTATCCCTTCTAAGATCAAGCTTCAACGTAACAGTGAAACCTTCATTCCCTCATCATTGCAGAGACAGAAATTTAAGCGTAGGAAAAGGAGTCAACCATTCATCATCTATCGGTCACTCTGCGATTTAGGATGACATCATAACGCACTTGTACATAAAACATCTATATTCCTATCTCTCCTATTGTATATATTTTCTAGTATAATGACTTAATACAACAATATTTAAAAAAATATCCTGCCTTCAGCTTGTAAGCAATTCTTACGACTTATATAAGGTAGGAAGAAGGAGCGTTGTTATGGAATATCATGTATCCATACACGGGAATGATCACCACAAAGGAACAGCGGAGCAACCCCTTCGTACCATATCACGCGCTGCGGCTCATGCCATGGCTGGTGATACCGTTATTGTTCATGCGGGAGTATACAGGGAATGGGTCAACCCGGCTAATGGAGGAACAGCGGAGCATCGAATCATATACCGATCCGCAGGAGACGGGGAAGTCGTCATTACAGGAGCTGAACGGATTACCAACTGGAGTTCTGAAAGAGACAACGTTTGGAGCACAGAAGTGCTTAATTCCATCTTTTCCGTCCGTAACCCCTTTGAAGTGGAACTCAGTGGAGACTGGTTGTTTGACGGGCCCTTCCCGATTCATCTCGGCGATGTATATCTGGATGGCAAATCATTGTATGAGTGCAATAGTGTTGAAAGCGTTCTCAATCCTGAGGCTTGGTCCGAAGCCAAGTATCCCAAGGATTCATTGTTGAAATGGTATGCAGAAGTGGGTTCTACGACAACAAAAATCTGGGCTAATTTTGGCGGGAAAGATCCTCGAAAAGAAAATGTAGAAATTAATGTCCGTCCTTATTGCTTCTGGCCTGAGAAACCGGGAATCAATTATATAACCGTAAGTGGCTTCACACTTCGTCAAGCCTCGCCTCAATGGGCACCGCCTACGGACTACCAGGAAGGTTTGATGGGACCTCACTGGAGCAAGGGCTGGATTATTGAAAACAATATAATTAGTGAATCCAAATGCGTTGGTATTAGTCTGGGTACCGAAATTGGTACAGGTCACACCAATTCTATAGAGAAGAAAAGCAAAGGGGGTACTCAACGGGAGCAGGAGGTTATTTTACGAGCATTACGCTCCGGTTGGCATAAGGATAACGTCGGCAGTCACATCGTTCGAGGTAATGTGATTCATGATTGTGAACAGGCAGGCATTGTGGGCCATATGGGAGCTGCCTTCAGCCACATTGTTCAGAACCGTATTTATAACATTCACCACAAACGACTCAGACACGGTGCCGAAGTAGCGGGAATCAAGCTGCATGCTTCCCTGGATACTCAAATTAGCGAAAATATCATCTATAGCTGTTACCGTGCGCTCTGGCTTGACTGGCAGGCACAGGGCACCCGTATCAGCCGTAACGTATTTTTTGACAATATTTCAGAAGACCTCTTCGTTGAAGTGTGCCATGGTCCATACATGGTTGATCATAATCTATTTCTCTCTCCTATGAATTTCAGAAATATGGCCCAGGGCGGAGCATTTGCTCATAATTTATTTGCAGGCAGATTTGTAGTTCGTTCCGAGATTACCCGTATCACGCCTTATCATTTCCCGCACGAGACGGCCATGGCCGGATACTCCAATATCACTGGAGGCGATGACAGGTACTACAACAATATCTTTTTGGGTGATAACGATGCGCATAAGGAGCCTGTTCCTATTACCTTCTTTGAGCATCTTCCACTTAAACCAAGGGATGAGGTTGGAGAGGACGGGAAGACGGTCATGGATGGTGTACCGGACAATTCCATTTGCTATTTGCATGCTGTGGGACTGGGCGGCTACGATCAACATCCTGATGTAAAAGATAAAAAATGGTGGGAATATACCAAAGAGGAGCTTCTTGAGCTTGGCGATGCTGCGAAGGATTTCTTTATAGGCAATGCGGTTCTTCCGGTAGCTATGAGTGGAAATGTATATCTCAATCATGCGGTTCCAAGTCGTCACGAATCAGATGCGAAGATAGTTGCACAGAAGGGCATAAATGTTGAGATTGATCCTGCGCTAGGTAAGGTCCACATTCAGATCAATGAGCCCGAATTGCTTCGAGGAACCCATACAATGTTGGTAACTACGGACCTGCTTGGAAAAACGTATCACGCCAATATGAAGTATGAGGAACCAGACAGCACTCCATATCAGTTTGACTTCGACTTTTTCAGAACAAAGAGACCCGATGCAGATGTCACACCTGGTCCGTTTGAATTAACCGAAAAGGGTACGATTGATTTTGAAATTTAGTTTTATCGAGGGTCCAGTCACTTTAGTGATTGGATCTTTATTTGTGTGTACAGCCCCAAATTAATCCTAATAAATACGCGCTCTGGTTTCCTCAGAGGAATACGAATCTAAACCTTATTTCTCCCCGATTCTTTTGACAAATAATGTGAACGAGTGATAGATTCTAATTATACTAATTCTTTAATTGGGGTGGGCCTATGAGAAAAAAACTACAAATTTACATATCGTCTACTTACTATGATCTTATTGAGGAAAGACATACCGCTGTTGAAGCCGTACTTCAAGCCGGCCATATCCCTGCGGGAATCGAGCAATCTTTCAAGGAAAGTCCAATGAAAATTAGAAAGAGATGGATCGACGAGTCCGATGTATATGTCCTGATTCTCGGAGGATTCTATGGTTTAACACTTCCTGATGAATCCAAGAGCTATATCCATTGGGAGTATGAGTATGCCGGAGAAGCGGGCAAACCTAGATTTGCTTTTGTTGTCACAGATGAAGCACTAAGACAAAAGCCATATGACTTCGCAGCAATTGAATACTATCAGGAGTTTCAAGAATTTAAGCAATCCGTCATGGAACAAATCCCGATCTATTATGTTGAAGATGTAAGGCACATTAAGATGGTGCTTCATGATCAATTGCCAGCGTATGCAGCAAGAGACGATTTGTATGGCTGGGTTTCTGGCAAGGATGTTCCGGACGTTCAAAAGCTGTTGGAAGAGAATGCAAGATTAAAGGCGGAGTTGGAGAAAAAGAAATGAAAGAGGGGGCAAATCCTTATCAGAACGTTTCAGTTCAGGATTACTCCCTGTTCGCTAATTGCTCCTGAGCGAGACGAATCAATTCCCTCACCATGGAACCGCCAATTTTGCCACCGACATGGCCTGCTGATTCGGTTGTCAGTTGACCATTGTTTCCTGGGTGCAGAGGCACGCCAAGCTCCTTAGCCACTTCGTATTTTACATCGTCTGGTTGGTTCGGATTTACAGTATATCCTTCGCGCTTCATTACATCTGCTTTGAACGCTTGCATTCCCTGTTCGACCCCTGGCATTGCATACTTTCTCCTTCTTCTTGCCATCATAACAGCCCCCCTTGATGTTATTCCATAACATGCCCGGAAGCACAAAATTTCATCCCTATCCGCTTCAATGTATGAGTTGAATCATCATCACCTCTTGTCTCCTGATCAAAGACCGTTTGATTCATTTACTAAAGACTGAAGAAGCTGTTTTTGCTCTCAATTTAGCAAGGTTCTCCCCATGGAATCCCTTCACAATTAACCAGACTGCCAAGCTCATCTCATAAACTCCTACAGGAAGCGCCAACAATCCTTTTGCCGCCGAATAGGGTCCGATGATCCCAAACATCTGCAGCAAACCAGCTAAAAATACCATAACTGCTGTAATCATTCCGAACATTGCTAACGGTTTAGGCACATAGCCTGTTCGATAAAGCAAATAACTATACAGACTTGTATTTATACCCAACATGAGATTTGGACCCAACATAGCCGTCCACTGATAAATCGATTGCATCAACAGCCCTATGGGTTCAACATTGGTTTTACTTGCTAAGCTAGGTGTATCATAAAATGAACTAAGCTGTAACAAACCCAATATACTTACGAGACTAATCGCAATAAAAACAGCTTCCATAAACCGAAAACAAAGATACCCAAGTGCAAGATGCTCGTTCCAATGCCGAACGTAGGGAAAAAGCATGATTGCTGTACCAACAGCCGTTACAATAAGTGAGAGGTCATTTAATCCACCAATTAAGACTTTTGTTTTCGATCCATTTGCCACGGCCATCTGCCATTGTTCTGACAAAACCGGCCCATACAAAACAACTGCTATAATTGACGTCACTGCAGCAACAATATAAAAAATCCCCAGTATCCTTGCATTCCTTCGGTCTCTTGTCATCTTCTTTGCCTCCTAATACAATAAATTTATTTGTGGATGGACGTATGGTATACTCTGCCTATAAAACTTGATATAAGGAGTAGTTATGGACCATAACGAAGTCATCGAACGTGCTTTGATCCATATCGAGGGCCATTTACAACAGTCCTTAACCGTAGAATCCGTTGCCCATACCTTTAACATGTCTAAATACTATTTTCATCGGCTATTCTCTGCTATGATGGGCTGTTCGTTAAACCAATACATTCTATCTAGAAGATTGAATGCATCTTTGGCCTTTATTCAAAACAAAAACAGCTCTCTTACCGATATTGCATATCAGCTCAACTTCGGTACACAAGCCTCGTTCACTCGTGCTTTTAAACGACAATACGGCGTAGCTCCAAGTTCTTTAAAAACAGGACTTACGACCATCTCTCCCGTCCCCTTACCTACGGTGGTGAAGAGACCTTTTAAAAACATTAACGGTGACATCGTCATGGACTTCACCTTGACCGAATTCAAGGAGACCCGAATCAGCGGGATTGCTTTTGAAGTGGATTTAGCCAATGAAGATTACAAAGAGAAGATTCGCGCACATTCAAAAATGCTGTTGAGTCATATTGATCAAACCATAAATGGTCCCTGTTATGTCATTTATTCAAACTGTCAACCCGATTCAACTCAATTTAAGGTACTGTTTGGAATCCCAAGCAGCATTGAAATTGATAAACCTTACTTTTTCACGGTTGATGTGCCTCAATTTTTTTGTGCAAGGTTCAACTATTGTGGTGAATTACTGGACATTGGGGATGTACTGGAAAGCGACTATGCCAGATTTTTAAAGATTTCCAAGCAAGAGACAGCAGAAACCGATATTGAACTCATTCAAGCTTTTGATGATGTACACCATCTGAATTCGACCTACCATATCTATGCGCCTATCAAAAAACTCCCTACCGATTCTGATTTGTAAGATCGCGGATCTCCTGTCATTCTGTTTGCTGCTCCTTTCTTTGATCGAATTTGATCATTCCTTTTCAGCAAATAAAATAACATAACGGGTTTCGCTCGACTTTCCACATCTTGCTGTAATTAGGAACGAAAAAAAGCATCTCTCTCGAGATGCACCCGTTTTGGCTCCTGGACTTGTTGCTTTCAATCAGTATTGCCGATGTGTTCATTGTCTCCTAACGCAAAATCAACGGCAGCCTCGGCATGAAGTCGTAGACATCTGCTCCACCTGCTTCAAGTTTTTGTGCCGATTCAATCATGATCTTCGTTGCCGCTGTCCAATTTGTTTGATGCTGGAGATCCTTGATTTCTTGAAAATCTACGGAATACAGCAAACTTTTTGCAGAGTGGTGCCCACCTTTCCTTTCTTTTACCCTTTCATTAATGATTTGATAATAGAGTAAGGATGATTCCCAACTATCCCACCTATAAGTCCTATTGTTTTCATTACTTGCCCACATCCCAACCTTTTTTATCTTATTTTGGCATAAGTATTTTTAGTTTTCATTAAGATGGATCAAGCTTGCCGTCATTTAATATTTCTTTTTTCATATAATGCGTAAGGCAAAAGCAGGCAGCATTCCGCTCAGAAAACACGCCATCCTACCCCAGAGATCGGTGCAAGATGGCGTGTTCTCTATCTATATTCCGAACTGTCCTCAAGAAACGTCAGTTATTCAGTGGTCTCGGGGGCGATGAAAGCCCGAAAAAGTCATCTAGGTGCATGGGTTAACTTAATCGAATCTGTCGGGCATCCGTCAACCGCGTCGTGCAGGTCGTCTTCCAGTTCGGCAGGAATTTTGGTCGATCCGGTATTTTCGTCACCGGCATAGATGACTTTGGCCAGTCCTTCATCATTGTAATCGAAGATGTCGGGAGCCGTCGCTCCGCAAGCCCCGCAAGCAATGCAAGTATCTTGATCTACCCAAGTATAAATAGCCATAATAAGTTCTCCTATCAATCATAGTTTAATCTATTGAAGCATGAGCACTGCTATGCGAATTTCATATTGCTGCTGTGCCCGGGAGATAGCTTCGCTTCCGGGTTGATATAAACCATAGCGTTATTGACCGCCGTTGGCGCCTCACCGAAGCCGGTAGCAATCAGCTTTACTTTGCCAGGATAATGGACGAGGTCGCCCGCCGCAAAAAAGCCCGGGATATTCGTCTCCATACGGGTATCGACGACAACCGATCCACTCTCGATCGCCAGTCCCCACTCCGCAATCGGCCCAATCGAAGAAACAAAACCGTAATTGACAATGACCTCGTCCACCTCGATCTGCCGCTCCTCTCCGGAAGCCGTATGGCGAAGTTTCACCTTCTCCACCTTCTCTTCTCCCTGAAGCTCCTTAATCTCCCAAGGCGTCTGTACGTCTACCTTCGAATTCCTTAACTTGTCGATGCTGTACTCGTGAGCCCGGAATTTATCGCGCCGATGCACAAGAGTCACCTGTGCAGCTACCGGCTCAAGCATCAGGGCCCAGTCAACCGCGGAGTCGCCGCCTCCGGTGATCAGCACTCGCTTGCCGGCGAATCGCCGAACATCGCTTACAAAGTAATGCAGATTAAGCCCTTCAAATCGTTGCGCTTCCGAGATTCCCAGCCGGCGCGGCTGAAAGGCTCCTGCTCCACCCGCCAAAATAATGGCCTTCGCATAATGTACCTCTTTGTCCGTTGTTATCTTGAACAAACGTTCTTCCAGCTTAGCGACAGAGAGCACCTTTTCCTCCAATCGGACTTGTACCGGAAATTGTTTCATCTGTTCGACAAGCCGATCTACAAGCTCCTGTCCCGTAACCTTGGGAAATCCGGCTACGTCGTAAATATATTTCTCTGGATACAGAGCAGCTAGCTGCCCCCCCAGCTGCGGCATGCTATCAATGATTTTGACCGTAGCCTTCCGCATTCCGCTATAGAAGCTGGCGAACAAACCGACAGGTCCCCCTCCGATGACAATTAAATCCGTTGTCTGTTGCATTATGCGATCTCCCTCTCAGTAATATGTTCTGTTATTAGCTCGACCGAGCCTTGAAGGCGGCAAATGAGATGTACTTAATCAGTTGTTTAATGAATAATCAACCTAAGTACTTATAATAAAGCGACCGTGCCTCGGCAATATCCTTCGTGCCGTGCACCAGAACGCGACCATTCTGAAATAGGACCAGTCTATGAGACGACAGCGTCAGGGAGACTAAATACGGGTTCGATTCCACTCGTCCATCAAGCCTCGACCATGCCCGTGCGACTTCAGCCAGATCTCGTTGTCCCGCTTTGGACGGACGAATCTGCACTGTATCCCGTCCGCATAGAACAACCGTCTTGGACTGACGTTCCGACTGGAGATAGGGATAGACGGGCTGGGAGCCGCAGGACAGGCAATTCTCCCTCTTCATATTATCGATAGAAATAGAGGTATGTTGGTTGGACCACAAGTCGAATGAAATCAGCTTGCCATGCAGAGCTGCCATGTCCCCGACTAGGAGCTTGAACGCTTCGGCAGTTTGATAAGCAACGACCATCTGAACGACTGATGAAATAACGCCAACGGTGTCGCAGGTTGCGCCAGCCAGAGGTATCGTCTCCAGCAAGCAATGAAGGCACGGCGTCCTTCTGGGTACAATGGTCATCGTCGTCCCATAGCTACCTACACAAGCTCCATATATCCAAGGAATCCTTTGTTTCAGCGCATAATCATTGATCAGCAAGCGGGTATCGAAGTTGTCGGTCGCGTCAATGATCAGATCCACGTCCGTCACAACCGTGTCAAGCTCCTCCAAGGTAAGATCAAGGACCCGAGCTTCAATTTGAACCTCCGAATTTATTTGCTGCAGCCGTTGCTTGGCTGCTATCGCCTTGGGGATTCGAGCGCGGGCAGCCACCTCGTCATACAATTGCTGGCGCTGCAGATTGCTCCATTCTACATAGTCGCGGTCAACGATCGTTACTTTGCCAACGCCCGCCCTGACAAGTATTTCGGCATTTCCCGTGCCAAGGGCTCCTGCTCCTACGAGAAGCACATGCTTGCCGCTTAGCTTCCGTTGTCCCTCAGGACCGATTCCTACGAACAATTCCTGTCTTGAGTATCTTCCGATGTTGCTCTCCCCCTGCCGGACCTGCCTAGCCCCTTGGTATCCATTACATAGACCTGGTGTAATCTCCGCTTTTGCCGCCGGTCTTGACCAGCAATTTCGCAAAGCTTATCGTCATTCCCTTATCGACAGCCTTGCACATATCGTATACCGTCAGCGCTGAGGCCAAAACAGCGGTCAGAGCTTCCATCTCCACACCGGTTGGCCCTGTCGTCGTGACCGTCGCCAGAATGGTTAACTCTCTCGCCCCGTCGTCAACAAACCGAATGTCCACGCCGGAGATGGCGATAGGATGACACATCGGAATCCATTCAGGAGTTCTCTTGGCAGCGATAATACCAGCCACCTGTGCCACAGCCAGTACGTCCCCCTTAGCCATCTTGCCCTGCTTAATCAGTTCCATCGTTTCTTGCTTCATCTGTACAACGCAGCTGGCGGTAGCCGAACGCTTTGTATCCGGCTTATCCGAGACGTCCACCATCCGGGCTCGCCCTTCAGAATTAAAATGTGTCAGTCGAGGATATTGATCAGTTTCACCCTGATTCATGAACACCCTCCTGTTCAGCGGTTTTAAGGTCGGCGGTCGGATTCCAAGGTCCCGTCTGATGTCCCTTCCATTCGGACCCATCCTCCCACACTTCTTTCTTCCAGATTGGGACGATTTGCTTCAACCGATCGATCGCATATCTGCTCCCTTGATAGGCCCAATCGCGATGCGGTGAAGATACGGCGATGACAACGCTCGCTTCTCCAATGCCGACGATTCCGAGACGATGCGTAATGGCAACCTTAGAGCCCGGCCAGCGTTGTGCAATCTCCGCTCCAATCTGCTCCATTGTTCGAAGTGCCATTGGCTCATACGCCTCGTATTCGAGCAGCAAAGTGCGCTGTCCCTTCGTATGCTCGCGTGTAGTGCCCACAAACACGATAGAGGCACCGTGATCCGGGTCGAGTACGGCATTCAAGACTGACTCAGGGTCGACTCGATCATACACAATCTTATAGAATTGCGAAGTGCTCATCATGACTCATCCTCCAGACACTGGTGGAATGATCGCCAGTTCGTCAGTAGGGGTGATCGCTTGACTGAGCAAGGCATACGCATGGTTAACCGCCATAAAGGATTGCTTCAGAAGCGGCGCAGCTTGCGGATATTGATCGATCACCCGCGATCTTAACTCATCTATCGTCATCTTCTCTTCCGGGGCTTCAAGGATAATGATCGTGCTGCCAGTCAATTGAATCAAACCGGCAAAAACCTGAATTCGATATTGCATCGGCCATCCTCCTTATTCGATCTCGTTATGTTTCTGTCGGTGTATGCGGAGCAGATAACCATCTTAGTTGAATAACACTTCCTTGCGTATAATCAGGCTTATCAAGCCGTATTAAGCAATTGGATGATGATAGACTCGACATCACTCCCGGCGATTGAGCGCTTCTCGCGTCTACCTGCACGGCCCCGCTCTCAATCCAGGCTCTCGCTCGAAAGATGCGTTCGGGTTTGATCGGTTTCAGCTCGATATCGTGCGCCAATCTCCCTGAAGATGCGAATGGAATCTCATCTATGCCAAGCGAACGAAGAAGAACGGGTCGAACGAGCGTTTCGAACTGAATGTAGCAGGCTGCTGGATTACCCGACAATCCGAAGATAACCGCATCGTTCAAGGATGCCGCGACAAACGGAGATCCAGGGCGGATATAGATTTTGCGGACAGCCAGCTCAGCTCCGAGACCGTGTAGTACCTGCGGCACATAATCGAGATCTCCTACCGATACCCCGCCCGTAACAAGAACGTAATCCGAGTAGTAGGAAGCCTCCAGAATGGCAACGCGAATCGATTCCTTACTATCACCCACATACTGCACGTCAATGACCCGGTAACCGTCCCGCTCGACTGCATGCCGAATGAAGACATCATTGACCCCGTAAATTTGTCCTGTCTGCAATGGAGTTGTTACCTCCTCCACTAGCTCGCTTCCCGTCACAATGATGGACACTGCAGGAGAACACCTGACCTGAACAGATTCGATCCCAAAACATTTGCACGCAGCCAGATGTGTCCCCGTCAGCCGGGTACCGGCTGCGACCAGCACTTCTCCCTTGGCGGCATCGTCTCCGACCTGCTGAACCGATTCCCCCTTGGTTACGCTTCTCAATAAAGTAACGAAGCCTTCCGATTCCTCGCACCATTCATATCTGGCAACGCTGTCGGCCATTTCCGGCATCCGCGCTCCTGTCATAATTCGAACAGCCTGTCCAGCCTGAAGAGTATTCGCTGCCTTATCTCCTGCCGCGATCATTCCGACAATCTCCAGACTTGTACCGGGCACAGCATGCTCGGCACGGATGGCGAAGCCGTCCATCATCGATCTTGGAAAAGGAGGGTTGTTGATTGTGGCAACGGCGTCGACGGCAAGAACCCGATTATGCGCGCTTGCAACGGGGATCGTCTCTATACGAACAGATCGAGCAAGCTTTGCAATACGATCCAAAGCCTCGTCGTACGTTAAATATAAAGACATGCCAACACCCCTTTCTCGAAGATCTGCCCCACAATGGGCAATAATACAGTTTCTGCTTCGCATGTTGATCGACGAAGCAGAAACTTTTATGCTATTTCAATTATCTAACGCTTTCCACTTCCACCTGCGTATCCGAGAAGGTTGGCGCTCGGCCGAAATCGGCATATTCCAAAGCAGTGAGCGCATTGGAGGTAGGTGAGTTGGAGAGGCTTGCCCAATAGCCTACGGGTGCCACTACAACACCTGGAAGCACGGTGTCGTTGACCTTGGCGACGACCTCCATCGAACCTCGGGAATTAAACATTCTGACCTTCTGGCCATCTTGAATGGAACGCTTGTCGGCGTCGTTCGGGTGCAGCACGATGTGAGGCTCCCCGACGATCCGACGCTGCCTATCGAAATTGCCAAAGCTTGAATTGATGAACGCATGAGATTTGGGCGATATCATGTTCAGCGGATACTTATCCTTAAGATGCGCCTCCGCAGACTCCCGATAATTCGGCAATGGATCGAGCGGCTCGCCTGGCTGGAATTCGTTGTAGCCCTCGCGGAACAGGATGGACACCATATTCCCCTTGGCCGCCTCAGAGGAATACAGCTCCACTTTACCAGAAGGCGTTGGGAAGCCTCCTTCCGCGAACGGAGCATATTCGTCCGGATGCGGCAAATTCAAACGCGCAAACCCGGTTTCTTTAAGGCCCTCCATTGTAATTCCCTGCAATTGAGGCGCTGACCATTCTAAGAATAGCCCAACCATTTCTTCATCGGTCAACTTGAAGCAATCATCGTCAAATCCCATCCGCTCAGCGAGGCGACGGAACAATTCCGTATTCGGAACGGCCTCTCCCATCGGAGCAATGGCTGGTTGATTCAACGTCAGATAGTGGTGTCCCCAGGAGAACATAATGTCGAGTTGCTCGAGCTGAGACGCCGCCGGTAGGATCAAATCGGCATAACGGGCCGTATCGGTCATAAATTGCTCGCTGACGACCGTGAACAGATCCTCCCGGGCGAGACCTCGCAGAACGCCTCCTTGATCTGCAGTCGATACGGCGGGATTGGAGTTGTAAACCACCAGCGCCTTGACCGGCGGACCTTCCAGTTCTCCGGCCAGCACCTTGCCAAGACGCCACTGGTTAAGAACCCGGGTACCGGGCTTGATCATGTCCGGACGAAGCATACGATCCCATCGGAGCGGGAAGTTGTATAAGCTCAGTTGAAGGATGCCTCCGCCCGGTTTGCGGAACGCTCCGACCAGAGCCGGAAGGCTTGCGATCGCTCTCATAGACTGACCGCCATTGCGGTTGCGTTCCATCCCGACGCCAACCCGAATTGCCGCAGGCTGACTCGTCGCGTATTCCCGAGCCAATTGCAAGATGGTCGCTTCAGACAAACCTGTGATCTCCGCTACTCGGGAAGGCGGGAACTGCTGCGCCCGCTCCTTAAGCTCCGGATATCCGACCGTATAGTTCTCCACATAATCGACATCGATCAGATTCTCGTTAATGATTACATTCATCATTCCGAGCGCCAGAGCGCTATCCGTCCCTGGACGAAGAGCGATATGCCAGTCCGCTTGAGCAGCCGTCTTCGTGTGCACAGGGTCGATAACAACAATTTTCGCTCCTCGTTTGCGGGCTTCCGTCATAAACTTCCATTGATGAAGGTTGTTGCTCAGCAAATTAGCTCCCCATACGATAATATATTTCGAGTGAACCATGCTTTCCGGGTCCAGGCCCACCGCCGGTCCGAGCGTAAAATCATATGCGGATGTTGCACCGCTGTCGCAGAAAGTGCGCTCTGATACAGAAGCACCCAGCTTATGGAAGAAGGCGTCGCCCACGGTTAACCCATTGAGAATCCCTTGAGTCCCCAGGTAACTGTAAGGGAGGATGGCTTGCGAGCCATATTCGGACGTTATCGATTTGAACTTTTCCGCTATTTCGTCGAGTGCCTCATCCCACGTTATTCTTGCGAATTGGCCTTCTCCCTTCGGACCGACCCGCTTCAACGGATACAGAATTCGATCAGGGCTGTACACTTTCTCTTGATAGTGATTCATTTTGGCGCATAGATGCCCGGCAGTCATAGGATGTGTCGGGTCCCCTTTTACGGAGGTTGCCACGCCATCCTCAATTGTCACCAACATCGTGCAGGTGTCGGGACAATCGAGGGGACAGGCTGCCTTTACGACGCGCTTGGACTGAACAGATGGTGTACTCATGGTTCTCGTCAACTCCTTATATATAGTTGTAGTGAAGCCATATAGGAATAGCGAAGCAGCCTACTATCCTCCAATTTGAGACATTCTTCTGACCGTCGGCTGATGAGAACGCTCTTGGTTAGCCAATGCTTTGGCCATCTCATGCGTCTCTGGCTTCTGGGCGAGCGTCTCCCTGAATAAACGTTCGATCATCTCCGGCTGGCCAATTGCCGGGCGAACATAGGTCTCGTAATTCCAGTAGAGACATGGCTTGATCATGCCGTCCGCCGTTAGCCTCAACCGGTTGCAGTTGGAGCAGAAATGGTCGCTGACTGGATGAATTAATCCGAAGGATCCCTGCGCTCCGGCAATTTGGTAATTCTCGCTGGGGCCATTGCCATAGACTTCATTGATTCGCCCATATGACATCCCGAGGGCCTGGCAGCGCTCCAATACGGTTGACAAAGGTAAATACCGGCTTCTCCAATCCTTGCTCTCATGACCGATCGGCATGTACTCGATAAAGCGGACTGTCAGCTTGCTATTTAGCGTTAAAGCCAGGAAATCGTCTATTTCATCGTCGTTAATGCCTTTCATCAGCACGACGTTGATTTTGATTGGATCGAATCCAACCCGGATGGAGGCCTCGAGAGCCGCCAACACCTTGCGTACGTCCCCTCCTCGTGTAATAAGCCGAAACCGGTCTGCTCGCATGGAATCAAGGCTGATGTTGACCCGCGTCACTCCCGCCGCCCTCAGCTTTTCGGCTTTAGCTGCCAGGAATATACCGTTCGTCGTTAACGCCGTATCTTCAATACCCGGAATGGCGGTTAATCTCGAGATCAATTGATCCAGATTTTTTCGAACCAGAGGCTCTCCGCCGGTTATGCGAAGCTTACGAATCCCCATCCGGGCAGCGACAGCGACCACTTCGACGATTTCGTCATCGGACAGTAATTTCTCTTCAGGCTCGAATTCCATTCCTTCCTCAGGCATGCAATACACGCAGCTTAAGTTGCATTTATCCGTAACCGAGATTCGCAAGTAATCATGTTTCCGCCCGAACCGATCCTGTAATATTGATTCTTTCACTCGGTCACCCCTTTTTATGTCATGTATCATCACATTTAAATCTGTGAATGATGGTATTGCTATTATATTTTTATTGATTTCGAGAATCCAATGCAGATTTAACATACCCCCTATAACAAAATACATATAAAGAAAGGTTTTTTCTTATAGAATGAGGAAGTTTTTATTACATGTAATGTAACTTAATAATTTAGAAAATATGATATCATTGATCTAATAGATAAATGTGGGGATTGATTGTATGTTCCATAACTACTTGGGGAAATTAATATATGAATTGGATAAAGAAAAGAATGTGCTGGTCTGGCGAGTCATCGATCAGTTGGATTATCTTGAGTCCAAAAAGATCTGCGATTTAATCAGAAGTCTCGTACTAAGCATGCCGCATATGAAAGCGAAAATTATCGCAGACAAGCGTTATTCCTATGACAAGTATGGTCATGCTCTAATTTTTAGCCGAAACGTCAGCGATGAATGGATGAAGCTTCAAGAATGGCTCATCTCGCACAGTCCTGCTGTCGCTGTCCTGTGTGGAACGCTTGCCATGCAAGCTCAGACGAATCGCTTATCCAAGCAGAGCGGTTCCTACAAGATCTTGAGATCCTTCTATGACAGAGATCAGGATAAGCTACTGCGCAAAGCGTATGCCTTCCTTGAAATCCAAAGCAACAATCTTGCAGAAATGCCTCATACAGTTTGGAGAGATGTCCCTTGAATATTAGAGATATGGAGATTTTTGCGCAAGTCAACACCTATGGCAGCATTTCAGCAGCAGCAGAACATCTCCATCTTTCTCAGCCTGCGCTTAGTCGAAGAATCGGGGTTTTGGAGAAAGATTTAGGATACGAGCTGTTCGAACGAATCGGACCGAAGCTCGTCCTGACTCCAGCGGGGAAAGTGTTTCTAAAGTACTGCATCTCTTTTATGGCCGATATGAAGGAGATGGAGCACACAATGCGTTCAGTATCCGAGAACCTGCAAACCTTCACCGTCGGAATGGTTGATGTGCTTGCAGAAACACGGCTGTCCCTTGTGTTTAAAGACTTTTGCCAATTATATCCTTCGGCGGATATCCATTTATATACAGCTGCGAACGATAAAATCACAGAGATGGTCTTGAGTGGGCAGGTCGATCTCGGCATTAAGTATTTTCAAGATATCAATGTCAAAAACCTAGAGCAAATCAAAATTGGCAATGAACAATTGGCAATCATCGCGGCCCATAACAGCCAATATATCAAGGAATCCCATTCCGTCCAACAGCTTGCCAATGCCAAGTGGATCACCTTTCCGAAAGATAATTCATTTGGGTCTATCATCGCGTCTTTCCAGCATTATAACCGTCTGCTCTATAAAAGGACGGCTAACCGCCTTCTAGAAATCGGCAGTCTGACTACCCAAAAGAGGCTGGTAGAAGCCGATCTGGGGTTATGCGTTCTTCCCCTCTATAGTGTTGCTGACGAAGTACAATCCCAGAAGCTCCAGGTGCTTCAAACCCCCATGCCCGAAATAAACTTCCCGATCATTGCTCAGTATCGCGTTACCTCTCCCGTAATCGAGTTTATTGAGATTTTTCTCGATTTGACGAGTATGGAGTGAGTGAGACTTGTACACTGCCCACTCCACAAAGAATTCCACAAAAAACTTGTCCTCATTTGTGGTACGGTTCACCCTAACGGTGCTATCGGCGAAAAAACGAAAGGAACCGCGGTGATCTGCTGGTTCCGTTCAACTATTGTACCTATTAGTTGCTCACGCCATATTGAAATGCATGTCGACTTGAAGGTGTTTACAGTGGACAACCTTATGGTGGTAAAATATAGATATGAAGTACTGGGGGTGAAGTTATGTATGGCTAAGGAAAAAGATAACAGGAAGTTGAACTTTCTATTACGATACCTAGAATATCATAACACTTACAAAAAAACGTTCAATAATGAGGAAGAAAGAAGGAAGAAACTCCTCCATTTTATAGTTGATCGTCCTGGTCGCGTCGCGGGGAATCCCCTTCCGCCGTTCAAGGTACAAGTATCTTCCTGTGGAGGGCGATGTCTATGAGGGATGCTGCGGTGGGTCAGCAAAAGCACGGGCAGCAAGAGCACATTGTGATGCTGCCATTGTTCTCCACCACGGATAGGAACGGACGGATGACTACGCTTCAGCCGGGACGACGCATAGGACGAGTGGCTCCACTGCTGCCGTGGTTGCTCGCATCGGCTGTACTGTGGGCACTAACAGGCTCCGTGCCGTTCGGAGCCCTGCTCGGCCTAGCACCGACACCGGCGATCAGCATATTCCTCGGTCATCCAGTCACTGTTAGCGTCGCCGTGGTGCTGCTCTTCATCTCGATCAGTGTGACAAGCGGATTGTACTCAAGTGCGGTCGAGCAGTTTGGGCAGACCAGGATAGCTGGTCTGTTCGGGACGCTAGGAGTTACAGGAGGACTCACCGTAATCGCGGGAACCCTCCTGTTCTGGACACTAACAAGCAATCCATCGCGCCCCTTCGATCTCGAGGCAATAGCGACGTCACCGTCAATCCCGAAAGAAGTCGGCGCCGTCGTCGGAGCTGCCTTCGCTCTCTGGGCCGCCATCGCTTTCCTGCGGTTGCCCGCCTCTATCACCCACGCCCGGCGGCGTCAGGCGGACATCGAGCGACTCCGCGTGGAGGGTTCGTCATGCACCGGGACGTTGACCGCCGTAAATTTTACTAACACTTGGCTCTTTAATTTCCCGATGTTCACGGTTGAGGTAAATTATATCGTTGACGGTGCTCCTCGTGTCGTCTCAGCATACATGCGCACCAGCGCAGACCGCGTTCCCGTCGTCGGGTCGCGAATGATCGTGCTGACCGACGAACGCGGAACCACCCACGTAGAGCTGGACCTGGCGAGTGGAGCGACATTTGAGCCAGACGTAGGTAAGTATGCTCCGTCGGACGGTTGATTTTACGGCCCCGATAGTAACAGAGTACCCCATCAAGGCTATTTTTCGCCGTCATTTATGGTACGTTCACCTTAGTGATCATAACGGCGAAAATCGAGTAGGAGACTGCCCATCGGTTGGACAGCCGACCTCCCATACCACCGTACGTACCTTTCGGGATACGGTGGCGGTTCAACCGATTTAGTGCTTTGACGTAAGTGCTCGTATTGTGCAGGGAAATCATAATACCCTGCCTGTGCGAGCCTTTTTTTGTTACAAGCGATTCAACACTGCACTTCAAGCGATTCGCCAAAAGCCCTGTCTTGTATTCTCCCATTGGTACGCTAACCACGCGGGCATGCCCAGTTTTCGCAGGTCTCTACCTTCGCTCTCGGCTTCTTCCACTGCGTAGTATGTTCAGGAGAAGTTCATGATTTAGGGTGTCGAAGTATCATACTTAAATACCTCAAAAGCAGAATAGGAAAATTCAGGATGCGTCTTATTATCCCTTTATATTATAGAAATATTAAGTAAATATAATCTCTAACTATCTCAATAGTATAATAATTACATAATCGCTTTACACTTTTAAAATCTTCCATTATATATAGAAGCGAAATTGATATACTCAAGAAGTTTTGGCATCTACCGAAACGGATTATTACCTTATATTAATTCATATTAATTTTGTACCTTCTTGCACTTTATTCTTCTTTTCCATGGTTAAGTTTTATTTTTGTAATATTTAGTCATATAAAACTATATTATGCAAGAAAAATCTTGACTGTTGTATACAACTCCTATAAACTGATTCCCAAGCAGTTATTGAAATTTTTAACTTTAGTACTATTATAAGTTAATTTCAAGCTGCTAGAATTGTAGTAAAGAGAGAAATTACACAGGAAGGAGATTGGAGAAAAATGAGACAACTTACTTTAGGAAAATCAGGACCGCAGGTGAGCGCTCTATGTCTTGGTTGTCTGAACTTCGGTACGAAAACCGACAAAAGCTTATCGTATCAACTACTGGATCAATATGTGGAGGCAGGAGGTAACTTTCTGGATACTTCCAACAACTATGCCTTTTGGAATGGAGCCGGAGTAGGCGGGCAAAGCGAGACCTTGCTGGGAGAATGGATGAAGGAGAAAAATAACCGGAATCGCATCTTTCTGGCAACCAAAGTTGGAGCGAACCCAACCATTCCCGGTGGCGGTTTTCCTGCTAAAGAAGGGTTATCCAAAAAGGCCATTCATAAAGCGGTCGATGAAAGTCTCAAGCGGCTGCAAACCGATTATATTGATTTGTATTACGCCCATATTGACGATATGGATGTCCCTCTGGAAGAAACGCTCGAGGCCTTCAATCAATTAGTACAATCCGGCAAAGTAAGGGCGATCGGATGCAGTAACCATTACACCTGGCGGCTTGAAGAAGCAAGAAGTATTAGTCAATCCCACGGTTTTGCTCCCTATCAATGTATTCAGCAGAGATATAGCTATTTGCGCCCTAGACCAGGCGCAGACTTCGATGTACAGATTAGCGTTTCGGAGGAAATGCTCAAATATATTGAGACCCATGAGGAAATCGCTTTACTTGCCTATTCGCCTCTGTTGAGTGGTGCGTACAGCCGCCAGGATCGTCCGATTCCTGTGCAATATACTGGCCCAGATGCTGAGGCAAGAATTGCCGTTTTACAAGAAATCTCCAAAGAAACGGGTGCAACGCATAATCAGGTTGTCCTCGCTTGGATGCTGAATAACTCCCCGGTTACCCTGCCAGTAATTGCAGCAAGCTCAACGGAACAGCTTCAGGAGAACCTGCAGGCACTTGATGTAACGCTTACTCAGGAGCAGATTAAAAGGTTAAATGAAGCAACCTATTAAAATATTAGCTGATTAAATTTGAATTGTGAGAGGTGTCCCCTATGAATAGGGAAAAAATAATCCACTCCGTTCCCATACTGGGATCAGCTAGTGCTCCTTTGCAGAAGTCCAAGAGGATAAAGCCTCTTTTACGTTTATTGAGAGTCCACCATTGGACTAAGAATGCATTTGTTTTCTCAGGTTTACTGTTATCTTTCAACCATATATCCATCCAAATGATCCAATTGACGCTGGTACAATTCTTGCTATTTTGCGGCATCTCCAGTTCTGTTTATATTCTGAATGATATGGTAGACATCGAGAAAGATCGACGACACCCGGTTAAGAAATTCCGTCCTTTAGCCTCAGGTGATATAAAAGTCTCTCATGCCCTAACGATTTTAATTTTATTATGTCCCTGCGTTTTAGTTCTCTCTTTCCTTGTAAACAGTACCTTCGGAGCTATTATCCTGATCTATTTCATTCTCAATGTTAGTTATTCATTTAAGCTGAAAGAGTTTGTCATTATTGATGTGCTGATCATCTCCATAGGATTCGTGCTTAGATCTTTATCTGGTTGTTTGACCACTGGCGACGAAATCCCTATCTGGTTTTTATTAAGCGTAGCGTTTCTCACTTTATTTCTAGGGTTTAACAAGCGAAAGAAGGAAATCCTTACCTTATCAGGTCAGACACAAAATACACGCAAAATTCTTAGCGAATATTCCATTGGTCTGATTAACGAGATGCTCCCCATGCTAACCTCATGTACAGTCGTAGCCTACGCTTGTTTTTCTATTTTTGAAGCCAACTCTAGATACATGATCGCAACGCTCCCCATCGCTGTATACGGCATATTTCGATATCAGTATTTGTTGAGTAAAACAGATCTCGGAGAACGCCCTGAGATGATTGTTCTCAGAGACAGACCTATTCGTTTTGCCGTACTGCTGTGGGTCATTGTCTACATCTCTTTGCAAAGCAATCTATTCATTTAAACGTTAGGCCAAATTGAGTGTGGATAGGATAAATTAAAATGAATAAAAACCCAACTTTTCGAAAACGTATTCGTGAAAAGTCCTCGGATATTTTGAACAACCGCAATATAAGAAATTTCCTGGGCAACTTGGGGATTGTATTTATTTTTAGAATGTTATCCGCTGTATTAAATGTAGTTGGTTTAGTCATGGCCGCCAGAAAACTGGGTGTCGTTGCTCTTGGAGATATTTCCATGATCCAGAGTATTGCTTACTTTCTAATTATCCCTATGGTGTTCGGAATTCATATTTCAATTATTAAGTACCTTCCAGAAAGCGATAAAGAACAGGAACGACAAATTATCGGATCAGCTGTTATTTGTAACGGGGTTCTGGCGGGCTTGTTTGTTGTCGTCTTTTTAAAACTCAGTGAAGCCTTTTCTATTATTGCTCATATTTCCGAGACGCAATGGGTTCTTAGCATCGCTTTAGCTGTGGTCATTAACTTTGCCACCATTTCCGAATCCATTCTGCGGGCAAAAAACAAATTTTTTCTGCTCAGCATCGGCAAATTGATTGGGACATCCGTGTTTTTTGTGATCGTAGTAGCAAGTTATTTTAGATCAGATAGTTTTAATTTTTTCATCCTTGCTCTTATCGTGAATTTCATCATATTCACTCTTATCGCCTGGATCTTTTCTCGGGATTTCAAGTTATCCTTTTCCCTGAAAACTGCCAAACACCTCTATCGTTACGGCGGGATCACGATGGTCAGCGTGTCTTTTTCCACAATACTGTTTTCCAGTGATTTATTTATCGTAAACTACTTTTGCTCCAGCTATGACGTGGGTATGTACTCCGTATATCAAGTGAATGTGAGAAACTTTTTTAATCTACTGTTCCATGAGGTATTTGCCATTGTATTTCTACCCGCAATTGCCCTATTGGAGAAAAGCAAGGTGTATACTCGCATTCTCAGTATGCTTACCTGGCTGCTACCTTTAGCTATCGTTGGAAATGCTCTCTTATGTATCACTCTAATTCTCTTGTATGGTAAAGACTATCCGCTGAATTGGCTATATGTAGCCATTGTTTCAATCAGTACTGGCTTCCATTTTATTTATTGGATATTCCATTCCGTATTTTCGGTGGAAGGTAAAAGAGGAGCCTTATTGTGTCTGATCACGCTAGGTATTCCCCTACCGGTTCTAATCCTCATCTCTGTACTCCTCACCCAGTTCTATGGAATACTTGGAACCATGCTCGCGACTCTGGTTATTCAGTTGGTATTAATCGGAACTTTCACTTTTGTTATCAAAACCCAGTATTTAAACCGAAAAATCAAATCAGTTGCAGTGGTGGAATCCTGACCTCAGGCTCATCATTTCAGATGAAGGAGGATGGCGGCCTATGAAAGCAAGCATCATTATTCCTACCAAGGACAAGCTAACCCGGCTAAGGTTAACCTTGCAGGGGTTAGAGGGTCAGATTGATAACGAGGTGGAAGTTATTATCGTATTTGATGGGTGCCACCCGGATATGATTGCTGAGTTTCAACGAATTCAATTCTCGTATATCCCCACTTACCTAATATGTGAACAAAATGTAGGAAGAGCTGTAGCCAGGAATCTTGGAATTGAGAAAGCCACAGGAGAACTGGTCATCTTCCTCGATGATGATCGAGTTCCTGGCCCTGATTTTGTGCAAAGGCATATAGATGGGCATAACATTCCTTGTATTGTATTAGGTGAACGCAAAGATTCACTTGTCACTGAAGAGGAAATCGCACAGTTGTTTGATACCGGAACCGCTGCTGACAAGCTATCCTTTTTACAGTCCAAGGTAGTGGAACAGGGGCTAGAGAAGCAGTTGCCCATTAAACCAGCAGGTAAACTCAACTGGCTGACCTTCTTTACCGGCAATGTTTCCGTTCCCAGACAAGCACTGCAAGACGCTGGGCTCTTTGATGAAAATTTTAAGGGATGGGGCCATGAGGATCTGGATTTAGGCATTCGCTTATCCCGAGAAGGGCTCGTCTTTAAAAAGGATACCAGGATCGTCAGTTATCATCTACTTCACGATAGCAACTTCAATGTTGCAGAAAGGACTAGGCAATCCTTAGTGAATTTAAGATATATGCTGAATAAATACAAATACTGCCTGCCCTTTTGGATATTGTTGATCTTTTATATTAAACAGAAGCTATTAGGTTTAAGCATCCACAGGCAAGTTGTAAGAAGTAAACCGGCCAACGAACATGTGAAAGGATGATCTTACTTGGATACCTTACCTTTAGTTTCCGTGGTAATCCCTAACTACAACTATTCCAAAACGCTGCCCAAATGTCTTGATTCACTAATGAACCAATCCTATAAATCGATTGAAATCATTTTTGTTGATGATGGCAGTACTGACAACTCGGTGGAAATTGCCTCCGCCTATCCGTGCCGCATCATTCAAACGAAGAATAATGGGGTTTCCGCAGCCAGGAACACCGGAGTAGCCAATGCGCTGGGCGAAATTGTTTTTTTTCTGGACAGTGATGTAGCCCTATTTCCCGATGCCATTGAGAATACCGTTCTGGAATTCCAAAAAGATCCCTCGCTCGGTTCTGTTTGCGGTATTTACGCCAAAGAGGCACTTTTCAACGACAGTCTGGTAGAGGAATACCGAACGCTTCAAGGATATTACTGGAGAATCAGCTCAGAAGGTTATGTGACCGCTGGTTTTTTCTCGCTGGGAGCCGTGAAGAAATCTGTCTTTAATGAGCTGGGCGGATTCTATGAGAACCTGAACAATTCCGAAGATATCGAATTCGGGCACCGTTTGAACCTGAACTATAAGCTGCTGCTGACTCGCAAAGTGATGGGCAACCACGATGATGAACATGAGTTGCGCCAGTTGGCCAGAAAAATGCATGAACGAGCAAGACAGCGTGTTCCTTTTTACTTCCACCGGAAGAAGTTTACCAAAGGTTTTGAAACGCCGCTGAGAGGAATCGGGATGTTATTTGTGGGAATGAGCAATGTACTATTGCCCTTCTCCTTCTTCAGTCCATTATTTTTCTTACTATTCCTTGGTTGTCTGCTATTATTTATTGTTTCTGATTTTGGACAATATACTTTCGTGCTGAAGGAAAAAGGTTTCTTCTTCACTCTTTTCTTTATAGGTACCCATTGGATCATTACAAGTGTATGCTTCTGGGGTTTCGTGAGGGGCTTTCTGGAATTTTTTACGAGCAGAAAATTCCGGCTTAAATACAAGTATGGAGAGTGATCCTATGAAACAAAAAGTGTTAATTACGGGAAACAGCGGTGTACTGGGAATCAATTTGGTAGACTATCTTCACAAGCATTACAGCGATGATTATGAACTGGTTCTATTTGATATTCAGCACCCTGCTGAGCATGTTGCGGCTTTTACAACGATCACCGGAGACATCCGTGATAAAAACAAGGTACGAGAGATCATCAAGGATATAGATATAGTGCTTCATTGCGCTTCAGCCTCCCCCAGCTTCGAGGATGAGGAAATATTGGACATTATTATTAACGGTACAGATAATCTATTAGAAAATTCTTTCGAAGTAGGCAATGTACAACGATTTGTCTATATCTCTTCTACTTCTGTCTATGGAGTGGCTGACAAATCACCAATTCTGGAGACAGATAAGGTGAGCCCTTATGACCCCTACAATAAAGGTAAAATCATTGCAGAGCAGCATTGCGCAAGCTGGCGCGACCAGGGTAAATGCGTCCCGATCCTGCGTCCCAGATCATTTTTGGGTCCTCATCGTCTGGGAACCTTCGCCATTCTGTATGAGTGGGCCAGTGAAGGAAGAAACTTTCCTATGCTTGGGAATGGAAAGAACCGTTATCAATTATTGGATGTTGAAGACCTCTGCCAGGCCATATACATGGCTATGTCTGGCGATAGGGACAAAGTTAATGACCTCTTCAATATTGGAGCTGCGGAGTTCTCCTCTATTAGAGAGGACTACCAGTCTGTATTAACGGAAGCTGGCTATGGCAAACGTATTATTTGCCTCCCCGCACTCCCTATGACCATTGCCCT
Source organism: Paenibacillus sp. TC-CSREp1 (assembly GCF_050171015.1). NCBI lineage: Bacteria > Bacillati > Bacillota > Bacilli > Caryophanales > Paenibacillaceae > Paenibacillus > Paenibacillus sp. TC-CSREp1. The sequence continues at coordinate 76,769 of NZ_JBNOKM010000014.1, read as the reverse complement.
ATCCATTCTGGAAAAACTTAAAGTGTCCCCATTTTACAAGCGGCTGTATAAGAAACTGAACAAGCCCTATTACGTTTCTATAGATAAAGCCATCAACCAGTTAGGGTATCAACCGAAATTCTCTAACAAAGACTCCCTCATACGGAATTATTACTGGTATTTGGAGGATCGGAAGAAAAACCCGGATGCAGCCACGGGGCTTGGCAACAATACACTGTGGAAACAGGGTGCCATTAAATATGCGAAGTATTTTTTCTGAGTTTCGATGGAAACATATTGTAGCTTTTGGCTCCATTCTCGTTGTACTTATCTGCGATAGGTTTATAGCGGGGCAGCTCCCGTGGTGGAATGTAGCTGCTAGCGTTCCACCTTTTTCTATATTACTGCTTCCCTGCTGTATTGCACTGCTAGCCATAAAGGCTAAGCGAAAGTTAATCATAATCGGCTGTTCCCTGATTGTTATGCTCTTGCTAATCCCCCGGGCGGACATTAACTTCCATGCCTTGAGGTTATCCGACACAGCCCTTGGATCAGACCAAGCTTCAATTCAAGTTATGAATTGGAATACTGAATTCTGGGATCAATCCGAGCCGCCAGGTCAGATGTATCGTTTTTTACAGGAGAGTAACCAGGACATTTATATTCTTGAAGAATACGAATATTTACAGGAAAAGCCCGTTTGGAAACCTTATTTAATTGATAAACATCAGGAGCTTCAGGCACAATTTCCCGATTATCACGTGGTAACGGAGGATCAATTCGCCATTGTTAGCAAATATCCAGTGACTCAGCAAACATTATCCCCGACCAAGCAGGTGCTATGGCTGACCTTCTTGATTGATAACAAACCTTTTCATGTGGTGAGCGTTCATCTGGAGCCCCAGGTTGATCTGGGACACAGCATTCTCTCACGAGAATTCTGGAACTTCGTCAACTTACGACACCATTCCCGGAACGAGGGGTTAGATGAAATCGAAGACTTTATCAGGCAAGCAGGGGACGAACCACTGATCGTTACTGGTGACTTCAACACGACGCTGTTGATGGGCAGCCTTGATCCGTTAAGAGACCAATTAGAGGATGCTGTCAAATATTCAAAACAGCTGTTCCCTACCACCTGGGAAACCAAGGGGTATTTCGGCTGGCGTATCGACCATTTCTTATACAACAAGCACGTGGAAATTCAGTCCTACCAGGCCGTTGCCCAATTGGAGCTATCTGACCATAAGGCCCTGAAGGTAAAGCTGCGTATAAAGTAGCATCAGCTGTAGAAACACTCAAAAAAAGGATCTCGAAACCGGATTACTGCCGCGCTTCAGTTCTTGTCTGAAAATTACCAGAAATAATTCTAGCGATCGGATGGCTTTCGCTTTCCCGTAATCTGCTGAATCAAGCCGCCATAGACCGAAGTACAAAGGAGCGACTCTCCAATAACCGGAGATTCGCTCCTTTGTTAAATGCCTTACTCACTTCTTGCCTTCCAACCGCTCCGCAAGTAAGCTTGCGATACTTCATCATAAATCTTAACCTACGCCCCTTCCACACAAAAGGTGATAGGGGCTTTTGCTTTTTCCAAGCAAAAGTTCAATGCTCCATACAACATCGTCATCTGATACCAAATCGAAATAAGTTACAGACAGCCCCATGCCCTCAAATCACAGCATATCGCGTCTGTAGCAGTCATTTTCATATAAATTGACTTGGGGTGAACCCACTCCATGCTAATCCTTTTCATGCCTTTACGCAGTTCCCTACCAACAAAATGCCGCTATTTATGATGTGGTTCTATCCCGTCAGCTACGAAAATAAGGGTTCAGCATCGAAACCCCAATTTGAAACGAAAAAACAAATCTGAATCATTTATTTAAACTTGATTGGTAATTTGATTGGTAATTATATTTTCAATTGGTGTATATAAGTCAACATTCGATACTGGTGTGGAAAGTGATACCATTAGTGAATATCTTATTTCTCTACTCCAACGATTTAGCCACGGTCGTTTAGACCACCACCCGCTTATTGGGTATACACCAATTATATTACTTGTTGCGAGCTCTGAAGCAGTAGTTTCCCAAATATCACTATGAATGGAACCTTTATTTCTAGCATTCGGTCCAACTGTCCAATTGATACTGCTTGATGGAACCTTCCCTTCATCCTCTTCCCGAGCTGCCTGATTAATACGTTTAATGAATTGCTCTTTTGTAGCTGAACCATTTATATCAAATCGTAATCCATAAGAAGAATATGAATATCTACTCTTCCAACCTACTTCTCCAGGACTAGGTTCAATAAAGTAGGAGAGTGTTACTCTTAACTTAACGTTAAGTTCACCAAGACCCAATAAAACTTCTCTAGGCCAAGGCAACTCGTACAAATGCATCTCGTTTAAGGAGACTGTGCTCTTGCTTTTATTAAATGGTTTAATTGTAGACTGCATAACCATACTTACATTGTTTTTAAGGCAATTTAGTGCAGTATCTAAATTTGGAACTCCATATCCACACATTCTAATCAAATCATGATAATGTTTTTTATCAGAACCAGAGAGGAATTGCTTTTTTAATCCATCTGTCCAATCTGCTGAATGAACTATGATTCCTCTAACTGTTTCTGGCCATGCCTGTGGATATTTCCCTTGAATAAGTGCAGCAATCCAAGCAGCTTTGGCAGTAGCTGCACTTGTAGCATTAAATATAGAAAATTGCTCACTTTGAAGTCTATGAGAAGTTGTAAGAACTGAATGATTTTCGTCTGACCATGTTCCGAAATTATCGACAACCATATTTCCACCTTCTAATACAACATCCGGTTTAACTGGCCATTTGCCTTTATCCCACACATAGGAGGTTGTGCTATATGGAGACAAACCACCTTTAGGTGCTAACGGCGAATAAGTATCATAATGTCTATGTAGATCGGTATATGCTCCAACTGTCAGAGCATTCCATGATTGTCCTGGATTTTGGACTATACTTGTGTAATTGCTATCAGGATAATCACCCTTATTACTAATTTCATTATTACCAGCAGAAACAATAAATAGCTTCCTAATATCATCAATATATCCTGATGTGAGCTCATCAATTGATGCAGACCATGATGAAGGACGCCCATCATCTGATTGGTAGTTAGGAGCTGTGACAGCCATACAAATTATTCTTTGTCTGTCTGGATTATCAATTATTGCATTACTTATAATTTGCCCAGTAATATCTCCATATAGTTCAGGGGGGTTATTACCCTTATCTGGGATGATTTTTAGTGATTCAAGCCTATGATTTATTTCTATTTTATCCATACCAATTAAAGCTTCCTTTAAATCGCCATACGCAATCACTCCACTCATTTTAGTACCATGACCTCCTAAATCAGAAGCTGTCCAACTTGGATTAAATGATTTGCAATCTTCATCACTTAATATTGGATTTAGAAGTATATGTCCATTGTTAACTCCTGTATCAAGGATGCTTACATAGACATTTGTTTCAGTTGAAACTTCCAATCTATCTAGTAAGTTTGTAGCCCAATCTATTTGCTCACTGTTCTCAATGTCTACAAAGAACGATATAGCTTCTGGAGCTCTTCTCATTTCAGCTATATCATTACAATGAGATAATAAGTTTTGTAAACCCTCGCGGTTGGTATTAACTAAAACAACTCTTCGTTCTGGAAAAATAATTGAATTGTCCTTTATATCATATCCGAGGATAGACTTTGTGATAAATATAAAGTTTTCGTATACTTCTTCGCTCTCACTGCTAAGCCAGATTTCACACCATGCCTTATCTTTATTGGGTATCCACTTTTGTTCATTAATAGACCAAAAAGACTCAAGTATTGCATGAGTAATATCTTCTATCCCATCTATTAATGGTGCGTTTTTGGGTTTACCATTGGGTGTGTTTTCATTCATATATGATTCTATTTTCTTTATAAACACATGACGCTTATCTTTGGGAATGTATACAGTGGCAAACTTCTCCACTTTATTATCTACTTTTTTCTCACGGATATTTAGCAATCTTATACCATCTTTTCTACTTTCCAAACTCTCAACTTTTAGATCATATCCTGCCGAATTATGGAACTCAACATATACTCCATCTTTTGTTACAGCTGATACTGCTGTTTTACTTATTCCAGATGTATCATCCCAAATATTATCAAACTGTTTTAATAACTTTTCGCTGTGTGTTATTCTGTTTCTTATTGGATAGTTTGCCCCACCTTGACCTCTACCTTTGTACTTATGTGATTCAACAGTATCAATATAAAAATGTCCAAACGACTTGTTATTCAATTAGTCCCCTCCTATAAATATGCTCCGATCTTTTCTTTAATCATTTGTAAGAGTACTTTACCGTGCACTGTTTTCTGATCATTCATAATTGTAGCCTTAATCGCGTCATCACATGCTTTTGCTAACTCAGCATGACTTAACGATGTAGCTACCTTTATAATATCATCCATACAATTTAGTATCTCATCAGATGAAAATTGCCCAAGTCTATTAATAATTAAGCTTGGAATTTGCATTTCATCTGGTAACAAATAGTGAATAACATCATCAAACCTTCGAAAGAGCGCAGGATCTAGTTGCTTAGAATTGTTAGTTGCTGCAATAATAATACTTTCTGAGTCATCCTGCTCAATAAACTGTAGAAATAAATTGAGAACTCTTCTAATTTCTCCAACATCGTTATCTTTATTTCTATCTGTTCCAATTGCATCGAATTCGTCAAAAAAGTATACAGCTGGTTTTTCTTGAATAGCATCAAAAATCCCTCTTAATTTAGTTCCTGTTTCTCCCATGAATTTAGTCATTAACTTATCCATCTTTATGGTACACAGCGGTAAACCTAATTCAAATGAAACTACGGATGCTGTCATTGTCTTTCCAGTACCGGGTGGACCTTCTAAGAGGATTTTTCTTCTATTATCCAAATGGAATTTTCGCAATTTTTCTCGCATCTGGTATTCTTTCAAAATGCGCTCAATTCGTTCTTTCACTTCATTTGCAACAACTAACTCAGTGATCCTCTGGTCACTATAAGTTATTCCGATTAATTCACTAATTTCTTTATTAAAATGTATAATTTTAACATCTTCGTTTGGGCTTTTATTTAATATATTTCTTATTTCTCTAGCAAATGAAGTGTGACCTAATTTTGCTTCATATGCCGCTAATTGAAGTACCAAGGTTTTAAATCTATCGTCATTCTTCAATACATGAGCTTCAATTAACATCTTTATTTGATCTGCTGTTGCCATCTAATCACCCCTCTCACAATAAATTTTGATCACATACTTATACACTTGATTTTATCAGAAATTCGATTTCCATAAGTAGTAAATTTTTAACAAGATGTTGCTGTATGATTACACAATAACTCGAAAGATCAGATTTCGCCCTACTTGTGGTATGGTTCTCCGCGCTGTCTGTAACGGCAAATATTAGGATCATCCCTTGCGGGATGGCCCTTTCTTTGATGGCGCTTGTTCAACTAAAGTTAGCGTACTGAATTGAGCAACCGCCAAGGAGATCGTCCGATGAGATTAGGAAATTACCATTGCCAGTTTTAGATTCTCCCCTCCGAACTTTTTTGTTTTGAACGGGCTCCTACCACACCGATGACCAACGAAGCGACTCCAAAAATTAAAGCTACTCCCACAAGGATAGCGAAAAAGGACATCAAAAGCAGTACGACCGGCATCTAGCGATATAACATTTTCCCAACCACTGAGTCCGCTATAAGAGCCGCGACAGGTATGCTGAGCCTAATGAGCCCCGCTTGCAACGGACTTAGACTTTCAACCAATTGAAGTCGTTAAGTTACTATATACTGAACGCCCAACTGTCCGAACAGACCGACTAGAGCCGTAATAAACCCGGTGGTAAATGGAGATATTTTGAAGAGCAACAGGTCAATTAGCGGGATGGTACTTCTGAGTTGACGACGAATAAAAATGATCAGTGCCATGATCCTGATAACGGCGCTGATAGATGAAATGTCGGAATTCCTTCGCGCCGAGCAAACTCTTTAAAGGCATATATAAGCACTACCATTCCAATCATAACTTGGATGGCCCCGGCTTCTTTTCCTTATTGCCCGCATGTTTAGGAACATACACCAAGGTCAAAATCAGTGCTACAATCGCAATGGGAACGTTGATCACTCTCCTTTATAAAGGTAATGAGATCACTTTTCATTTGCAATGCTGCTTTTGCCTTGAATTTTCTTTTCGTGTAATCAAAATGCAAATCGGATATGAATACAATCGGATTCTCGGTTGATTCGCTAGGGACATTAATATTTGAGATTATTAGGTCGCCCATTGGGAGAGCCGAACGTCGTGATCCTGAGCGTCATGCCGAGTGAGCGCAGAAAGTCCATCGTCGAGTTGGCCGAGCCATTTTACGTCCAACTCAAAGACCCTTTCCTAATGCCCAAGCAACGAATCGCCATGAACGGACATGATAAGGACTACATGGAACCGCCCTCCCATCCTGCAACTTCAAAACGATATACTAATAAACTACAATTCCATCCATTTAATACATGTTGGACGAGTTTTCGTCTTGAAAAATTCTGTGCACGCATCAGTCATTTGTTTAACTGTAATAACCATTGTACTTGCTAAAACTACTTCTGCGCCATGAACATTCTCGTAAAAGGTAACCGTTTCGTCCCTAATATTGTCATCACCGTAAGAAGCAAAAGATCCCTTTTGTTCAGAATCTAAAAAATACAACACACAATAATCATCCCGAACAAAAGCACATAATTGAGGGACACCACTTTCTTCAAAGGTAAAAATAAACTGATTGGCATTAAATGCTGGACGATTTCGAATAAACTCAACTACCTGCGATTCTGTATTTATTACAATTTCTCCATTAAAATCATTAGCATACATTTGTAAGACCTACTTTCAGTGACATAAAAAGGGATTTTCTCACCTATCAGTACTTGAGGCACTTAAACTTAAGTTGAAAAGTGTCTGGGAGCCCTCCTTATTTTTCTTCATCCCAATTTTTCGCCCTACTTGTGGTACGGTTCACCGCGATTGATCTTCACTGCGCGATAAATCTGCTCCACCAGCACCAGCCGCATGAGCTGATGCGGCAGGGTCATGCGCCCGAAGCTCAAGCGCTGCTTCGCGCGGCGCAGCACCTCATCGGAGAGCCCATGGCTCCCTCCGATGACAAACACGACATGGCTCGTCCCATACGTGCCGAGCTTGTCGATCTCCATAGCCAGCTCCTCGGAACTCCAGAGCTGGCCATCCAGTGCGAGCGCGACGACGTGCGCCTCGCTCTTCACATGCGCGAGAATGCGTTGGCCCTCGCGCTCTTTTACCGCCCGTACCTCAGCTTCGCTCAGGGTATCGGGCGCTTTCTCGTCTGCGACCTCGATCATCTGAAACTTGATGTACGGGGCGAGACGCTTGGCATATTCCTGAATGCCCAGCGTTAAATATTTTTCCTTCAATTTGCCTACGCCTATAATTTGAATCAACATATGATCATTCCTCCTGAGTCGTCGTTCTAGCACACAAGCTGTCTATACACCAGATGCTTCAATTGCATCATTCATTTCCTAGCACGCGTTGCCATGTTCCATGATAAAATGGTCAGCCTATACAAAAGCTGCTCCAGATTATCTCCACAGCATGCTTCTTATTCCTCGTACGATATGTAGAGTTCATGAGAATCACCTATTCTGTGCCCATTTTCTTCCATCACACATTACTTCACTTCATGACAAGATTGCTCAACCACAACTTTGCATTCATTAGCGTATCTTCTTTCGCAGCCCCTGGAGCATCTCCCATACTTACTAGCAACGAGCAGCCCGGTTTCTTCAACTCTAAGCACCTTCATTAGCTACTCTCTTTACCGCGATACTTCCTACTCCCCTATCCATCATCAACCGCTCTCCCAAGCAGCCCAGCCAAGTTGTTGCTCCAGCCCCAGCTCTCCAGATTCTAACGATTCCCACAAACCCTATTCAGCCCAAATCACCCACATTTAAAATCTAACGATCTCAGCTGACGCTATTTCACCGAAATACAGTTTTTTCTAGTCCATTTCAGGCGAATTCTTCAAAATAACGTCTCTACGATTCGTTAGATTTTCAAACACACTCATTTCACCCAAATAAGGCTTCTCAGAATCGTTACAATCCACGCCGCTCACGGACACAGCGAATCTTCCCAAGCCACTTACACTTATGCCCCATCTGCACACGCCAACTCCTGCATCCATATCTCACCTACACCTACACCTGCACCTTAAGCGTCAACTCGCACTTCCTCACCCCAGCATGCTCTCTTCGCTAACCCATGCTCCAGCTCATTCACTCGCCAGCATACACATACTCCCTCTGCCACAGCCGCTCACTCCCCACAAAATGCAAAAAGAGCGCTCAACACGCTCTCTCTGCACCTTGCTGTGATGTTCATACCGGATCGAACCAAGTCTAACGCCAGAAGCACTACAGCTGCTACACCATGCACAACAACATCTTATAGCAACATCAGATAGCACTCCCCGGCGGCCTGCTCTACAGTACGCTAAACGACCAGGAACTCCGCATGCTGATCGCACTCGGCGCATTTGGCAGGCGGGTCCCAATCGGCAAATTCCGTCTCCTTCAGATCCACGATATCCGGAGCGTCCTCATATTCATCTACAAACATGTCGATGGCAATGTCCACGTGTTCTTTGCATACAACGTACATCCGTCAAGCATCCTTTCTGTCACCAGCTATGTTCCCGATTCACAACCGCTTATCCTACAGGATAGCCACTTCTCAGTTCTATCACACCTGCCGCGGAAAAGAAACCCCTACATCGCTTATCTGCGCAAAAACTTGCCATTCTTGAACTGACAAGGCTCTTCCAGCTCTAGCACAACAATCTTTCCCGTAAGATAAAAAAGCATTCCCTCAACGATACCTCAACTCCAGTACCCCTGCAGGAATGCCCTATCTTAACTCTTTCTCCACCCTACTCCAAGCCCGACTGTGCCTTCGTAAGCAGTTTCCCGCTTTGAAAAGCAATCACTGCGTTACCGCCGTTGCCGGCTGTGCCTTTATAGTTATACACGACCATGTTCTCCGCTTCACTTAGCGCTTCACCTTCGCCGCCAAGAATGTCGATGACCTCTTCCACGGACATGCCAACCTCCAGCTTCTCATACTGGGCAAACGTAATCAGCACCCCGTCCCCTTTTCCGGCGGACCCGTTATTGCCTGCGCTGGCCGGTGTCTGACCCTTCGCACCTTGTCCAACAGCTGCCCCAGCTGCATCAAGTTCTGTCAGCTTTTTCTCCAACGCAGCAATTTTCTGGGCCTGTTCATCACTTTTAATGCCCTGTTCGGTGAGCTTTTTCTCCAGCCCCGCGATTTTGTCCTGCAGCGCACTCGTATCTACAGGTGAGGCCGGAGTACCTTCCGATCCACATGCGGACAGGATCAGCATGGATAAGGCCAAACTGGTTCCGCCAAGTACCTTTTTCTTCAACAGATTCATCTTGAATCCCTCCATTTTCAGATTAGCCAGCCGGTTCTCACGTTATACAGCTGTTATTTGCATCAACGATCTATGTAAACACATTGACAATAGTTTACCATACAGGCTAACAATTGTATCTCCGCCTTTGGCTCCGGGACTTCCTGATTAGAAGCACCCAAGCATTCAACCAATTTTACATATTAACACTGGTATGCACCCCGTGCCGAACAAAGACTCGTTTCTATAAATATACCCGTTCGCCCTCGTGCCCCTCCCTGTGCAGTATCAATATAAAAAGAGTGGTCAGAAGTTCTGATCACTCTCTCTATGAGTACCTGTTTCCAGTATTGCCTTTAACTACTGCATCGCTTCAGCCAAGCCAACAGCCCATTCCACAATGCAATGTGAGAATCACCGTCATAACCGCCTTAAAGCCTTACTCCGGCTTATCCGTCAGCTTCACCGATACCTTCTCTGCTTTACCGTCCCGATAGAACGAGACCTCTAACGTATCACCGATCTTTTTCTTATCGTACAGGAATTTTCGCAGATCAAGCGTAGAGGTAATTTTTTGCCCGTCAAATTCCGTAATCACATCATTCAGCTTCAAACCAGCCTCGGAAGCCGGGCCGGAAGCCTCCAGCACAACTACACCACTGTCCACGTGCGATGGCAGCTTCAGGTCTTTACGCTGTTCATCATCCAGTGGAGCATATGGATTGCTCAGATCAACGGTGTATACCCCCAGATAAGGACGGGACACTTTGCCGTTCAGAAGCAGTGAATCCACCGTTTTCATCACTTCATTCATCGGAATCGCAAAGCCCAGACCCTCAACGCCTGTATCCGAGATTTTCATCGTATTGATGCCTACGACTTTCCCGTCCAGATCAACCAAAGCTCCGCCGCTGTTGCCTTCGTTAATCGCCGCATCCGTCTGAATAACATTTTGCTCCCAGTCGTACACACCGTCCTGGTTGATCGATACGGGCAGAATACGATCCGTATAACTCACGATTCCGGAGGTCAGCGTACCGCCAAGACCCAGCGGATTACCGATAGCCAGCACCGTCTGTCCACGCTGCAGCTTGCTGGAATCACCGATTTTCGCCGCTGCACCCAGCCCTTTATCCTCTGTTGACAATACCGCAATATCGCTCACCCGGTCCTTGCCCACCAGTTTGGCTTTATGTGTTTCCCCGTCTACAGTCACGATCTCCAGATCACTGGCGCCCTCCACAACATGGTGATTGGTCATAATGTAGGCTTTGCCGTCTTCTTTTTTGAAAATAACCCCGGAGCCCAGCGCGGAATCCTCCATGGACAGGCTGCTGCCTGTTTTATGATTCACGATGCTGACCACCGAAGGACGCACCTCTGCCGCAGCCGTGATAATGCGGTCGTAAGGATCAGCCGCTTGTGTTGTCTGTGCCACCCCAGCGCCTTGACCGGCAGCATTGGCTAAAGGCAGCTGTGCCGAGGGCTGGCTAATGAAGCTGAACAACGTAACCGTCACGATGGAGCTGATCACCGAACTGATGACCGCTACCTTGACGGTTGAACTGAATTCCGAGCGTGACCTGCGCGGATTGCTCCAGCGATCACGAGTGCGTCGTCCGCCTCCCGGACGGATAATCTGAAGTTTGCCTTTCTGTTCAGGTTCGGCGCGTCTTGATACCTTGGTTGAATAAAAATCATCTCCAAACAATCCCATCGTGATCCTCTCCCCTTCGTTGTCACGCATCAAGACCCTGACTGCCGCCCAGTTATTACATGAAAAAAGAGAAGACTCCCCCTGTTCCCCATGCTTTTTTTGCATTTTCACAAAATGGTCCTGTACTTCGCCTCATCCCGGAATCATGCCGGGCACGAGCGTTTATATACAACAGAATGACATTCCATTCTGTATGCTCTATCAATCATGCTCTCGCATGCTGCGAGATTCGAGATTCCATTTCATACGCAAAACAGCCAAAATCACAATGCTCCTTATTATACTAAACACTTTAAATCCCGAAAAGTTGCATAATTACGTAAATAAACGTAAATTCTCGCCAATAACTCACTTAACAATAAAGGTCCATAGTATTTATCACCACAAAACCGGGTTCCCTAAGCGTGCTTTTTGCTAAATGATCAAACTTTTTCATTTGCCGTTCATATTTTTCATTTCCGTTCATTATCAGAACAACCGTCCGAACATTACTGTTTTAGCATACACACCCTGCCCGGAGAATGTTAGCGGCAAAAAGAGGAATGTTTTCCACCAAGCCTGACTACAATAATAGTAAAAGAACAATTCAGAGCTTCATAGAACGAAGGAGGATTCCACAATGGAACGCACGCGAACACTCACCGCTATGGACGAAGTGCATATGGCGGCCAAGCTGGCCGATCTCAAAGAAGAGCATTATCGTAACACACTGGCGCTCAGCACCATCATTGAATTGCTTATAGATAAGGACATCCTGACCCGTGAGGAAGTAGAGCGCAAAGCCGCCGAACTGGACAGCTTTATGGCTCACCCACCCTATCCCATGGTGTAGGACGATCATAATACGTATCACAGAGCTTGAACTCATGATCCCGATAAAAACAGCCCCGGCTTTCCATCGCATCACGCACCGACATTTTTGCCAAGTCCATCATATTGTGATCCCGGCTGAGATGTGCCAGATACGTGCGCTTGATGCGTCCGTTCATCAGTTCACTAAGCGCCGCACCTGCGGCTTCATTCGACAAATGCCCGATGTCACTCAGAATCCGGCGCTTGGTGTTCCACGGATACCGTCCCATGCGCAGCAATTCGACATCATGATTCGCCTCCAGCACGAGCACATCCGAGTCGGAGATCGCATCGCGAACCTTGTCACTCATATAACCGAGGTCTGTCGCCACGGACAGCTTCTCGCTTCCATCATCGAACGTGTAACCTACCGGTTCAGCCGCGTCATGCGAAATGCCGAAGGATTCCACGCGCAGCGAGCCAAAATCATGCTTTTCACCCGTTTCAAATATCCGCCGGTTCTCCTCGGGAATGGCTCCGACTGACTTTTCCAATGCCGCCCACGTATTCGTGTTTGCATAGATCGGTAAATTATATTTCCGAGATATCGCGCCTAGTCCTTTAATATGATCCGAATGTTCATGTGTTACCAGAATTCCGTCCAGTTCCGTCCCCGAAATCTCCCGTTCCAGAAACAGTGCCTCCAGCCGCTTCGCGCTGAGACCCGCATCAATCATGAGTGAGGTGCCCCCATGCTGAATGACCGTGGCATTACCTGTCGAACCGCTGGATAACACCGTAAAATATATCCCCATAACGCATTACTCCCCTGGTTTGTCTGACTTGGGACTGAATACATCCCCGCTGATGCCCTGCACGTACAACACTTCGCCACTTTCCAGCACGAACCGCCACGCCGGCATCGCTACCTGTATATCTGAGTTGAACAACTGGCCGTAGTAGCCCAGCTGTATATCTTTCACAATTGCATCGTTTGGCAAAAAGTTTTCGATCAGCGTTCCCAGCGCCTTTGACGCCGGAAGCACCTGCTGATCACTCTCCTCGGCGGTCGTAATCCGCACAGGAGTCTGATGATATCCCGTGATTTTCTGATCGCTGTAGAACAGCTCCAGACTCACGTTAAAGAGCGGCCACTTGCCGTCCACCAGCGGGTGGAGCACAAATGCCCCATCCTCCGCCATCAGCTGGTCCAGCCGGTACGTGCCGATTTGCGGAATCTCCGCCTGCAGCGCATCCGCCAGCTCGCTTGGCGAGAAAATCAGCTTGCTGTCCACAGGCTGCTCCAGCTCTACTTCAATACCCGACTTGTCCTCTTCGATAAACTCATAGGACAGCTTCGGCAGCTTCGGTGTCTCGTTTGGAATTGGCGCAAGCACCTGGATGCCCTTCTCTTCCATAGCCCGCTGCGTATTATCCGCGAGTGAGGTGAAGTCCAGATTGGCCCCTGCCGTCTCTCGCGCATCCATCCAGATCTGATACCCCAGCACCAGATTCAGCAGCAGAAAAGCATAGATTAATACATTTTTCGCGCGTCCCCAATCCAGAACCTTCACCTCCTCTTCCGTTTGACCGCTGTTTCACCAACGCATACGACGCTGCACTTCAGGCTAACGATTCGTAGGAGCCTTATTTGCCCCATTTTTCGCTCGGTTTAATTTTAACGATTCAGAGAAGCCTTATTTCGCGATTCCTCACATGTTTTCACCGTTTTCAGCCCATTTCTACCGAAATAGCGTCACCAGGAATCGTTAGATTGCCCAACTCTCGAAAATGGGGCATTTAGCGTCTCTGTGATTCGTTAGAATTCAGCCCAGCGCGGACGAATACCCTAGATTACTCCAACAGCCTACCCCATCAAAAGCAGCCTCATCTACTCTTCATGTCATGCTCCTGAATAACAGCTAAGATACCGTTGTTTCCTCGCCGTTTCCGAACCGGATCACCCAGACCGGGATCAGCCGCAGGCCGTCCTCCATTGCCGATGTGCGATAGGCCGGGTACACGTCCACAACTTTGCGATTTTCGCCAGCTACCTTTCGGATCAAATTTTTGAGCTTGTCCCCGCCAGGCAGCTTGATCGACTTCTTCGTTTCCGCACCCTCGTTCAAATATTCCAAAGATCGCTCATAACTCGACACCGTCTCCTGCTGCATTTCCATATTGATCGTGCCGAAGCGAAACTGCATGGAATCCATGATTGGAAAACTGCCATAATACTGCTGGAACTGCAGCTGCGTTTTATTGTCCGTTGACCTCAGCATCATGCGGGAACGCCCTTTCCAGCCGCCATGCTGGTTTACAAAATCGACCGCCGACAGCGCATCCTTGGACGCATCACTCTGTCCCGCAGGCGGTGCCGCCGGGTCCGTATAGCTGATCCAGCGCTGAAACTGTTTCACTTGCAGACTGCGTTTGCTGTCGGTATAAATCTCTGAGCCGTCCTTTTCCCGAATATTCCGGGTCATGCTTGGATCAAAGAACAAACTGCGCTGCATCTGCTCTACCGTGAACTGGCCTGTCGGCACATCGGCCTCAATCGCATCCAGTGCCTGTGCGGGAATATAATACCCGCCTTCCATCAACGTGTACGGTGTCCAGCTCGTGCCAAAATCAACGTGCTGCTGCACATCCTGCACCGTCAAATCCGCCTGTGTAGCCTCATAGACCACATCGCCCTTGGCACTGAAGAACAACGCATGTGCCTTCGTATCATTCGGGGTTGTATATATAGCAATACGATTGATCGTCTCTCCCTGAAAAAGAGTATCCGTACCCAGACGCATCACCCGCTGCAGCAAAGCAACCGGCATGCCCTCTTTGAAAGATAACTCAAACCCCGGGCTTTCCTTGCGAATCTGATCCCAATGGACCGACTGCACATTGCGGCGCTGAAAATCCTCAAACGTCCGGCCTTTTAACCTGGAATAGATGAGCTGATAGAACGTGTTACCGGGGTAAAACACGGTATGTTTGTCCTGACCCATATGAATAATCATCTGATCTGGGAAAATTAATTCCTCAATGCTGCGCTCCTGGCCCATATTTTCCGTCTTCACATAATTTGTTTCCGAGGTCACGATCGAATCGCCGCCTCCGGGCAAACGATAGATCAGGAAGTAGCTTTGCACCAGACTGGCTGCAACCAGAGCAGCGAGCACCAAAGATTTAATCCGTTCCTTCAAGGTGCTCACCCCCTTTATCACGCATTGGCAGTGTAAAAGTTACCGTTGTGCCAACATCCACCTCAGACTCCAGTGAGATGCTGCCGTCATGGGCCTTTACAATTTCCCGGGCAATGGACAGTCCGAGCCCTGTGCCGCCCATGCTGCGAGAACGTGCTTTATCTACACGATAGAAGCGCTCGAATATGCGATCCAGATCCCGCTGTGGAATACCCATGCCCGTATCGGATACGGAGATAGCCAGCGTATGTTCATCACTGCGCCGGGCAGCAATCGTAATCGTACCGCCCTCGAGCGTATATTTCAGCGCATTGGATACGACATTATCCAGTACCTGATCAATCTGATCACGGTCCAGCGGTACGGGCGGAATATCATGTTCCACAGACAGCACAGACTGAATATCCTTCTGATGCATCTGGAAGGAGAAACGATCGGTCACTTCCTCCAGCATCTCCAAAATATCAATCGGCTGCTTGCGCAGCAGTGCTTCCTTCGAATCCAGCCTGGACAAGTGCAGCAGGTCCGTTACTAGACGAATCATCCGTTCCGTCTCATTCTGAATGACGCCGACAAAACGTCCGGCAAGCTGCGGATCTTCCAAGGCCCCATCATCCAGTGCTTCAGCATAACTTTTAATCGTAGTCAGCGGTGTACGCAGCTCATGTGATACATTGGCCACGAATTCACGCCGCGACGCCTCGAGCTCCTCCTGCTCCGTTACATCCTGCAGCACCGCAATGGTACCCGTAATTCCAAGCTCACGCCGATGAACGGGAGTAAACGTCATGCGAATCACCACCGGCTCCTCCTGACCTGCCGGAGCAATCTGGAGCAGCGTAGAACCGGTAAAACCGCTCGCCAGAGCTTCCGCGTCCTCTGGATCAATGCCGAGCAGAACGGCGAAATGCCTGCCTTCAATGTCGGATGGGCGCATGCCAAGAATGCTGCTGGCGCGGCGATTCACCAGAATCACTTTGCCAAACTCATCGGTCGCAACAACCCCATCACTCATGTTGGTCAGAATGGAGGTCAGCTTTTCCTTCTCCTCTTCGTTCTGAGAGAGTGCGTCCCGCAGTCTGCTTGTCATATAATTGAACGCACGGCTAAGCTGACCAATCTCGTCTGTGCCAAATACCGGTGTCTGTTGATCAAAATTCCCCTCAGCCACAGCCGTTGCCCGCCTCGTTACTTCCTTGATCGGCTGCGTAATTGTATGAGACAGAATGACCCCCAGCACCGCGGTTAATACCAGAGCAATCAGAATGCCGGAGATGAAAATTTTGTTGATGCCCTCCATCGTCGCGTACAGCTCGTTCATCGAAGCGGCGATGTAGACCGCTCCAATGATTTTGCCGCCGGATAATACCGGTTTGGCCACAACCTTTTTGCGAACATTATCCTCATCTACGATATATTCCTCATTGTCCCGAATGCCCTGCAGCGCACGGCTGACAACGGTCTGGGTGTTTTTGCGCCCGATATAGTCGGAATGTGAACTTAGCGAGGTGGTAAGCACCTTGCCACTGGCATCCAGCACCTGAATCTCCGCACCGTTAATGTTGAACAGGTTGTTCACCAGCACCCGCAGATTCTCCGTTTTGTCCTCGCCAGCCTCCGCTTCTCCACCAGCCATCGTCTCACCTACCAGAACGGACAGCATCTCCGCCCGGGCTTGCAAATCCTCCGTAAAGTTGCTGGTGAGCGAGTTCTTCATCGCACTGACAAAATAAACGCCGATCAATTGCATCGCAATCAGAATCAGCAGCACATAGATAATAATCAGTTTCGCCTGAATCGTTCGAAAGAACGAAAATCGCGCGAATCGGCCCATTATATCCCCACGCTTTTGGCACTGCGCACGAGATAACCAAGCCCCCGGCGAGTCAGAATCGTTTCCGGCTTGCTTGGATTTTCTTCAATCTTCTCCCGCAGCCTGCGGATGGTCACATCCACCGTACGTACGTCACCAAAATATTCGTATCCCCATACAGCCTGCAGCAGATGCTCCCGTGTCATCACCTTGCCGGAATGCTTGGCCATATAATATAACAGCTCATACTCCCGATGCGTCAGATCAAGCGGCTCGCCGCCCTTGTACGCCGTGTACATATCCATATCAAACGCCAGATCAAACAGCCGCAGCACCTGTTTCCCTGATTCCTCCGGCGTTTCTACAATCGCTGTTGGCTTCTGCTGTCTGCGCATCTGGGCCTTAACCCTTGCAAGCAGCTCCCTAGTACTAAAAGGTTTGGTGACATAATCATCTGCCCCCAGTTCCAGACCGAGCACTTTGTCGATCTCCCCGTCTTTGGCTGTCAGCATAATAATCGGCATCTCCAGATGAGCCCGTACCTCGCGGCACACATCCATCCCGTCCTTGCCCGGAAGCATCAGATCCAGAAGCATCAGATCGGGTTTTTCGGATAACGCCAGTTCTACCGCACGAATACCATCAAATGCGCAGATAACCTCGTAACCCTCTTTTTCCAGATTAAACTTCAGAATGTCTGCGATGGGCTGCTCGTCGTCCACTACCAAAATCTTTCCCTGCATCGGCTGAATTCACCCCTATATCCTGCTTGATCCGCCACTGGCGCTGTCTCTCTGATCTATTTTGATAGTCTATAAATCCATATCGTGTTTGTTGACTATAGTCAACGATCTATACTCTAGTTTAACATACCTGAGGCACGGTCACATCCTGCTCGGGCACTTGGAAGCTGTTTCCTTTAAAAATATTTCACACCAAAAAACAAGGCCAGCTGTACAGCCAACCTTGTTCCCATGTCAGCATCACATATGCGATGCCTTTGCTTTACAATTAATTCAGATACGTCATCGGGTTTTCGGCACTGCCGTTTTTGAGAATCTCGAAATGCAGATGTGTTCCCGTGGAACGCCCTGTATTTCCCATTACACCGATACTGTCACCTTTCTCAACCACTTGGCCAACGTTCACACCAATGCTGTCCAAGTGACCATATAGTGTTTCGTATCCGTTACGATGGTTAATAATGATGACATTCCCATAACCGTTCTTCTGTCCTGCAAAAGTAACTACACCCTCATCCGCAGATTTGACATCACGGTTACCGACCAGATCGACACCTTTATGCTGACGGCCCCAACGCTGCCCATAGCTGCTGCTCATCGTTGCATTGGATACAGGCCACGCAAATTGTCCTGTGCCCTCACCAACAACCTTGGTTCCCTTGAGCACAACCTCCGTCACAGCTGTTTTGATCACTTCTTGACCCAGCCATTCTTCCCGAACCACTTCACCATTCTCTTTGGTGATGCGATACTGCATGTTTTTCAGTCCGCTTTGGCCTGGACGAACAACTTTGGTCGTTCCTGCCTTCAGCTCGGCACTTTTACGCACCTCAACCTGAGGTTTCACTTCGATCTGCTCCACCACTTGCTCCACCGATTTAACCGTAATTGCCGGCTTCGGTACAGTCAGCGTTAACTCTTGTCCGATTTGGAGAGAAGTCTCCTTGATCCCCGGGTTATTTTGGCGAATCTCTTTTTGTGTAATATCATAACGTGCCGCAATGGAAGAGATCGTATCTCCTTCATGAACGACATAAGTTACAGGCGCGTCTTTACCAACGGTTAACGCCTTAACCGCCTCCGACACATCCCATATTTTATTCGGATCAGCCTTCACCGCATCCGTAGTGACATCTTCCTTAATGTCTACCGATTTTAACGTTGTGCTTGGGCCTTTATCCTTCTTGGAAGAATTCGCCGATACCGACTTGGTCTTCAGGGAGCTTCGCACAGCCGATGCCGGTATGTATTTGCTCTGTACCTGCTGCAGGATCGCGTCTGCCGTTTCCTGATCCTTCACAATACCGATGACTTCACCGTTGACCTTGAGCTCTACACCTTTAGCATAAGCAGTTAACATTTGCCCCAGCTTATCCAAGGTTTCCTCGCTGTTGACTTCCGGTTTGTAGGCCCGTACCGACTCCGTTGTAATCCCGTCTGTATTCAGCACCATCTGCGCATCCGGATATTTACCCTGATATTCCTCGGTTTTCTGGGCAAACAGCTGCTGCAGCTGTGCTTCACTCGCGATTGCACCAATCTCCTGACCTTTAACCAAGACCTTGTAATATGGCACAGTATTGGAAGCCACGTATTGTTTGGCACCGAATCCAACGGATGCGGCAATCAGAATACCACAAGCTGTTGTAATGATCCATTTACGCGGCGCCAGCATTCTTTTCTTATTTGAACTGAAGTTGGACATGCTCATGTTGTTTTTGTCTTCGGCCGTCCGGTGTTCCCCGGATTGTTCGTGTACCCGGTTTTTGCCCGGTTGGCGTATGCCTCTGAAACCTTTCATGATTCTCTCCTTTTCAGCACTTCTTTGTTCGTTTTCTGATCAGACATCACCTGCAAGTTAGTCATTTGCAAGCGAGTCCAATAATATGAGTTGATTATACGATTCTGTAAAAACAGGACTTTAGCTGTGCTTATAAAAGTGTCAAAATTTTAACCTTTTATCACACCCGTATACTTTAACACAGGTTTTACAATCATTTCAACTCCTATCCTCACATCATAAAGCCGCGCCACGTCTGCTTTTCCTGAAATACCCATCTATTTGATCGTTTGTTCCATCACCCATTATGCCTCAACCTCGGCTCTACTATGTACTTTTTGTCTCAATGTAGGACTAGGTTCTAAGACCTATGTAATCAGTTTGAGATTTTTCATGTAAACACAAAGAATCCCCCACCAGAGACACTCTGATGAGGGATCTTAATACGGCTATAGTTCAATGATAATCTCTTAATCGCCTACAGCTTGACGGCCTCTATAATGAACCTCTTCTGCTTCATATCCCAGAATCCATGCTGCTCGATTTCCATATGAATCCTCCATAAAGGCTCGCGGAATCGCTCCGCCGTAAAGTCAGGCACCTGCCACGGAATGGTTTTCAGATAATACACCAATGCCCCGATATCATAAATGCGCTGCACAGGTGCTGCCTCCATCTGTTGCCGGATATGAAATCCGCAATCCAATAACTGCTGCACTGCGAAATCCAGTTCCCAGCCCGCATATTCCGTCGGCATAGGAACACCTAACCGATCATTGATCTCCCGGCAATCCGACCAGCCTACTTGCTGTGTCAGAAAGACACCGCCTTGAGCTAATACGCGCTGCACTTCCCGTGGATCATAAGATTCATGCCGGTTAATAACAAGGTCAAACTCTCCATCTGCAAAAGGCAGCTGTGCATCGTCTGTTACAGGAAACACCTTCACACCTAAATGCTGCAATCGTTCTTGAGCAACCGCTATGTTTGGCAGATAACCTTCCGTTGCACAGGCATATGCTGGCAGAGGGGCTAAATTGCATAACAGCTCTCCACCACCTGTGCCCATATCCAGCAGTCGTTTCGCATTCTGTATATGCCTGCGCGCGATCGTGCCATAGGACCAAGGCAATACGCCGCTCTGCAGCCGTCCACTTCCTGTAATATAACCGAAATCCCAGCCTAAAAAGGGCTGGCTCGCTTCCGTTAATCCTGATTCGAATCGTTCCGTTATCTCTGCAAGCTTCTCAGCAGATGTATTCGCTGTAATTTTCTTCGTATCCGATGAATTCATGTTCATTAGTCCTCCTGTATTCGGTATTCATGCTTTCCTTGAGGTACAAGCGTACCATTTGATCTGAAGAAGGCATGAATGGAGGGCCACGAATCCGAAGACAAGCGATCTGCCAGGCACATTGTGACGGTTGTTATATATCGTGCGCTTTGCTGTTCAGCTTCATATCTTATCCTCCTGAACATAATAATTCATCCTAAACATAATAATTCAATTATAGAAAAAAGATTTGGGCAAGTCTATCCAATAGATGTACGATCCTTTGCCTATTCCTTGGTCAGACTAGCTTTTGCACAGGGTATACGCCTCTTGCTGTTTAACTACTTATCTCTCCCTCTGCCTTTATTCCGCTTGCAGCACTTCCATCAGGCTGTCGTACTCTTCACTTGTCAGGTACTTGGAGATCACCTGCTCAATCTCCCGCAGCTCCTGCTCTGTCAGCCCACCCTCCATTGCACCCGAGATCTGCTGCATTTCCTTCTGCGGCAGCTTGTTCATAAGCAAAGTGAAGATACGCTCCTTTTCTGCCGCGGGCAGCTTGTTTTTAGCGCCTGTAATATCATCGGGTGACACAACAATATCATCATCCTCGCCCGCTGTCGCACCTGAATTGCTGTCTGTTTGACCTGCACCCTCACTTGAACTCTCCGGGGTTGATTCCTTGCCTGCATCCACACCTGCAGAGTCGTTCTTCGTCCCGTTAGCGTTGCCCATGACTGAGATCGAATTCTCCGGGGCCTGTTCCTCCTCCGCTCCAGCGGGCTGATCCGCAGGTGTATTCCCCGTCTTCTCTCCCTCGGTGGATGAATTGGATTTACTACCTGTTGCCCCCTGAAACATCCCCAGAAGACCCGTGGGCTGCCCTTCCCACTGTATATTAAAACTGGCAAGCAATGACTTGGCATACGATTGCACAATTAGTCCTGTCGTCAGCAGGGTCAGGGAACTGACCAGCATCACGATAAGTACAATTTTGACAAACCATAACAGCAACTTCATATCTGTTTCTCTCCCTCCAACGATACTTCCCTTGATCCAGGTGGATTGTGGGATATACGATTGATATACTGTTAGCCAGTATTGACGAAAATCTTGGGATTATATCCGATAGAGACACAAAAAAACCTCCAGCCACCGCTATTTCTAGCAGCAGCTGAAGGTGATGATCTCAACAGCATGTTGATTTAAACATAGATTGGCAGAACCTGATTCGTTTGCTCACGATTGCGACCTACAGAGAAAATTGCGATTGGAATACCTGTCAACTCGGCTACACGTTTCACATAGTTCTGCGTATTCGCTGGCAGATCCTCCAGCTTCTTCGCTCCCGTAATGTCCTCGCTCCATCCTGGCATTTCTTCGTATACCGCTTCACATTCTGCCAGCATTTTCAGGCTTGCCGGATAGTGAGTGATGACCTCACCGCGGAATTTGTAGCCTGTGCAGATTTTCACTGTATCCAGACCTGTCATAACGTCCAGCGAGTTCAGGGACAGACCTGTAATGCCGCTCACACGACGAGCATGGCGAACAACAACACTGTCAAACCAGCCTACACGGCGTGGACGTCCAGTTACTGTTCCGTACTCATGACCTGTCTCACGAATCTGGTCTCCGATCGCATCATGCAATTCTGTCGGGAATGGGCCGTCACCTACACGTGTTGTATATGCTTTGGCTACCCCGATAACTTGCTGAATACGCGCCGGACCAACGCCAGAACCGATACATACGCCGCCTGCAGACGGGTTGGATGAAGTCACATAAGGATAAGTACCTTGGTCAAGGTCCAGCATTACACCTTGTGCGCCTTCAAACAATACCTTTTTGTTCTCATCAATGGAATCGTTCAGTACCACAGATGTATCCCGTACGTAAGGACGAAGAATCTCTGCATAGCCGAGGTAATCCTTCAGAATTTCTTCAACATCTACCGGCGTACCGTTGTACACTTGCTCGATAACACGATTTTTTTCTTTTACCAGATGACGCAGCTTCAGTTCGAATTCTTCTGCATCCATCAGGTCAACCATACGAATACCAATCCGAGCGGATTTGTCCATGTAACAAGGGCCGATCCCTTTACCTGTTGTTCCAATTTTGTTCGGGCCTTTGCTCTCCTCCTCCAGTGCATCCAGAACCATGTGGTATGGCAGGATGATATGTGCGCGTTCACTGATGGACAGGTTTTTGGTTGTAAAGCCATTATCATGAATATAATTAATTTCTTCAATAAGTGCCTTCGGGTTGATAACCATACCGTTACCGATCACACATGCTTTGTCTGTGTAAAAGATACCCGATGGAATCATCGTCAGTTTATATTTTTTGTTGTCGATCAGGATTGTATGGCCTGCATTGTTACCACCTTGATAACGAGCGACCACATCAGCGCTTTCAGCCAAATAATCCGTGATTTTACCTTTTCCTTCGTCTCCCCATTGCGTTCCCACTACAACTACCGTTGACATAGTTAACATACCTCCGTGGGTGCCTTGCGCACCTTTGTATTGGTCTGTCCGTCCTCTATCCCGGCAGGCATGTTACGCAATAAACCGACTGAGAAGCGTGCTAACGGACAGTAAAAATGTCCTTCCTTTACATTGAAGGGAAGGTTTGCACTGCTTTAACGCAGCAGTATTAGTGTAACAGTCCGCTTTTTCAAAGTCAAATGAAATGGCGAACAATTATATATGGCACTTGCTTAATGTTCGGAATTATGACCGTATTTCACAGTAAAAAACCGATGAATACAGTCTTGTTCACCTTGACTGTATTCACCGGTACTTTTACATTTGCTATTCATTCACGCTATATTTGGTATAAATCCTGATATTCAACCTTGATATTCTCCTATTACTGGGTTGTACCGGATAGCCTGTGTACCCCTGTTTAGCGTAATCACAGTCTATCCTTTACATCGCGAAGGCGTCATTATGTGCCCGCTCGTAATTGACGAATTTGTTAAAGTTTTTCAGGAAGACCAGTTCCACCGTGCCTACCGGACCGTTACGCTGTTTGGCAATAATGATCTCGATAATATTTTTTTTCTCGGTTTCCTGGTTGTAATAGTCATCCCGGTACAGGAAGGCTACGATATCAGCATCTTGCTCGATCGAACCCGATTCCCGCAAGTCACTCATCATTGGACGTTTATCCTGACGCTGCTCTACACCCCGGCTGAGCTGGGACAGCGCGATAACGGGAACTTCCAGCTCCCGGCCAATCTGCTTCAGTGTACGTGAAATCTCGGATACCTCTTGCTGACGGTTCTCCCCGGCTTTGCCGCGTCCACTGATCAGTTGCAGGTAGTCGATCAAGATCATGCCAAGGCCCTTTTCTTTCTTGAGACGTCGGCATTTGGCACGAATATCGGCTACCGTAATACCTGGCGTATCATCGATGAAAATGTTGGCTTCGTTGAGAGCAGCGATCCCCATCGTCAGCTTCTGCCAGTCTTCATCACCCTTGAATTCCCCTGTACGAAGAACTCCTGCGTCCAGATTGGCTTCCGCACAGATCATCCGTTGTACGAGCTGTGCAGCTGACATCTCCAGACTGAAGATAGCTACCGTTTCTTGCGCCCGAATGCCTACATTCTGAGCGATATTCAAAGCAAAGGCTGTTTTACCTACGGATGGACGCGCCGCGACAATAATCAAGTCACTGCGCTGAAATCCTGCTGTCATCTTGTCCAGATCGATGAAGCCTGATGGAATCCCGGTTGTCGTTCCACGGTTCTGATGCAGCGTTTCAACTTTATCGAAAACTTCCATCAGCACGTCCTGAATAGCAATAAAACCACTGCTGGAACGTCTGTTGGAAATTTCAAGAATGCGGCGCTCCGCCTCACCAAGCATAGCTGCTACATCTTCTCCGCCTGTGTACCCTTCACTCACAATCTGTGTTGCAGTACGAATCAAACGACGCAGCATCGATTTCTCCTCGATAATCTGCGCATAATAATCCACGTTGGCCGCCGTAGGCACACCGTGAGCGAGCTTGGCCAGGTAACTGACACCGCCAATGTCCTCCAGCTCGCCTTTATCCTTCAGACGTGAAGTCAGCGTAACAAGGTCAATCGGTTGATTTTCCTCACCCAGCTGAATCATCGCTTCATAGATCAATTGATGGGGCTTGTCGTAGAAATCCTCGGTTTGCACCCGTTCCATCGCTGTAATCAGAGCTTCGCCCTGAAGCAGGATTGCACCCAGCACAGCCTGTTCGGCCTCCAGGTTCTGCGGGGGAATCCGGTCGAATAACATTTCGCCGCCCATTTTACTCCTCCGTTACCTGAACCTTTAAGGTTGCCTTCACTTCAGGATGAACCTTAACGGTCACTTGTGTTACACCAAGCGTACGAATCGGCTCTTCCAGCTCAATTTTACGTTTATCCACTTTTAGGCCTTTTTTGGATAAAGCTTCTGCGATCTGTTTGCTCGTAATTGCGCCGAACAGACGACCACCCTCACCAGCTTTTGCTTTTAGCTCTGTCACTTCTGCTTCCAGCTTCTTCGCCAGAACCTCTGCTTCGGCTTTTTCTTCCTGTTTGCGTCTTTCTTCCGCAGCATTCTGGTTATCCAGTGTTTTCATGTTACCTTCAGTAGCCAGACGTACAATTCCCCGTGGTAGCAGGAAATTCTGTGCGTATCCTTCAGATACTTCCTTCACTTGCCCTTTCTTGCCTTGACCCTTCATATCTTTTATAAAAATGACTTTCATTCGAACAACCCCTCTTCCTTTTCGATTTCAGCCAGGACGTTCATCAGCCGTTTCTCCGCTTCTCCCAGCGTTCCTTCTAGCTGCACAGCCGCATTGGTCAAATGGCCGCCGCCGCCAAGCCGTTCCATAACCACTTGAACGTTCATACGGCCCAGTGACCTCGCACTGATGCCAATCAGTCCATCCGGACGCTCACTTATAACAAATGAGGCGACTACGTCCTTCATATTAAGCAATGTGTCCGCCACCTGGGCGATCATCATCTGTGAAATTTTGTTGCCAGGTCTAGTGACCGCAAGTGCAATATTCCCATATACCATTTTAGCATGCTTTATGATTTCTGCCTTAGCAATATATTCTGACAGATCCTCTTTCATCAGCTTCTGCACCATAATTGTGTCTGCACCGCTGCGACGAAGGAAACCCGCGGCTTCAAAAGTCCGGGAACCTGTGTGCAGTGCAAAATGCTTTGTATCAAGCGTTATACCGGCCAGAAGGGCTGTTGCTTCAAGTGGAGTAAACTGCACCTTCTCATGAATATACTGAAGAAGCTCGGTTACAAGTTCCGCCGCAGATGAAGCATATGGCTCCAGATAGATCAGTACCGCATCATTAATAAACTCTTCACCCCGGCGATGATGATCCACCACGACCACACGCGTTGCAGCCTGAACCAGTTTGGGCTCCATCGTCATGGAGGCCTTATGGGTATCTACAACCACTAATAGCGTGTGCTCCGTCATCAGCTGGGTAGCCTGCTCCGGTGAGACAAGTGCTTTGGACAGCTTCTCATCCTTGTTTACCTGCTCCATCAGCCGTTCAATGGATGGATTCACGCCATCCAGCACGATACGGGCCTCAACGTTATACAGACTTGCAGCCTTCCACACCCCGATGGATGCGCCAATGGCGTCCATATCCGGCATTTTGTGCCCCATGATCAGCACGCGGTCACTCTCCTGCATCAGGTCACGCAGCGCATGAGCAATTACCCTCGCTCTGACCCGGGTACGTTTCTCCACTGCATTTGACTTTCCACCGTAAAAAGATAAACGCTGTCCCGCCTTCACAGCGGCCTGATCGCCACCTCGCCCAAGAGCCATATCCAGACTGGACTGCGCAAGCTCTCCCAGCTCACTGATGCTGTCCGAGCCAAATGCAAGTCCAACGCTGAGCGTCATCGGCACCTTCAGATCAGCTGTCATCTCCCGAACCTCATCCAGAATGACAAACCTGCTCTGCTCCAGCTCTTGCAGAGATTTATGATTGAGCATCATCAGATAACGATCTGATGAAAGACGGCGAAGATACACTTCATACTGCTTCGCCCAAGCTGTTATCTCGCTGGTGACTCTGGCAATGAGAGCTGTACGCTGCTGATCATCCATGCCCTGAGCAGCCTCGTCCAGATTGTCCAGAATAAGAATACCCAGCGCAATACGTTCATTCTCATATTTATCCCGAAGGATAGCCAGTTCTGTAATCTCATACACATACACGTACCGCTCCTGCGGGTTATGAATTACACCGTAATAGCGATCATCCAGCTGGAATTCATCATGAAACTCCTTGGATGAAGGCTCTTTTGATGCTTCCTTTTTCTCCTTCGGTTGAGGGAGATTCGGAAACAGATTAGGCATAGAGCTGCCCACCAATGTTTTCTCATGAAACATCTCTGCAACAAAGCGGTTATGCCACTCTACCGTACGATCCTCGCTGTACAGCACAATTCCGAACGGAAGCATGCTAACGGCCTCGCCCTCCATTCGTTTAATACGAATGGTCAGGCCATTAATATAATCGTTCAGTTCCCGGCGGAATGCCATTTCTGCCTTAATCATGACGATTCCCAGCACCGAAGCCAGTATCAGACTAATCAAACCAAGCGTCCAGTTATAGATCGTAACGAACATCACAAGCAGCAGCAGCAGTATGAACGCCCATACGGTATAATAGCCGTGCCAGCGTTTCTTTAGAAATTTAGGCATGACTCATCACCCTATCGTTTTGATTTCGATATTGCCTCACGGAGCGGGAACGCCAGATCGATAATTCCGACAATGCGAAGCGGACCAATAAAGAAGACCGCTGCTCCCAGAAGATACGGAATAACCGGGTTCCATCTTTTCAGATGTGAAAGGAAGAAGAAAAAGCCGATCGCCTGAATCATAAAGCCAAGGTTGATGAGCGGTGACATATTCATCGCTATCATCTTCCAGTACGTTCCATCACTTTGTCTGGAGATTACCTCGATAATCAGTGCCAGGAAGTAATACCAGATCAACGAACGTGGCATACGCCACTCTCTTGCGGGTGGAAGCTTGGGCACATTCATGCCCATCACGCTAAGAATAGGACGCGCAATAACATGTGTAATAAAGGCCATGACCATCGAGGTCACCACTAATGCAAATGGAATCATTAACTGTGTTTGCTTGGCCACATCTTCTGTCATCTCAGGTGTCCACACAAATCCGTTAATCATCTGACTGGATGAATTCGTAAGCGGTTCAATCGTGAGCTGTACCACATCTTTAATGTACGTAGACAGGTCGAACTGGAATATGAGACTGCCGATCAATAACAACAGCAGATACTCTGCCAGCATCGTACCGCCACCAGCCATTAAAGTGAACAGCGCTGACTTTTGCTTCTTATACGCATTGCCCATGGCGATTGCCGGAAGTATAAAGACGACCATAAATAACAGATAAATCGGATGCACCACTACCAATACAACAGCAACGGGCAGGAGATGCCATATAAACGATTTTACAGATAATGAAGCATACAAAATAACTCCTGGAATGATCATGAAGAAAATGGAGAGCACCGATAACGGAGTAAGCAGCGATAGCAGCAAAAGCAACATTGCTGCACTCCAGACAGCTGTTTTAAAGCTAAATTTCAACAAATTCACCTCTTACGCATATGATCTTCGAGCGCGGAAATATCCTGATACCAGTCTTCAAGCTGGTGACCTTCCTGTTTATGCTTTTTCAACTTCTCAACAAGCAGTGCATCCAGATCTTTGAACGGAATACCGAGCCTTCGGCCCAATATGTAGCTGCTCATCATCAAGCTGGCAAGACTATCTCCGATTCGAATCGTGCTGCCTTCCCACAATGCTTTGAATAATCGGGATACCTGATCAAGTACTTCGGTTTTTAGCCATTCAATCACTTTAGCCCTTTTGGCTACATCCAGTTCTTTAGGCATTTGGCGAAAGTCACTCTCCCCGAAAAAGCTTTATTCTCGATTATAGCATAAAAAGGGGGCCCGCAAAATTACCCCAAAAAGCGGAGAAATTCTCCAAAACTCAATGTCAGGTACGATGCGGAGCCCCGTACATCTTATTCATATATATTAGTAATAATCGCTTTGATTATCCCTAAGGGCACATTATTTTTGAAAAGAATCCAACTTATTTAGCCTTAAC
Source organism: Paenibacillus sp. TC-CSREp1 (assembly GCF_050171015.1). Lineage (NCBI taxonomy): Bacteria > Bacillati > Bacillota > Bacilli > Caryophanales > Paenibacillaceae > Paenibacillus > Paenibacillus sp. TC-CSREp1. The sequence goes on along the minus strand of NZ_JBNOKM010000014.1, from coordinate 47,746 downwards.
GGACTCCTTGGCCACAATACCTTCACAATATTCGATAATCTGACTGCGTCTCACAATCCCGATAAAACGCTCCATATCATCCACGACCGGCACAAAGTTCTGTACTTTGGCCAGGTTAATCAGATCCTCCATATTTGCGTCAATGGACACCGGCTTTATATCAAGCCTTAGCGGAACGTCTTTGAGCAAAAACTTTGAAGCGTTTTCAAAGGTTATCTTTCCCTCGGCATTTTTCATATACCACAGAAGATCACCTTCCGTAACCGTACCAATATACTTGCCTTCCTTATTTAAAATAGGCACTGCTGTGAATCGATGATATTCCATCCGTTCCAGCGTTTGCCGCAGCGTAGAGTCCGACGTCACACATGTAACCTCTTGTTTGGGTAGCAAAAAAAATGCGATGTTCATACCCCTGCGTATCCTCCTTGTGTATTTCTCGTTCAACTGGCTCGCTCAACTTATATTATACGTTATAGAACGATAGATGTTCCAAAAGGATGGAAATCTAACATATTGAAACGCCCCACACAAAGAAAAAAAACAGCAGCCCGCTCATTAAACGTACTGCTGATTGCTGTGCAAGATTACACCCTCTGTATGGAATTCATTATTCAATCTTCTGCCTGTCGGGAATCATGACTTCACCGGCTGGGGTCGATTGATCCATCCAGTTTTTAATCAGCTCTTTGGCATATTGAACATCTTTCTCATCAGCACGACCGTAATAAATGCCGTTTTTACGCATGCCTTCGCTCAAAATCGTGAAGCTGGAAACCTGCGGTTTATCCTGGGTCAGCACCTGCTTCGCCAGATCAATAATAAAGGTTGGCTGCATGTCCGTCTGGAAATTATCCCCCATGATCTGGAACAGCTCAGGAATCTTAGCAATCTGACTTAGATTCAGCATTTTGTTTGCAAAGGCGTTCAGGAAAATTTGCTGCCGATTCGTACGGTTAAAGTCACTGTCTTCACGGTATCTCACATAATAAAGGGCTTCCTGTCCGTCATAGATCGGTTTGCCGCCTTTAATTGTGAACTGCTCATGATTTGGATCTTTGTTCACGATATCCTGATCAATGGGCAGCGAAATACCTCCGAGCGCATCGACGACCTTTTTGATTCCCTGAAAATTGATCGTTGCATAGTAACCTACATCGGCATCAAGGAACTTTTCCACCGTATTGATGGACATATTCTCCCCACCGAAGGCATAAGCATGCGCGATTTTGTCGTAATCATCCGTCCCGTCCTTGTCGGCATCCCTTCCAACAATCTGAACATAAGTGTCACGCGGAATGGATACCAGCAGCACTCGAGACTCCTTAGGCCGTACAACGGCGTAGATGACTGCGTCTGAACGTCCACGGGACTTCTCATAGTCACGTTTATCCGAGCCCAGAAGTAATACAGAGAATGGTTCTTTGCGATAGACTGTTGGATCAGGCGTATTATTGCCCTCCTGTGGCACGTAAGAATGAGTCAGTTGTGCTTCTACTGTGTCCGCGAGGAACAGATCAAATGCGGCTACAGCGAGCTGCTGACGAAATACATAACCGCCAATGAGCAAAACCACAAGTGAAATCAGTGTTATATATAGGCCTTTGCGACTTTTCTTCTTCTTTTCTTTAGTTCTGCTTTTCATTCATTGATTCCTTCTTCACTCTCAAAATTGAAAATCATTACTACACATTAAACGTTCAATACGTCTGGTGACACGCAGTTCTCCGAACTTTTCTATCTTTCGTCCCGGAGCACCGCTGATGCTCGTTCTATTGTAATCATTCCTGCACAATGAAAAGTTACAATCGGGTTAAATTAAAAAGAACAGCGCTCCCCTTTTCGGTTACAAAAGGTTCAACTGTTCTTCTTTATGCTTCATAGCTTTCTCTTCATTTACACGGAGTGCGAAGGCTCATTCTTCACTTGCTGCTTCTCTTTCTGACGAAGACGTCCGGTAACAAGAGCTACAACCGAGGTAAGCACGCTAAAAATAACTGCAGACCAGAATAGCCCGTTGTACCCCTGGCCAGTCGTTTGATGAACTGCCTGAAGCAGTGCTTCCCGTATGTTGGCATCTGGAATCCTGGATAATCCCGTCATCAGGCTGGAAACGTCATTTCCCGATGAGCCGCCTGAAGCATACTGCTCCAGCATGGCTGGTGGAACCTCGATGCCTCTTGATGCAAGACCAGCCTGAATATTGGAGCCGAGATTGGAGAACGAACGTGCCAGAAATCCGGCAAAAATCGTTGGCGCAATCGCCATGGCCATCTGGCGAAACAGGGAGCTTGTCGCCACTGCGATGCCTTTGTTGTTTTCGCCCGCCTGCTCCGTAACAAGCACATTGACCGGCGCACCCAGCATCATACCGAAACCAATGCCAACAAGGGTGCTCGCTATAACAAACTGCCATATATGCTCTACCCACACCGGAAACAACAGAAAACCGATCGCAGAGAGTAATCCTGCTGCGGATAACGTCCAGATTGGGCCTTTGCGGTCCACAAGGTAGCCGCCGCCTCCAGCTCCAATTCCCGAGGCCAGAGCAAGAGGGGTAAACCAGTACCCGGAGGCCGTGCTGGATACGCCCAGATATTGCTCTACAAAACCTGGAATGAAAATAACCGAGGCCAGAATGGCTCCCGAGAAAAAAGCAATAAGCAGCGTCCAGCGAAAGGACGCAATGCCAAGCAGTTGTGTGGAAACGACCGGTTCACGGTCTGATCCCTCCAGCCTTTTTTCCATATAATAAAAAACAACCAATACAGCCACTCCAGCCAAAAAGAAGCCATAGAACATTGGCGAAGCCATGCTTTGAAGCATGTTCACGCCATTCAGATTGCTGAAGCTGTACATCAGACTCAACACGCCCAGGCTCAAGACTGCAATACCGATCCAATCGACAGCTGCACGGCTCAGCTCCTGCTCCTCCTGAATATATTTGAGTCCAGCAAGGAACAGCAATATCGCAATTGGTACATTAATGAGAAACAACCAGTGCCAATTCCCGGTTACATCAAGAATAAATGCACCGATGTTCGGCCCGAGGATCGCTGCAATACCGTTCATACCTCCGAGAAGTCCAAGTGCAGTCCCTTGCCGCTGAGCCGGAAATTTGCTAAGCACATAGGAGCTGGCAATGATGAATATCCCGCCGCCGCCGAGTGCCTGAATAACCCGGGCAATCAGGAAAAAGGTAAACGAAGTGCTCAATGCGACAAGAAGTGATCCGATACCGAATAAAGCAACCTCAATCAGAAACAGCTTCTTACGCCCGAATCGATCCGACAGCTTGCCTGCAATCGGTACGCTGATCGCAAGCCCTAGTGTGTAAAGTGTAATCGTCCAAGCTCCCCATGTAGGCGATACGCCAAACGAAGCATTCAGCGTAGTCAGCGACGAAGTAATAATTCCGTTATCGAGTGCCGCCATAAATACACCCACTGCAAACAGAATCAATGGCCATTTCATCTCTTTTTGCATCCCTGGTTACCTCCCGTTCTGAATCTTTTGTTCTGCCTTCGTACCAACCGAATAATACTTATATATAAACTGGAATAAACAATAATGACTCACTGGTCATTTTAAAATAAACCTTATCCTTATGTCAATTGATGAATATCGTTGCGAGATATATTTACAAAAAAGCTGCACCCCGATTCACATCGAATCAGAGTACAGCCTCACCCTTGTTTCACCTTTTGTATTGGGAAGTAAACCCGGGTCATACATACTTACTTACTTATAAAACCTTTCCTTTACCGGCTACTGCATTAGATGGCGGTTCAGAAATTTCTCCATAGCACGGTACAGATCAAGCTGATTCTCCACATTAGCAAAGCCATGCCCTTCATTTGTTTTTAACATATAAGGCACATCAACCCCGCGTTTGCGCAACGCTTCCACAATCTGATCGGACTCAGCCTGTTTGACACGCGGATCATTCGCACCTTGAGCGACAAATAGCGGCGCCTTCATCTGATCCACATGGAATAGCGGCGAGATCGCTGTGAGCAGCTCTTTATCTTTCACCGGATCACCTACGCGCTCATAAAACAAATTTCGTCCCGACTCCCAATAAGGTGGTAGCGAGTCAAGCAGTGTAAAGATATTGGATGGACCTACATAACTGATCCCGGCAGCATAGACGTCAGGGGTAAATGCCAAGCCTGCCAGTGCTGCGTAACCTCCGTACGATCCACCGTAGATCGCAACTCGCTTCGGATCAACCGTGCCTTCTTTGACCAGCCAGTTTACACCATCCGTGAGGTCATCCTGCATCGCTTTACCCCACTGTTTGTTGCCTGCCTCCAAAAACTTCTTGCCATATCCGGTAGAGCCACGGAAATTCACCTGAAGCACCGCATACCCGCGACTTGCCAGAAACTGCACCTGCGGACTATACCCCCATGAATCCCGAGCCCAAGGCCCTCCATGCGGGATAACGACGAGCGGAAGCTCAGAAGCCTGTGCTCCCGGTGGAAGCGTGAGATACCCATGGAGATCCAGACCGTCACGAGATTTATACGTAACAGGCTTCATATCTGCCATTTTCGATTCATTAATCCATGGAGCTGTGTCTGCCAGTTTATCCAGCTTGCCTGTCTTTGAATCATAAAAATAATACGTGCCCATCGCCTTGTCACTATAGGAGATGAACAATACCTGTCCATCATTGCTGGTGTTTAAAATGCTAACCTCTTTGCCTGGAACCTTGGCCTTGATATCCTGCATTAATGACTTGAACCCATCATCAAAGAACTCGTAATTCATTTTGTCCGTCTCATATACTGCTGCAAGAATCTTGCCTTTTTCCTTGGAAGGAATAATATTGCTCACATCCACATCTTTATTTTCATAAAGAGTTTTGGTCACCTTTTTTGTTGCCGGGCTATATTCCACGATAGCCATCTTGTCCTGATCGATATTGGATACCGCATACAGGTTTTTATTGTCGCTTGTGAACATGAACGGAGCAAAGGTATCTCCCAGCTTCGTTGTGAGCAGAGGCTGGAACGGCTGGTTCTCGGTTTCACGATACATCAGGGAAGATACATTGCCATCACTCGATATGGCTACACGAATTTTGCCTTCATTATCCGTCATCCAGTCTGAAATATCGCCCGGATTCTCGGCAGCGAGCACTGCTTCTCCTGTATTAATATTAATCCGGTATACATCGAAAATTCTCGGATCACGCTTGTTCATACCCACCAAAATCTCATCAGGTATATTCTCCAAAGAATCGATCAGCACCGCTCTTGTGTTTGAATATGGCGTCAGATCCTTGCTTTCTTTTCCAGTAATATCCGTCACATAAAGGTGATAGTTCTCATCTCCAGCCGCATCTTTGAAATAAAGAAGCTTCTCATTGGTTGCCCATGCAAACCCGGCAATACTGCGGTCCGTTTCACTAGTAATCCGTACAGGCTTATCCTGTCCGTTCCCTTTAACGACAATATTCATCCGATTGTTCCACGGTTCCATGTAAGCCAGATTTTTTCCATCAGGCGACATTTGGAAACCTGCCTGAGCTGGCTGTTTGAAGAAGTCCTCCAGAGGTGTGAGCCCTTCTTTCTTCACATCAAGTCCGAGCGCAAGATACAGAGCATTCGCAAATTCGCCATGCGTTACAGCCTGTTTGGCGTTAAATGTGCTACCCTCGATAATAAAATGCTGCTTCATCCGAATGGCATCTGTCGCATGCACAGCCGGAATCTGATCTGCATCGCTGTAGACGACCTGTATACCGTTGTCCTTCAGCTCAAAAGCCCTGGTGAACAAAGATGCCATCTGTGCACGTGTTAGCGGAGCGTCCGGTGCGTATCCCTTCACCTTACCTTGAATTAGACCACCTTGCTTCAGTGCATAAATAGCTGGAGCAGCCACATCATTCGATTGTACATCTGCAAATCCTGTAAGCGATGTTGGCGCATCCAGTTCAAGTACTCGCTGCAGTATGATTGCTGCTTCTGCACGAGTAATAGGTGCTGCACTATCTTTCATTCCATCTGTGGTGCCATCTATGTATCCCAGTTGTTGAAGAGTCTGTGTTGCCTTGGAAACGATAGATTCCGAGACAGCTGCCGTAGGCTTAACAGCCTCTGCCGCCTGCACCGCAGGCTGAATCAAAGCAATGGACATCGCCATCGACAGCGTAAGTGCATATACTTTTTTACTGATCTTGCTCAAATAATTACCCCCTTAAAATTGAAATACAATAACTGTCATGGAATAAATCACACCTAATTTTACCATGTTTAACTATTTGATAACAATGTTTCCTTCCCTTAACATCTAACATCGTTAGTTGACTTTTGTACTTGAGAAACCGTAATTTAGCAGCTTACGCGTCTCAACAAACCGCGCTTCCCGTGTATCAGTTCCAAAAACAACTGATATTAGCCGCTTGCCATCCCGCTCAGCCGTTCCTACGAAATGATATCCACTATCCTTATCGTAACCGGTCTTCAAACCATCATTACCATCATAGGCATACACTCCGCCGATTGAAGATAACATCCAGTTGGTATTGCTCATATAGATGCCTTTCTGATGCATGGATACTTGCATTTGACTGGAGACTTTAAGAATCTCGGGATGATGATTAAGCAAATATTTTGCCAGCTTACAAGCATCTATGGCAGTCATTAACGTTTGTCCCTGTACATCCTGCGGACGATTGGGACCCAGCATAGCTTCACTTAAACCGGTGGAGTTGGTAAAGTGAGTATCTCCTGATAATCCGATCTCTGCGGCCCTCTGATTCATGCGCTGTACAAACTGATGCTCTGAGCCGCTAATATGCTCTGCCAGTGCAACAGCTGCGTCATTGGCAGAATAGACGGTAACGACCTGAAACAGCTCCTGAACGGTGAAGCGATCTCCCTGTTTCAGCGCAAGCTGATTACCACCAACCGAACTGGCGTATCGGCTGACATTCACCGGATCATCCCAGCGAATATCTCCATTTGCCACCGATTCCATAATAAGCAGCTCCGTCATGAGCTTGCTGACACCAGCTGGTGCAATCTCCTCGGAGCCGTTGTAGTTCATCAGAATCTGTTCTGAATTCATGTCCATCAGGACAGCAGATTCTGCCTTGATGCCAGGCTTGCCCACCAGCATGTCCGGTTTTACGCCCAAATATATAATAATGAGTAAACTGAACAGCATTCCTGCCCGTTTCCACCATTTTTTCATCGTATTATCACCTCTTACTTATATAGACGAAGCAAAGAGGCATTTTGTCTGCACTTTTTTGAAAAAAAGTTAAATTTTTTTTATTTTTTGGTTACAAAAAAAACATGGACCCCAAACACCCCATGCCAGAGTGTCGGAATCCATGTTTTTCAACAGTTACAATTACTCAGCTACGACTGGTTTATCTGCGTTTACAGCCAGGTCATTCAGGTAAATACCTGTTCCATCACCAATCGCATAATTCATTACACGTTTGTTTACTGGAGCTACAACGGCACGATACAACGTAGGGAATACTGGAACTTCATCCACCATGTATTGTTGCCATTCATTATAGATTTCTTTACGTTTCTCTACATCGAATGCTTCGGCAGAGACACCACGTGCCAGCAATTTATCATTTTCTTCGCTAGAGAAACGTGAGAAGTTATACAGTGCATCACGCCCATAGAGACCCGCTGGGTCTACGTCAATACCAACACCCCAAGCCGCTTGATACACATCGACATTCGGATCGTCTTTACCAGTGTTACCTACACGATCATAGAAGTTGTTAAACTCGATCATTTCCAGATTTACTTTCAAACCGATCGCTGCCCAAGATTGAACATAGTAACGTGCGAGTGGCTCAGCCGTGTCGCCACCAGTCATGGAAATAAAGTTGATTTCCAGTGGTGATCCATCAGGTTTTGTACGGAATTCTCCGTCCATTTTGTAGCCTGCTTCGTCAAGCAATTTTTTTGCAGCTTCCGGATCATATTTCACACCTGGATTGCTGGAATCATGGAATTCAGGGTGAGAAGGTGGAATTAGTGTTGTTGCGTTCCAGCGAAGACCATTATAGAAACGTTTACCTACTTGGTCATTATCTACAGCCAACCACATCGCTTTACGCAGATTTTTATCTGCCATTTTAGCGTCTGGATTGGTTACAACTTTACCATTCTCCGCATCCCATGTTCCCAGTTTGAAGCCGATGTACGTATATGCACGATCCACCGCACCCAGGAATTCGACATTGGACATATTGGCATTATCTTTATACTGATCTGTCGGGAAAGCATCTACCAGATCTACACCACCAGACTTCAGCTCTTGAACAACCGTTGTCGGGTTGATTACTTTCAATGTCACTTTGTCCAGTTTTGGAGTTCCACGCCAGTAATCTTCGTTCTTAACGAAAGTTACAGACTCACCAGGGGTGATGGTCTCAACTTTGAATGGACCAAAGCCAATTGGCTTTTCACGTACTTCTTTGGAAGAAGACATTTTCGCAACATCCATATTACCGAAGATGTGTTTAGCGAGTGGATATGTCCACAAGCCGCCTGTCAGCAGGGATGGTGTTGCTTCTTTATACGTTATGCTGATTTTTTTGTCGCTCAGCACTTTAATACCAGAGATTGTTTTTGCTTTTCCAGCATGGAATTCATCCATACCTACAACGCTTGTAAACTTAGAATCATAACGTGGACCATCATAGCCCTTACTACCGATGACTTCATAAGCAAACTGTAGGTCTTCAGCCGTTACCGGCTTGCCATCATGCCAGTTTACATTGTCACGAATCGTGAGTGTAAAGGTTTTGCCATCCTCAGAAGTCTCATATGTTGCTGCACCATCATTAGTGTAGACATAGTTTTTGTCCCAAGTTAGCAAACCTTCATCAAACCATTGCAAAACCTGTGCATCAGGGTTACCGGAATAGAAGTTAAAGTTCAATGTACCTTCAAAAGCTGTATCGGATACGAGACCAAAAGTCAGTGATCCGCCTTCAATCGCTGTACCTTCATTTGTTTTAACATTGCTGAAATCTTCAATGGAGTATACACCCTCTTCATTTGCAGGTTTTTCCTCCGTCTTTCCTTCTTCTGTTTTTGTACCCGGTGCAGGTGTTGCTGCCTCTTTTTCGGAGCACGCCGCAAGCGCCAATACAAAGACCAGCATCATCGTGAAAAATAGTGCTCGTGAAAATAATCCCTTTTTCATGAACCTTTCCTCCCTTTTTTTAACCTCTTCTTTGTCTTGCATCCGTCGCACGCTTCAACGCCTGTCCGACATTATTTATACTCAACATCAATACCAGAATTAGTAGTGATGCAGGTAGCCATATCCACCATCTGTATTCCAGCGTTTGCGGATTACGTGCATAACTTACGAGTGTTCCCAGACTGGGTGTGCTTTCTGGAAAACCAAATCCCAGGAAAGACAGCCCGGATTCAAGACCAATATTGGACGCCAGGTTCAACGTCATCGTAACGATAATGATTGAACTCAGGTTGGGAAGAAGCTGAGATACAATAATTTTAAAGTGAGATGATCCCAATGTTTTGGAGGCTTTAATATACTCCAGCTCGCCCTCTTGAAGTGCTTTGGATCGAATCAGCCTAGCAATCCCCATCCATAGGAAGGCGGTCATAATTAGTGAGAATGAAACGATATTATACTTTGGTACAGCCGTTACAAAAGCAATAACCATCATCAGGAACGGCAGAATCATGAAAAAGTCCACCACACGCATAAACATATTATCAATCATGCCACCGAAATATCCCGAAAGCACACCAACCAGAATCCCGATGAATCCGGTCATCAACGTAACCAGAATCCCGATAGTTAAAGAGTTTCTTGTCCCAATTACAAGTTGACCAAATACATCCCGGCCACCATAATCTGTTCCAAGCCAGTACTGTGCTGACGGTGGCTCATAGAGTGCAAATAGATCTACTTTAACAATCTCATCCTGATCCAGGATCATGGAAGTTCCATATACAAGGACGACAACCAATCCTAGAAAAATGAGCGAAACCAAGGCTACTTTATCCCTAACCAACTCTCGCCATAATATCCTCCAGCTTGAGGGGCTTTTGTCCGTTTTCTGTGAAGTTATAACAACATCATTGGCACTGCTCATCTGTTTTCACCCCGAAATCTTCAAGTTCTTACTTAATGCGAATACGCGGATCGACCAACCCCAGAATAATATCAGACAGCAACGATCCTAGAATTGTAGCAACCCCATATAACAATACAAGTGCTGTAACAACACTGAAATCCCGTAATGAGATGGAATTCAGGAACAACTGCCCCATACCCGGATAGCTGAATATACTTTCGATAAAGATGGTCCCGCCAATCAGTCCCGTGATCTCGTAACCGAAAAATGCAGCAATCGGCAGCAGGGAGTTTCGCAAAATATGTCTGTTGTAGATTCGGGATTCCGAAGCACCCTTGGCTCTTGCCGTAAGCACGAATTCCTTGTGTTTGATATCAATGATCTCACTGCGCAAATATTGTACCGTTGATACGGTAGAGATTAACGCCATGGATAGCGCGGGCAGAAGCAAATGGTGTATTTTGCTTATGACATATTCGAAAGTGCCTGGTGTGAGACCCGGTGCCACACTTCCTCCAGTCGGGAACCAGCCAAAACGGAAGCCGAAGATCCAGACCATAACCAGAGCGAAGATAAACAACGGTGCTGCAAAGCCCAGGTACGTGTAACCTGTAATCAAACGGTCAGACCATGTATCGTTGTAACGTCCGCTGATAATGCCGAGCGGGATCGCAATAAGATACGTGAGAATGAGCGTTGCCAAAGCAAGCCAGAACGTGTTGGCAATCCGTTGACCAATGAGGTCGGTTACTGGCATTTTGAAACGGAAGGATTGTCCGAAATCGCCTATTGCAGCGTGACTGATCCAATCCCAATACTGCACATACCAAGGGTTGTTCAGCCCCAGTCGTTCACGCTGTTCATCCAGCGCTTTCGGGTCAACGCTCGGGTCGAGCAAGCCCGTCAATGCATCCCCTGGCATGGCTTTGGCCATCAGGAAGACAAGAATACTAAGCAAAAATATTTGAGGAATCATAATAAATATTCGACGAACTATAGTTTTCCACATATGGCCTTCAACCTTTCTGAGGTAGAGCTACCCGGTGAGTATCGGAAATGGATTGGAGCGAATAAGCAAGCCCTTCCTCATCGAAGAAATTGCGGTATGAGTTTTCATACTCGGATTTGATCTGTTGTCGGAAAGCATTCATTTCCTCACGTTTGGTCGGGTCCATATCCGGAATGGCTGCGATAAGACGTTTGGTGTAAATATGCTGGGGATTTTCAAAAATATCATCTGTTGTCCCTTGTTCCACATATCGACCTTTATACATAATTCCAATCTGGTTGCACATATGGCGTATAATGCCCAGATCATGACTGATGAACAGATACGTCAGATTTAGTTCCTTCTGAATCTCCTGCATGAAATTAAGCACCTGGGCCTGTACAGATACATCAAGAGCCGATACAGGCTCGTCAGCAATAATTAGTTTTGGCTTGAGTGCGATAGCACGAGCAATGCCAATCCGTTGACGCTGTCCTCCTGAGAACTCATGCGGGTATTTGTGAATGGATTCGGGGCTGAGCCCGACCTTTTCCAGCAAATTAGCGACCTGTCTCTTCTCTTCAGCTGCCGTCAGACGCTCATAGTTACGGAGAGGCTCGGCAATGATGTCTAGAACTCTTTTCTTCGGGTTAAGCGAAGAGTACGGATCCTGAAATATCATCTGCACATCCCGCTGAAGCTGACGATCTTTGCGTCGTTCTCTGGTTAAGTCCTTACCATTAAATAAAATTTTGCCAGCCGTTACATGGTTCAGACCAATTACAGCCCTGCCTGTTGTAGTTTTGCCTGAGCCTGATTCGCCTACAAGCCCGTAGGTCTGGCCCTCTTCGATGGAAAAACTGACATCGTCAACGGCCTTAACGCTACCAATCTCCCGTTTAAGTAATCCTCCGCGAATCGGAAAGTGTATTTTGAGTCCTTCTACTTCGAGTAGTGCCATTATGTTATTCCTCCTCTGCTTGATCAGGGAAATGAAAATGCTGATAGCAGGTACACCTTACGAAGTGACCTGGTGCAATTTCATGCATTTTCGGGTTGTCTTCGTGAGCTGATTCGCTGATCCAAGGAATACGCGCCTTGAAGCGGCAGCCTTGTCGAGGGAGATTTTTGAGAGAAGGCACAATACCTTGAATGACATGCAGCCTGGATTTCTCTTCGGTAATTGTAGGAATAGAGTTCAGCAATGATCGTGTATACGGATGCTTCGCGTTGGTCATAAGTGTTACGATATCCGCAATTTCAACGATCTCACCTGCATACATTACAGCAACCCGATCTGCCATCTCGGCTACAACACCAAGATCATGGGTGATAAGTATAATGCCTGCATTAATCTCATTCTTGAGCTCGCGAATCAATTCAAGAATTTGCAGCTGAATCGTAACGTCAAGCGCTGTTGTTGGTTCATCAGCAATCAACAGCTCCGGTTTGTTCGCAATCGCAATTGCGATGACAATACGCTGTCTCATGCCACCAGATAATTCATGGGGATACTGCTTGTATATTTGTTCGGGACGAGGAATCCCTACTTGGTTCAATAAGTGAATAACCTTATCTTTCTTTTCTTTCGAAGACAGCTTAGGTTGATGAAGCGTAAGAATCTCTTCAATCTGTTCACCTATGATCATGAGAGGATTTAATGCGGATAATGGGTCCTGAAAGATCATCGCCATTTCTTTCCCGCGCAGTTTATTCAACTGATTAGGAGGGAGATTAGCGATATCTTGTCCTTTGTAGAGAATTTGACCTTCAATTTTAGCTTTGTTATGCAGCCCCATCAGCGAGAATGCAAAAGCACTTTTTCCCGAGCCGGATTCCCCTACAATAGCGAGCACTTCATTTTTCTTAACTTTCAGGTTAACGTGGTCAACTGCTGCATAATAGTTATCTTCAATTCTGAATGATGTTGTAAGATCTCTGACTTCCAATAGCTCATTATTCAAATCAATCACCCTAACCCCGTAAATTCCGCAGACTGTATTCGTGAGTAAATGAATGCATCTACTGTATATTTCCATGTTCTTCAATAAAATGAACAAAAGTGTATACAAAATACCTTATCCTAAACAGAATCAAGATCATAAGTTTCAATTTAAACCATTGGTCAATTAATGTTGATAATTCCTAGCGGAATTATAATTACAAATAATTACTGTAATCATACGTGTAATTTTAGTTAACGTCAATCATTATTTTGTGTTTTTTGGAATAAATGTTTTCTTTACTACAGTTCTGGGTATTAGTTTTAACTAAAAGGTATATACGTCGGGGTTTAATAAGGATTAATCGTTTATGTGGGACCATTTCTTCATTAAAAGGGGGGTAAGTATTACAAGATTTTCACGGGCCATATATAACATATCTATAACGTCAAATTGTAATTTCCATGATATTTTCACACCAAAAAGAAAAACGATGTAAATTTCATGTCATATATAGGAGGATTTTGTCGATTAAGAGAAGAATATATTTAAGGAACCGAAAAGCGCTGAATTATTGTGTCTATGCAACATTTGCAAGAAAAACGTAAAAATCTAGTTATTCTAGTATAGTTTTATTTATTTGTTGCTGTAAAGAGTTAATTGTCACTTTTGAACATTTATTTTACAAAAGAAAGAAAAAAGTCCTACGATAAGCAGGACTTTTATAATAATTATTCATAATGATGCATATATAATATATCTATTATGGTTCAGCTGGAGGCCTTTTGCCGCGCTTCAAATCACGAATGCTTAAACCAAAGTCCATCTGCAAATGAGGATAGTCCGGGAAGTCTGTCCAGTCCCCTCCCCACGTAAAACCCATATCTTTGGCCAAATCTACAACTTCCATCCAGTCTGCCTTGCCATTGCCGTTATCATCACGCTCCATGTCCCACACGATGTCTCCTTCGGGGGTTCTCAAGGCAAAATCGATGGCAAGTCCATAGTTATGATATGACTCCCCTCCTCTTGCATTGGTAACGATATTTCCTGATGCTGATCGTCCCTGAGCAAAAAGTGCATCCTGTTCTGCCACACTTCTGTATCCATGGGTAATTACAACATTTATGCCACGTCTGGCAGCCATACGAACCAGTACACCCTCGTTCTCCGCCACCACTGGATGTAATCCCGTAATAGGTATTGGTTCGGGTATCGTCTGATCCGGCCATAACTCACCAAAGTCTCCTTTTTGCTGTAACCATACAAATACAATAGATATAAACAGCGTTGCGATGATCCAGTTTCTCAAGCTTTTCCTTCTTCGTATTCTTTCCTTACGTTGTATTGAATTCATATACTCTCCCGATGTTATTTTGACTCAATCTCCAGTCACAGGCTATATAGCGAAGGTCTTTGTTCCCATCCATACAAGTTAAACTCTATTATAATTCATCTCGCCTTTGAAAGCTTCTTTTGCAAAAATACATGATTATACGTTTTCATTTTCTCCATTTTTCATAGGTGTTCTCTCTCCTGTATATGTTTATGCACACAACAAAAAAGCAGCCGGCTATAAGCCGACTGCTCTTGTATGCAAACTGAGTAGTGACTACTCAGTTGTGTATGGCAGCAATGCGATTTGACGGGAGCGTTTGATTGCAATCGTCAGCATGCGTTGATATTTAGCGCTAGTACCTGTTACACGGCGTGGCAAAATTTTTCCACGTTCGCTGATAAATTTACGAAGCAAGTCCGTATCTTTATAGTCGATGTGAGTGATTTTGTTCGCTGTGAAGAAGCACACTTTACGACGTTTGTTACGACCACCACGACGTGCCGGTCTTTTATCGTCTCCGCCTTCTCTTTGCTTGAAGCCCATGCTTTTCAGTCCTTTCCTATCATGTAACCCATATCTCGTAATGAGTATCGGCTCACGTTAAAATGGCAAATCATCATCCGATATATCAATCGGTTTTCCGTCATCGGAAAAAGGATCCTGATTGTTGCTACGCGCAGCATTATTGTTGCTGGCACGTCCGCTGCCGCCTCCATAAGAAGGCTCTTCACGCATAGGTTGTCCCCCGCCGCCACCGCCTTCACGGTTAGCTGACTCCAAGAAACGAACATTATCGGCAATGACTTCGGTTACGTATACACGTTTACCTTCGTTATTTTCGTAGTTCCGTACTTGAATGCGTCCTTCGACTGCAGCCAGACGACCTTTACGCAAATAGTTTGCACAGGTCTCAGCAAGCTGTCTCCAGGTTACGACCGGAATAAAATCTGCTTCCCGCTCTCCCCCTTGACTTGTAAACGGTCTGTCTACGGCCAAAGTAAATTGTGTCACGGCTACTCCTGCTGGAGTATAACGCAACTCAGGGTCCCGGGTTAACCGGCCGATCAGAATGACACGGTTCAACAATGTAATCCCCTCCTTCTGAGCGTATTGGTGCGATAATCACGAGTTACTGTCTTAAGCAGACTTAACGTCGTTAGTAATGAGATAACGAATTACTTCGTCGGAAATTTTCATGAGACGCTCAAGCTCAGTAACTACTGCTGGTTCAGCAGTGAAGTGTACCAGAACATAAACACCATCACGGAATTTCTTGATCTCATACGCAAGACGGCGTTTACCCATAACGTCGTGAGCAGTAACCTCACCACCGCCGTTGGAGATGATGCCTTGGAATTTATCGACTGTAGCTTGAACAACTTCTTGCTCAACGTCAGGACGAATAATGTACATCACTTCATATTTGCGCATAATTTTCACCTCCTTATGGACTCTGGCCCTCAATCCAGGTTGAGAGCAAGGAACGAGCACAAACTCGAACTATATTAATATAACAAATCCACAGACGAAATGCAAGCAAACGTTCCCTGTACAGATTGGTACATAATCACCAACATGATCAAGTAATGACTTGAACACACTATAGAAGCAACAATGATCTCATTCTGTAGAGGAGGCTGCTTGATATGGGTGAACGAACCGAATTTGAACCGGGAGATAAAGCACCGAACGATGGAGAGTACACGGAAGTCGGAGAGAAAAGTTTTCATACGGAAATTAACAATCCCAAGCGAGTTACGTTGAAGAAAGGCGAAGCTTTCCCGGAAACCAGCAACCATAACCGCAAGTGGAAAAAGCTGACCAAGGCTCGGGTGCACTAAAATATTTTGTAATGTTCACGTATATAAAAACTCAATATGCACATAATACAATCAGGCGGTACACAAGAGAGGTGTGGTTCCGTTGGACAACGAAGCCGATTTTTCGCTGTTGGAGATGAATCACGTAATATAAGAAGCATATGGGTGTGTAAGACCTCGTCTGAAGCACGCGTATTGCAGCAAGCAGTACAGCCAGCGTTTCTGTCGTTACGACCGATTGTGATCTGACTAAACATGTACCGCCGGATAGAGAGCCCTTCGGGGCTCTTTATTTTTCTTCCATCAAAAAGATTCAAAAAAAGGACTTTCCGAATGGAAAGCCCTCTGCATTTTCAATTCAAAACTCCATTTCGTGGAGCTTATGTACTACATTACGGTTTCGATAAACAAAAACGTGAAGTGGCGGAAAGGGTGGGATTCGAACCCACGCACGCTGTGACACGCCTAGCTGATTTCGAGTCAGCCCCCTTGGGCCTCTTGGGTACCTTTCCGCAGCAAAATTGATTATATCATGCTTGCAGGAGGAAAGCAATACCTGCACCACACCTGTATGTAAACGTTATTTCCGGGTCTACAACTTCCACTTATGACGTGTGCAGATATTGCTAATTTGAATTTAAAAATATGATTCGCTTGCGAATCATACCTCAAGACTCCGCGTTTTCTTCTGCAGCGCGAAGCACCTTTTTCATATTTTTCTCAAACTTGGCTCTGGGAATCAGCACGCTGTGTTTGCAGCCCACACATTTGATCCGTATATCCATGCCCATGCGAATGATCTCCATCTCATTGCTGCCACAGGGGTGCTGCTTTTTCATCTCTACAATATCTCCAAGCTGGAAACTTTTACGCTCCACCTGCACCATCTCCCTCATCATTATCGAGCGCTGCAGCCTGCTCCAATGCTGCCTGCTTGCTTCTTTCATGATACTCCAAAATTTTCTTCACATCACCCTGAATCTGCCGTTCCACCGAAGCTCTCGAATTGGGCATGCATTCAGATACAATGCGGATAACATATTCCGACGTTGACATGGACTGTATACCTAACACATCAGGAACCTTCACGATATTCAGATTACGCTCCTCGATCCCAGCCAGCGACTGCTTCACCAGATGCACAGACTCATCCAGCGTTAAATCAGCCTTCATCGGGATATCCACCACTGCCAAGGAGTTGGACATGGAATAATTGGTCACACTTGCAATCGTACCGTTCGGAATAATGTGAACTTCCCCCTGCCAGCTTACAAGTTTGGTTGTTCTTAGTCCAATAACCTCTACCGTACCCTTATACGATCCCGTCTGGATAACATCCCCTACAGCAAATTGATCCTCTAATATAATGAAAAATCCGGTGATAACGTCCTTCACCAGACCCTGAGCACCGAAACCAATGGCAAGCCCAAGTACACCTGCACTGGCCAGGAGCGGGCCAACCTGAACATTAATCTCTGATAACAGTAACAGAATCATAATGAAATTACACGTAATCGAGGTCGCATTTTTTAACAGCTCCCCAATGGTTACGAATCTGCGGGGATTCACACGAATTTTGCCTTCCTGTTTACGAGCCATGGAACGATCAATAATCCGGTACACCACTTTAATCACGATACGCGTAATAATAAAAATAATCAGGATACGGATCGAGCTGAACATGATGTTAAGCCACATATCCGCATCCGAAATTTTGTCCCACACTTTATCCGTCCAGCGAATGGCGTTATTTACAACTTGATTGGTAGAATTCTCTTCAGGGCTCGCAGCTAAGTAAATAGGTAACCTCATCTGATCCCTCCTCTACATCGGTATGTTATCATAGCTGTCTTCCGTCTTGAAATAGAGACCGCGAATCTCCACAAACTCGTCCCGAATAATCTTCTGTACCCGTGACAGGTCCTCTTTGGGAAATTGAATACACAGAGCGCAACCTGCGGTAATCTCTTTAGGGGTCGGAAACAAGTCAATCTCAATCTCGGCAAACTCCAGCAGCATCTCTGCACGCAGCGCCTGCTGTGTCGAGTCAAAAGCAATCAGCATCCAATCATCGATCCATTCGTCCATGTTCTGCTCCTTTCAAGCTGCGGGCAGTTCTCGGCCCAAAAGCAAAAAGCTTGTCCTTGCGAAGTATAAAACACTCTACCTTTCCATATACTGTTACTACTATTCCAAGGGAAAGGATAGATCCTATGAACCCTGCTTCTCGTTCCTTTTCGTCACAAGATATGACCAGTTTGAAAATACCCCACACCGATCCAGGCGTGCATTCTGCTATTGTACATCGTTTGATGTTTCATCTCTACAAAGCTCATTCTCTGCAAAATGTAGTCATCGTCTGTATCGGCACAGACCGCTCTACCGGCGACTGCCTTGGCCCCTTGGTGGGCACATCACTCGCCAAATGGGACAGCCCTCTGTTTCATCTGTATGGCACGCTTGATGAACCCGTACATGCGGTTAATTTACAGGATACACTCCACAAGATTTATCAAACCCATCACAATCCATATGTGATCGGCATTGATGCTTGTCTGGGTCAATCCTCCAGTGTAGGTTGTATTCAGGTCGTAGACGGCCCTCTCAAGCCTGGCGCAGGAGTAAATAAAGAATTACCGCCGGTCGGCGATATCCATCTGACAGGTATCGTTAACGTCGGCGGTTTTATGGAATACTTTGTGCTTCAGAATACACGGCTTAGTCTCGTTATGCGCATGTCTGAAATTATATCCAGCAGTCTCTATTCAGCCATTCGGGAATGGCATACCCGGTCTACTCTGCTTGCTGTGCCAGAATAATTGCTTCCTTCTCCTCTGGGGATAGTGTATACGATGACTCTCCCCCTTTTAGAGGTTTTGCATATACATATGAACCGTCACGATTGAATAATCCCGTGAGAATCATACCATCCTGACTGTCATTAATCATGGCTATAGAGAAGCTCAGGTCGCTGCCACGCTCTCCGTACGCGTTATACCTTTTCACGCCGACCTTGCCCTGTATGCGGGCCAGCTTCTGCAATGCTTCCTGCAGCTGATTCGTCTGCAGCTTGTGTTCATCCTCGATGCTGTCCATCTGGATTTTCAGATTAATCAGCAGGGACTCCAAGTCCTCCACACCACTGCCAGCCATCATGGCTTCATATTTACGTTTGAATTTCCGTAACCTTGCCCCTTGAGCAATACTTACAATTAATAGAATCAACGTAAGTAATGCCAATCCGCCAATAATCCATAACAGCTGTTCCAGAATCAGCTCATTTAATTCAGCCATGTAAGTGCAACTACCCCTCTATGTTTTTGATCAGATTCACGTCTGTCCGCTTGCCTTCGCTTTTATTATAGATCAACCTGATAACCAAGGAATTAATCATATTTTTCCAAATAAAATATATCAACATTCCTATTTTTTTGCCTTTTAGTTCCCCTTGGTGAGCTCTATTACCGCCCGAATCAGCTGATCCGCCTCATCCTGAGTAGAATTGTATCCCACACTGGCTCGAACAGCTCCAGTTCCCGTTGTACCCGCAGATTCATGTGCCAGTGGTGTACAGTGGAAGCCTGAGCGTACCGCTATACCATAGTTCCGATCCAGTCGGAATGCCAGTTGAGCAGCATCATATCCTTCCACTATAAAGGATACTAATCCTGTTCGCGGTTGTCCAATATCAGGGCCTAACATCCGAATACCTTTAATAGAAGCAAGTCCTTCCATAATATGCTGTGTCAGCTCCCATTCATGCTGAACAATCATTGCAGGTGTCATAGCGAGTACATGCTTCACTCCTGCTCCTAATCCAGCAACGCCTACCGTATTCGGAGTACCTGCCTCATATCGATCAGGACGCACTTTAGGCTGCTCCAGCGCTTCAGACTGACTACCTGTTCCCCCATGCAGCAAAGGCTGTATATCCAGCTCAGGAGAAATGTATAAACCACCTGTCCCCTGCGGTCCCAGCAGTCCTTTATGTCCGGGGAAAGCGAGCATATCAATGCCAAGCTGCCCCACATCTATAGGAAGTATTCCAGCACTTTGAGCAGCATCAACAAGTAATACAGAATGATGTTTATGACATAGCTCTGCAATCTCACCAACAGGCAAAATGCTGCCTAGAAGATTGGAGCTATGTGTACAAACCACCAGACGAGTGTTTTTCCGAAACATACGTTCCATCTTTTTCAGATCCATTACACCTGACGCGTCAACAGGTACATAATCAACCTCTATTTTACCTTGCATGCGCAAAAACTCCAACGGCCGTCTAACCGAATTATGTTCTGCCATAGTGGCAATCACATGATCACCTTGCCGAAGAGAACCTTGAATGGCAAGATTAAGCGCCTCTGTTGTATTGGAGCCAAATGCAATATCATTCGGATTGTTGACAGCAAACAGTCTCGCGATTTCTTTCCTTGTTTCAAACAATACTCTGCTGGCCTGCACAGCCATGCGATGGCTCCCTCTTCCCGGGTTCGCCCCGGCGAACTCCAGCGCGTGCATCATCGCCTCACCCACAGCAGGTGGCTTGGGCCAAGAAGTTGCTGCATGATCGAGATATATCATCTTCTCCATTTTCTAACCACCTCTGCTCATAAGGGTGCCATGCTGAATTCACGCAAACAAAGAATGACATATCGCTTCTCCAGAACACAGAGTCGATATGTCATGACATGAGTAGCTCTGCATGTTGTAACGAACCACCCGAGCGGTTATTGCAACAATTCCAATAACCGCTCGAGATCCTGCTTGCTGTAGTAGTTGAGCTCTATTTTACCTTTATCTTTTTGACCATGTTTTATTTTCACCGTCGTTTTAAATCGTTCACGCAGTGATTCTTCCAAGGTATCAATAAAGGGATCTTTCTTTTTTAATTTGTTCTTGTTCTTTGCTTCACCTGTTTTAGAACGATCCAGCTGCTGTACAGCCTCTTCAAGCTCACGCACACTCCACTGCTGGTCAATTGACTGTTTCGCCAGTTGCTTAACCAGGCTTTCATCCTTTACACCTACAATGGCACGTGCATGGCCCATCGATAATGTTCCACGTGAAACATGCTCCTTTACTTCCTCCGGTAAAGACAGCAAACGCAAAAAGTTAGCAATATGAGAACGTGATTTGCCTACCTTCACAGAAAGCTCTTCTTGAGTTAACGAGAATTGATCCATCAGCCCTTGATAGGCTACCGCTATTTCCATTGCATTCAGATTTTCTCGCTGCAGGTTCTCAATCAGGGCAATCTCCATAACCTGCTGATCATTAAAAGTACGAACAACAGCCGGAACAGTTGCATTGCCACAATACTGTGATGCTCTGAACCTGCGCTCGCCTGCTATAATCTCATATCCTCGAAGCACAGGCCGAACGATGATCGGTTGAATCACACCATGCTGCCGAATGGATTCGGCCAGTTCATGAATGGCTTCCTCATCAAATGCTTTACGCGGCTGATAAGGGTTAGCCCGCAGTTGGCTAATCGGGATTTCTACGACTTTATCGTCGTCATTAATTGAAAGCGAAGGAATGAGGGCATCCAGACCTTTTCCAAGCCGCTTACTCATAAGAAATCACTTCCTTTGCGAGCTCTAAATACACTTCTGCTCCCCGGGATCGGGGATCATACGTAATAATAGACTGCCCGTGTGACGGTGCTTCACTAAGCCGTACATTACGTGGAATAATCGTCTGATACACTTTTTGCTGAAAATACTTCTTCACTTCTTCTATAACCTGAATACCGAGATTCGTCCGAGCATCAAACATCGTCAACAACACACCCTCAATCTGAAGGGAGGTATTCAGATGTTTCTGCACCAGGCGAACCGTGTTAAGCAGCTGGCTCAGTCCTTCCAACGCATAGTATTCACACTGAATAGGAATAATCACTGAATCAGAGGCGGTTAAGGAGTTAATTGTTAACATACCGAGCGACGGCGGACAATCAATCAAAATATAATCATAATTGCTTTTCACTTGTGCAAGTGCCTTTTTCAAACGAACTTCTCGCGATATGGTGGATACCAGTTCGATCTCGGCTCCGGCAAGTTGGATCGTTGCAGGTATGATATGAAGTCCATCAATTTGTGTCTCCGCGATCGCTTCCTGAGTAGGCACATCATTAATAAGAACGTCATATATACAATTCGCCACGTCTGCTTTATTAATTCCGACTCCGCTCGTTGTATTCCCTTGGGGGTCTATGTCCACAAGCAGTACCTTCTTCCCTAGTGAAGCAAGTCCTGCACCCAAGTTAACCGATGTCGTTGTTTTCCCCACACCGCCCTTTTGATTTGCTACGGCCATAATCTTAGACAATACCTTCACCTCAAATAAAATAGGAGTCTTTTCTAGTAGGTTGTGAGTTACAGTTAACAATAAGCAGGTGGCCATCGTGCGCACGAATAACAACTACCGTTTTAGCAAAACGATTGTTCCTCTTCACGTTATACACCATCTGACTGTTTAGACAGAAAAAGCGGCCCATTGCCGCCTTAGAAGCTTCAATTATTTGCGTTTTGGAATATGAATAACGATCTCGTAATGATCCTCATGATCAGCTTCTTTAGTTTTGATATCCATACCTGAACCAGTCACCATGTCAATCGATTGACGAATCGTATTGAGCGCCAGCCTTACATCCTTGGTAAAGGATATACGTTTGGACTTTTTGATCTTGGAAGCTTCCTTGTAAAAAGCAACTCGTGCCTCCGTCTGCTTCACATTCAATTCCTTGTCGATAATCTCGCCCAGTAATTTCAGCTGCAGTTCTTCGGTATCAAGGGACAATAGCGCCCTAGCATGTCGTTCCGAAATTTTGCGCTCCATCAAGGCTGTTTTTACACCTTCTGGAAGCTGCAGCAATCGAATTTTGTTGGCGATCGTAGACTGGCTCTTACCAAGACGTTGCGCCAGACTCTCCTGTGTCAGATGATGCAGATCAATCAATTTCTGATAGGCAACCGCTTCCTCAATGGAGGTCAGACCTTCACGCTGCAAGTTCTCGATCAAAGCAATGGATGCGGCCTGAGAATCATTAAACTCACGCACAATAGCCGGGATATGCTCTAAGCCCAGCTTACGAACAGCACGCCAGCGCCGTTCTCCGGCGATGATCTCATAAGAGCCATTTCGAACACGCACAACAATCGGTTGAATGACGCCATGAGTTTTGATCGTTTGCAACAGCTCATCAATTTTATCATCATCAAAAATAGTACGGGGTTGATATGGACTGCTCACAATTTCATTAACAGGGACCTGTTTAACTTCATCTCCGTTATTGCGATCCGCCAAACCAAACAACTTCGAGAATTGTTCTTTCATTCCGTAGATTACCACCTAGTTTCGTAATAGCTCCCGCATGCACAGCAGGTGCTTCTTATTCCATAAGCGAGGACTCACATTCAACTTCCTGAAATAAGTTATGCCATTATTATCACTTACTCTTACTAATATGAATTGCTTATCAATATATCTATATGAACTACTCTATGATCACTGATCATGCAGGATCGGATACTTCTATTCTATCATCTTTTTCTCCATAATCCTATGTTTACCTATTCTTTAAAGCCAGCAAATTTTCCTGCTTTACTTTGATCATTATGGGAAAATTGATACTTACTTTTATGATAAAAATAAAACAAAAGAGGATGTTTCACGTGAAACATCCTCCCTGCTTTACCATCTTCTATTTTTAACATCATCTAGTTATAATACATCGTGTTCAAACTTGCTTACACCAGCGGCGTTTTAAGTGGTGTTCCTGGTTTACGAGGATACTTATGCGGCGTCTTATCAAACTTCTGAATCAAAATGATATGACGCTCCGATTCCTCTACAGGCAACTGAAACGGATGCACAGCCTTTACCCGGCCTTTCAGCTGATTAAAGCTGAATTCTGCTTCCTTCATTTCATCGCGCGGGTCTCCACCCTTCATCGCGGCAAACATACCGCTCTTGCGCACAAAAGGAAGACAAAATTCATTCAGTACCGCCAGCTTGGCTACGGCGCGTGCCGTAACCAGATCATAGCTGTCCCGGTACCCTTCCTTGCGGCCCAGCTCTTCGGCACGGCCATGAATCAACTCTACTTGTTCAAGACCAAGTGTATCCACCACATGCTGCAAGAAGCCGATACGTTTATTTAATGAATCAATGATCGTAAGCTGGAGATGAGGAAAACATATTTTCAGCGGCAGTCCGGGGAATCCTGCTCCCGAGCCAATATCAGCCAGCTTGTTTACCTTCGTCATGTCCGTATAAAATGCCAGCGATACTGAATCATAGAAATGTTTTGTGTATACCTGCTCACGATCGGTGATACCAGTCAGGTTCATTTTTTCGTTCCAGGCAACAAGCTCTTTATAATATAATTCAAACTGTTCCAACTGGAGTTCTCCGATTTCCAAGCCATGCTTTTTCAAGCGCCGCTGCAGCTGCTGTTGAATATCGTCCATTATTGTCCCCTTGCTGCGGTAACGCGGTTATAATGCTCCAGATATACAAGCAGGATGGAGATGTCCGCAGGCGTAACGCCCGCAATACGAGATGCCTGACCAATGGAGATTGGACGGATCTTCGCAAGCTTCTGCTTGGCTTCCATCGCCAGACCATGAATCTCATCATATACGATCGTTTCTGGAATTTTCTTTTTCTCCATTTTCAGCAAACGTTCCACGTGGATCAATTGCTTCTCAATATAACCGGCATATTTAATTTGAATCTCAACCTGCTCCTTCATGTCAGCCGTCAGTTCCACCTCGGAAGGGGAAATTTGCTCAATCCAGTCGTAACCAATCTCTGGACGACGCATCAGATTCAGCAGTGTGCTGCCATCCTGAATCGGTGTTGAACCGATCTCTTCCAGCTTCGCATTGACGTCAACAGGGCGGACCTTGGCCTCTTTCAAACGATTAATCTCCTGCTCCACTTTCGCTTTTTTGTCCAGGAAAGCTGCATAACGCTCTTCCGTAATCAATCCAATATCATGACCGATTTCTGTGAGACGCATATCCGCATTGTCATGACGGAGCAGCAAACGATACTCGGCACGAGAGGTCAACAAGCGGTACGGCTCATTTGTTCCTTTGGTAACGAGATCATCAATGAGAACGCCAATGTAACCTTGAGAGCGGTCAAGCACAATCGCTTCTTTGCCCTGCACTTTCCGTGCCGCATTAATACCTGCCATAATTCCTTGCCCCGCTGCTTCTTCATAACCGGATGTACCATTAATCTGACCCGCAGTGAACAGACCTGGAAGGCGTTTCGTTTCTAGTGATGGCCACAATTGGGTTGGCACCATCGCATCATATTCAATCGCGTAACCGTTACGCATCATTTCTACTTTTTCCATACCAGGTATAGAACGAAGAACGGCGAGCTGTACATCCTCTGGCAGACTTGTAGACAAGCCCTGAACGTAATACTCGGACGTATTTTTACCTTCTGGCTCAAGGAAAATCTGATGCTTGGGCTTATCGCTGAAACGTACGATTTTATCCTCAATGGATGGGCAGTAACGTGGCCCTGTTCCTTCAATTACACCAGAGAACATCGGAGCACGATGCAAGTTATCATTAATAATCTGATGTGTCTCTACAGATGTATATGTCAGCCAGCAAGGCAGCTGCTCGTTGTCCGAAGATTTTGTCTCATAGGAAAAGAACTTCGGCTGATCATCACCCGGCTGGATTTCGGTTTTGCTAAAATCAATCGTATCCTTATGCACACGTGGTGGTGTACCTGTTTTGAAACGGACAAGCTCGAAGCCCAGCTCACGCAGATGCTCTGACAATTTAAGGGAGGGCTGCTGATTGTTTGGTCCGCTCTCATACATCAGTTCTCCCATAATCACTTTCCCGCGCAGATATGTGCCTGTAGTCAGCACTACCGCTTTGGCGCGATATTCTGTACCTGTTTGAGTAACCACTCCGACACACTGACCATCTTCCACGATCAGACGGTCCACCATCCCCTGACGCATGGTCAGATTAGGTTCTTTCTCCATCGTTTCCTTCATCGTATGCTGGTAAGAAAATTTATCAGCTTGTGCACGCAGCGCATGAACAGCAGGACCTTTCCCCGTATTCAGCATCCGCATCTGAATGAAGGTTTTGTCGATATTCCGTCCCATTTCTCCACCAAGTGCATCAATCTCACGTACGACGTGTCCTTTAGCCGGTCCCCCAATGGATGGGTTACAAGGCATGAAGGCCACCATGTCGAGGTTGATCGTAATCATCAGCGTTTTGGAACCCATGCGGGCTGCTGCAAGAGCTGATTCTACCCCGGCATGTCCTGCTCCAACGACAATGACATCATAACTGCCGCCATCAAAAGCCATGTGTAATTACCTCCTTATTTCACTGCTATCTATATGAAACCAACACTTCCTGGCAACAACATCATTCCATCCTTTGACAACGGGCAGAGATTGTACCTTCCCATCATACACGACCCTTTCAATGAATAGGTGGTATAATGATTTACTTTCCTAGACAGAACTGGGAGAAAATCTGATCAATCAAGGCATCATGTGCCGTATCTCCCACGATCTCTCCAAGCTGCTCCCACGCCAGACGAACATCAATCTGGATCATATCAATAGGAACAAACTGATCTGCAGCCTCATAAGCATCCACCAGCGATTGCTTTGCCTTTTTGAGCAGCGCAATGTGACGAACATTGCTGACATAGGTCAAATCTGCAGATTCCAGCTTGCCACTGAAGAACAACGTAGAGATGGCATCCTCCAATCGATCGACACCCAGATCATCCTTCACCGACATCGGAACAAGCCGCTCCTCAGGAATATAACGGAGCAGCACGTCACGGTCAATCTGTGGCGTTAAGTCCATTTTATTCATAATGATAATTGATTGTCTACCGCGGATTTGTTCCAGCAGTTCAATCTCATCCTGATGAAGGGGCTCTGCCGCATTAACAACCATCAAAATCAAATCTGCATCATTAACCGCGGAACGGGAACGCTCCACCCCAATCTTCTCAACAACGTCCATCGTCTCCCGAATACCAGCTGTATCAAGAAGCTTTAACGGGATATTGTTGATTGTAATGAATTCTTCAATGACATCGCGTGTCGTGCCAGGAATATCCGTGACAATTGCCCGATTATCCTGTGCCAGTGTATTCATTAATGAAGATTTACCCACGTTAGGACGTCCAACGATCGCTGTAGTAATGCCTTCACGCAATATTTTGCCCTGCTCAGCCGTGGTGAGCAATTTATCAATCTCACCCATAACCTGGCTGGATTTTTCTTTAATAAATTCGGACGTTAATGACTCCACATCATGCTCTGGATAATCGATATTTACTTCGATATGTGCAAGCGTCTCAACCAATGTATGTCTCAGATCGCGCAGCTTGGAGGACAGCTTGCCTTCAACCTGCTTCAATGCTACCGAGAAGGCTCGATCCGATTTCGAGCGAATAAGGTCCATAACCCCTTCTGCCTGAGACAAGTCGATCCGTCCATTAAGGAATGCACGTTTCGTAAATTCACCTGGTTCAGCGAGTCGGATATTAAGCTGGAGGAGCAGGTCCATCACGCGTTTAACCGATACGACTCCACCATGCGCACTAATCTCGACAACATCCTCTGTGGTAAATGAACGAGGCGCACGCATCACGGTTACCAGCACCTCTTCGATTTTCTCCCCGCTTGCGGGCTCTATAATATGTCCGTAATGAACCGTATGGCTTTCTGCTTGGGTCAAAGGAATTTTGCTGCGAAAAATCTTTTCCGTCTCTGCCACCGCATCCGGACCGCTGACGCGAATAACAGCAATACCCGCTTCACCGACCGCTGTAGATATGGCAGTAATCGTATCGCTAATCATTGTGATCTCTCCCTACTCTCTATATTGAAGTTGTCATCCAGCCCATTCCGGAGAATGCCAACATATATTCGACTCCATTGGTATACTACCTATCTCATATGCTTCGGTACGAAAAAAGCAATGGCTTCTGCACCGGGCAGGAAGCCATTGCGTCTTCAATTGCGTGTTATTTCAACGTAATAACCACACGCCGATTAGGCTCCTCGCCCTTACTTAATGTCTTAATCTGCGGGTGATTTTGCAGTTTGGCATGAATTACTTTCCGTTCAAGCGGAGGCATCGGCTCAAGCACAACTTCCTTGCCAGTTCGAATGGCTTGTCCAGCTAATCGCTCAGCCAGATCCTCAAGCGTTTTGCGCCGGCGTTGGCGGAAGTTTTCCGCATCGAGCACGATGCGCACGAAGCTTTCCGAGTAACGGTTGGCTACAATATTGGTCAGATATTGAAGAGCATCCAGCGTCTGTCCACGTCTACCGATAATCATACCCAGGTCTTCCCCGGATATATTAAAGATATGACCATCACGCTGTTTTTTGATATGCACTTCCACATCCAGCCCCATACCTGCCGCAACCTCTTTCAAAAATGCAGCCGCTTCTTCATAGGGATTATGGACTGCTACACCCTCAAGTAATGCATCTATCTCGGGTTCAGGTGTGGCTGGTTTGATCGGCTGCTCCGAAACAGCTTCGGGCACAGGCAGCAGTTTGACTTCAACCTTGGCAGCCTTTACCCCGAACAAACCCAGGAATCCTTTTGACGGCTGCTCTAACACTTGTATCTCGACCTTGTCCCGGCTCACGCCAAGCTCAGCCAATCCTTGGTTTACAGCATCTTCAACGGTTTTTCCTGACGTAATGACTGTGGTCATTTCGATTTTTTGGCCCCTTTCGACCCTTTCCCAGAGACAGTGGCTCTGCCGCCGTTTTTGCGTTTAGCTCCGCTTTTGGAAGAGCTGTTCTGCTTCACGTTGACCTCGGCCACAACTTTATCATTATTCCGGTAAAGGAAATAGTTTTGCACGATGGTGTAGATATTACTGTAGAACCAGTAAAGCGGCAACGCTGACGGGAACTGATACGACATCACGAAAATCAGGATCGGATACACCCACAGCATGAACTGCATCGGTCCAATTTGCTGTGTAGGATTCATGCGCATCATCATCCACGTTTGGATGAATGTTGTGATGGCAGCCAGCACTGGCAAAATAAACAGGTGATCCGGCGCTCCAAGCTGAAGCCACAGGAAGTCGTGGGTTCTCAGACTGGAGTTTCCGTAAATGGAGTTATAAAGTGCGATGTAAATCGGCATCTGAATCAGAAGTGGCAAACAACCCGCCATCGGATTGACTTTGTTCTCCTGAAACAATTTCATCGTTTCTTGCTGAACTTTCTCAGGTGTATCTTTATACTTGGCTTGAATCTCCTTCAGCTGCGGCTGAATAGCCTGCATCGCTTTGGAGCTGCGAACCTGCTTCAACGTTAATGGCAGTATCAATGTCCTTACAATTAGCACCATTACAAGTACGGCAAATCCATATTCACCGTTAAACCAGTTGGCGAATGTATCCAGCGCCAGTGAGAACCAGTACACTACATTGGCTTGCCAGAATGAATCACTATTCTTCAAATCTTCCGTTGTAACCCCTGCACCTTGCGGAGTACAACCGGCGAGTACAGTGACCATTGCAATGACTGCAATGAGGAGAATCCACTTCCCCTTAGATGTCTTCAATCGCGACACTTCATAACCCCTCTCTTAACCATTCCATTCCACCGTAAATCATACCATAATTAGGAGGACAAATAAACCGAAGCTTACCGCTTGCACGACTTCAGCAGAGAGGCTTTACGCAGCACATGGAGCAGACTTTTTTCCATCTCCTTGTAAGGCATATCAAGTGCACCTTTGCGGACGATGAATATAAGGTCCATCTGCGTAACAATCTCTTGCTCATGATGACGTACAATTTCCTTGATCATGCGCCGCATCCGGTTACGCACGACAGCGTTTCCGATTTTTTTGCTGCATGATACGCCCACCCGGAATTGCTCCGTATCTTTACGGCGACATCCATACACCACAAACTGATGATTGGCAAACGATTTTCCATAGCGATATACGCGGCTAAAGTCCGCCCGGTTTCGCAGACGCAATCTTTTATACACGGCGCTTCTCCTTGCTGTCCCCCATCCACGTTATTGACGGAGGCCTCATTACTGATTTAGTATAGGCTTTCTTGAACGACGGTAAACCGCCCAGGCGACAAATATATATTAAGGTAAGTTTCCAACCAAAGGGAAACAAAATCCAGGTGTAAAACTCTCATTTAAGAAAAAAAAGACCACCTCGGTGGTCTTCACATGCATTAAGCACTCAGGACTTTACGGCCTTTCAGGCGACGTGCAGCCAAAACTTTACGGCCGTTTTTCGTGCTCATTCTTTTCCGGAAACCATGAACTTTTTTACGTTTGCTAACGTTCGGTTTGAATGTAGGTCTCAATGTATTGCACCTCCTTACAAGGAAATACTTATGTGATGAATCATTTTCATCTTCACAGAAAACACCTTTATATATTTAACCACGTCCAATTGGAAAAGTCAACTGAAATGCACCACCCTGCTCCCTCTTTTTCATACGCTTTCCAGCATTTGAGATTCGTGTTCTTCCAGCCAGCCCTTCTGCCAACTATCCATTGGACTAAACCAAGACCAAAAGTTATCCCCAACAAGAACCGAAAACCGCCGTGTTAAGCCCCTTTCAGGTTATCCACACCTCTCGCGAAGCACTCATTATTTTTCTCCCTGTTTAAAGTTATTCACATGTGGATAAAGAATATTTAGTTTTAACTCTGCTAAATTGGTTTCGGTTTGTATCCGCTTTAAAGGTGAGGTTTACAAGTTTTCAAGAAAGGTGTAGGATAAAAAAACATCTTGTATACAAGTATACTTATTGCTTTTTTCGGCGGCGGCCTCACCGTATGTTATGATAAATAACTGTACGGATTACTTAATTTTAGGAGCGTTAGCCATATGCAGTTTCCATCTTCCTGGCTTCAAGGAGCATCTCGCGGTGAGGCCATAGCATGCGAATTAAGGCTGAGAATTATTAGCGGAACCCTTCGGCCTGGAGAAATTTTGTCGGAAAATCGAATTGCTGCTGATTTCGACAGCAGCCGGTCGCCTGTTCGCGAAGCGCTGAGAACGTTGTCTAATGAAGGTCTGATTCGCCTTGAACGGATGGGTGTTGTGATCCTGGGCTTGAATATGAAGGATGTCGAGGAGCTGTACGATGTTCGCTTTCTCATTGAAAGCTTTGTGCAGCAGAGACTGGCTGCCGATGTACCGCCATCATTAATCACGAAGCTGCGCAACATTATCGACAAAATGCAGCTTGCCGGCAAACACCATGATGCTGTCGAATTTGCCTATCAGGATCTTACGTTTCATGAGACCATTATTGAAGCGGCTGGGCATACCCGCATTTCGCATTTGTGGAACAGCATCAGATATGTCGTGATGACGGTCATGCTTCTGACAACACGCCGGGTATTTGCTCAAGGCGAGGGCAAAGTAAGCGCTGTAGTCGAGAAGCATCGATCACTTGCAGCAGCGCTTGAATCGGGCGACAAACTTCTGATTCAGGCCGGGGTTCGCACCTATTTCAAAGACTCGGGTCAAACGTTGCACGAAAGCTTTGAATTTTAATGGAGCTTCTCAGCCAGCAGCTTTGATAAGAAGAACTCGCAATCAATCCGCTGTGAATGATTGCAAGTAACTTGTCGACAAGTATACAAAATGCGATTTTTTCACTTTTTAGGGCATGATAATCTCTACATGATTTTTAATCGTACTGCTGCAAGCAGACAGCTGTTATGTGTCGTTACGACGATTTGTAAGCGTTTGTTTATAACTCAGACAAAGGAGTAATCTCATCATGAGCACTATTTTCGGACTATCCCATAATGCGACACTGCTGGTCTGGACGTTGATCGCCATCATCTTCCTGATCCTGTTGATCTCCAAATATAAATGGAACCCGTTCATTACCCTTCTATTATCTGCATTGATGCTTGGTTTATTAACGGGAATGAAACCAGCTGATGTCATATCCTCCATTACAGGAGGCCTTGGCGGTACATTAGGCACGATTGCCATCGTCATTGGACTTGGCACCATGCTCGGCAAGATGATGGCCGAATCCGGCGGAGCCGAGCAGATTGCTACGACCCTGGTGGACCGTTTCGGTGTAAAACGAGTGCACTGGGCGATGATGATTGTTGGTTTTATTGTAGGTATTCCCGTCTTCTTTGAAGTAGGCGTCATTCTCATGATTCCGATCATTTTCACCGTGGCCCGCAAAACGAACATGTCCCTGCTTCAGATCGGAATTCCTATTCTGGCTGGTCTCTCAACAGTACACGGGCTTGTTCCGCCGCATCCAGCCCCTATGATTGCAATCGAAGCCTATAACGCTGATCTGGGGAAAACGATTCTCTACTCCCTGCTGGTCGGTATTCCTACAGCGATTATTGCTGGACCTGTATTCGGTAAATTTATCGGTAAAAGAATTCATACCGAACCGCCAGCGGAGCTCGCTGAGCAGTTCTCAGCCAAGAAGAACAGCAATCTGCCCGGATTTGGAATTACCCTGTTCACTATTTTGCTTCCCGTCATTCTCATGCTCATCGGCTCTGTCGCAAATATCGTTGATCCTGAAGCAACAAGCGGCTTTACCGTTTTCAGTGAATTTATTGGTAATGAAATTATTGCCTTGCTAATCGCTGTTGTCTTTGCCCTCTTTTCACTCGGCTTTGCGCGCGGATTCAGCAAACATGATATATCCCGTTTCACCAGCGAATGCCTGGCACCCACTGCAACGATTATTCTCATCATCGGCGGCGGCGGCGCATTCAAGCAGGTGCTGATCAATAGCGGCGTGGGCAATGCCATTGCCGAATTCGCCACACATGCCAACATCAATGTCATTCTGTTCGCCTGGCTTGTAGCTGCCCTCATTCGCGTTGCTACCGGTTCAGCTACGGTTGCTATGACTACAGCGGCAGGTATTGTAGCCCCCGTGCTTACGCTGACACCTGGAGCCAATATTGAGCTGGTTGTGCTTGCTACGGGCGCAGGCTCTCTCGTCCTGTCCCATGTCAATGATGCAGGCTTCTGGATGATCAAGGAATTCTTTAATATGAGCGTTGCTCAAACACTCAAAACGTGGACCGTTATGGAAACACTACTCTCCGTTGTTGGACTGCTCTTTATTTTGCTGCTGAGCACAGTGGTGTAAAATTAAAATATACGTGTAAATCTGTTTAATTGCAGTCTTATCTTCAACAATAGGTTCTCAGTTCTTTAAAGAAAGAGGGATCTCTCTATGACCAACTATATGATTGGAATGGATATCGGCACTACCAGTACCAAATCCGTGTTATTCACAGAGCAAGGCGAGGTGATCACGACCTCCACTCAGGAATATCCGCTCTACACCCCTGCACCGGATGTAGCCGAACAGGACCCCGAAGAGATCGTGCAGGCAGCTATTCGCTCGGTACGCGGCGTAATGAGCGAGAGCCAGATTTCGGCTGATCAGGTTCTCTTTGTATCCTGCAGCTCGGCCATGCACAGCGTCATTGCCATGGATCAGCAGCATCAGCCGCTGACACGCTGCATTACCTGGGCAGATAACCGCAGCGCAGCCTGGGCGACTAAACTGCAGGAGAATGGCGTTGGCCATCAGATCTATCTGCGTACAGGCACACCCATTCATCCGATGTCACCCCTGACCAAATTGATGTGGCTGCGCCATGATGAGCCTGAATTATTCCAGCGCACGGCAAAATTTATTTCTATTAAAGAGTATTTGTTCTTCCGCCTGTTCGGGCAATATGTTGTCGATCATTCTATTGCCTCCTGCACCGGGCTGCTTAATCTGGAGCAGCTGGACTGGGACAAGGAAGCTCTTGATCTTGCAGGCATTACAGCCAATCATCTGTCAAAGCTTGTACCAACCACCTATACAATAGAGGGAATCCATCCCGAATCGGCTGAAAAAATGGCCCTCTCCCCCTCTACGCCCTTTGTCATCGGCGCAAGTGACGGGGTTTTGTCTAACCTTGGTGTCAACGCGATTGAACCAGGTGTTGTCGCTGCAACAATTGGTACCAGCGGAGCGATTCGCACCGTCGTTGATCGCCCTGTAACCGATCCAAAGGGCCGGACCTTCTGTTACGCCCTGACCGAAAATATGTGGGTTGTAGGCGGACCTGTGAATAACGGTGGCATGCTGTTCCGCTGGGTACGGGATGAGTTCGCTGCATCCGAAGTGGAAACGGCCAAGCGTCTTGGCATAGATTCCTATGACGTTCTGACCAAAATTGCAGAGCGTGTCGCGCCAGGCTCCGAAGGACTGCTCTTTCATCCGTACCTTTCTGGCGAACGCGCCCCGCTCTGGAACCCGGATGCCCGCGGCTCGTTCTTTGGGCTGACACTTCACCATCAGAAGCAGCATATGATTCGTTCTGTGCTAGAAGGCGTAATTTTCAATCTCTATACCGTCCTGCTGGCAATGGAGGAGCAGATTGGACAGCCAACCTCGATACAGGCTACCGGTGGGTTCGCACGCTCTCCGTTATGGCGGCAGATGATGTCCGACATCTTTAATCAAGAGGTCGTTGTGCCCGAGAGCTTCGAAAGCTCCTGTCTCGGCGCTGTCGTGCTCGGCCTTTACGCTACAGGTCGAATCAAGTCCCTGCACGCCGTCTCCTCTATGGTAGGTACAACTCACCGGCATACACCGATCAAAGAGCATGCCTCCATCTATCGGGAGCTGCTGCCGATCTATATTCGTATTTCACGCAAGCTGGAAGAGGAGTATACAGATATCGCAGCTTTCCAGCGCAAAATGTCTATGCCTCATATCTAAAAAGAGGAAGGCCCCGCAGCCCAAAATCGGCTGCGGGGCCTTCCTCTTTTTGATCATTTCCCTACCTCACTCGAATGCAGACACCTGTGTCCGGCACCAGGCCCGCCTACCTCTTTTTTCAAAATACGTCCTCTTTACCCGACCCTCGACCAATCAATATAGATGCTATTTGAACAAAAACAACCATGGAAATCATCATACTTCTACTCGTAGGCACCTCATGATGGTGAAAGGCACATCCCATGCATTCGCTCATTTTACATATGCCCAGTTCATCACAGTCTTCAATTTATCCACAACGAGGTTATTCACATTCACAGATCACTTTTGCACACAAACCCGCATCTTTCGACGGATATCCTGTGTATAAAATAATTTGTCCTATTGGGTCATTCTGTCGAAACTTAAACAATTTATAAACAATATATTGTGTTGTGACTAAAAATTATACACAAGTTATTGAATTTGTGGATAAAATCTCGCGATACGTTGAAATGCGGGGCTTCTTTTGCTATGATTGTATTACTTTTGGATGTGAATATGTGATCTGACCTATAATATTATCAACAGCCTGTGGATAAAGTTGTGAACAATTTTCCGTTGTTCATTCTTTTTTTGTTTTTGACCTGCGGGGGTTTGGGGATAAATTCCGGCAATATATCTCGTATTTCGACACTGCATCATGGCTTAAGCCACACTTGGAACATGTAAAAGGAGTGACAGTCTGTGGACAGCCATACTTCTGATTTATGGCAGCAAATTTTATCAATTATACAAAACAAACTCAGCAAACCCAGCTTCGACACCTGGTTCAAAGCAACGAAAGCAACCAAGCTGAATGATCAGACGATCGTGATCTCCGCCCCAACCACGTTTGCCGTCGAATGGCTGGAGAGCCGTTATACCAAACTGGTCGGTTCGACGGTCTATGAGCTGCTTGGCAAACAGGTCGATGTGAAATTTGTCATCGAAGAGAACAAACCTGTAGAGCCAGACCCTCAGCTGCCTGCGCCTACGCCAACGGTCGTTCAGGAAGAAGCGGTGCTCAGCATGCTGAATCCAAAATATACGTTTGATACCTTTGTCATCGGGCCGGGCAACCGTTTTGCCCATGCCGCATCGCTGGCGGTCGCTGAGGCGCCCGCGAAAGCGTACAATCCTCTTTTCCTATATGGAGGAGTTGGACTTGGCAAGACCCACTTGATGCACGCAATAGGACATTATATTTTGGAGCATGATCCGAGCAGCAAGGTGGTTTATTTGTCATCTGAGAAATTTACGAACGAATTCATTAACTCGATCCGGGACAATCGCGGGGAAAGCTTCCGCAACAAATACCGGAGCGTAGATATTCTGCTTATTGATGATATTCAGTTCCTGGCCGGAAAAGAATCAACGCAAGAGGAATTTTTCCATACGTTTAATGCGCTGCATGAGGAACGGAAGCAGATCATCATCTCCAGCGACAGACCACCGAAGGAAATTCCAACCCTGGAGGAGCGGCTGCGCTCCCGGTTTGAGTGGGGTTTGATTACGGATATCCAGCCTCCGGATCTGGAGACACGGATTGCCATTTTGCGTAAAAAGGCGCGTGCGGAGAATCTCGATATTCCGAATGAAGCGATGATGTATATCGCGAACCAGATCGATACGAACATTCGAGAGCTTGAAGGGGCGCTCATTCGTGTCGTTGCATACTCTTCACTGACCAATCAGGACGTAAGCTCCCATCTGGCCGCTGAAGCCTTGAAGGATATCATTCCTTCCAGCCGTCCAAAAATGATCACAATTCAAGACATCCAACAAAAGGTCGGCGAGTATTACAGCCTCAAGCTTGAAGACTTCAAAGCACGGAAACGGACAAAAGCTGTTGCTTTCCCGAGACAGATTGCAATGTATCTTTCTCGAGAACTGACTGACTTTTCTCTGCCCAAAATCGGGGAAGCTTTCGGAGGACGAGATCATACCACCGTCATTCACGCCCATGAAAAGATCTCTCAAGCGATCAAGAACGATCAGGATCTCTATAAAGTTATCAACAACTTAACCGAAAAAATTAAGAATCCAACCTGAACAAGTCCCAAGCCTATGCACAACGTGTACACATGTGGATAGGCTTAATTTTATGGGTTTAACCCTACTTATCCACATATTCAGTGCCCCTATTACTATTATTACTATAAAGATCTAAAGATATCTTCTCCAAAAAGCCGTCGCAAAGCACGGCCTTCGGCCTATCGATAAACACCTTTTCAAGACCAAACCAGAACAGGCTCAACCCAAAAAATCCGCTAGGAGTGAAATCATGAAAATCAGCATAATGAAAAGCTATCTTAACGAGTCCATTCAGCAAGTATCCAAAGCAATCTCCAGTCGTACGACGATCCCCATTCTGAGCGGTATCAAATTCGACGTGAATCACCAAGGTGTGACGTTGACAGCAAGTGACACGGATATATCCATTCAGTCATTTATCCCGCTTGAAGAGGGAGACAAAAGTGTGGTTCAGGTGGAGCAACCAGGAAGTGTTGTGCTGCCAGCCAAGTTTTTCGTTGAGATCATCAAAAAGCTGCCTTCGCAGGAAGTCCATATGGAGGTCAAAGAAAATTTCAACACCTTTATCTCCGCAGGCGCTACCGAAATTCAGCTCGTTGGTCTGGACCCGGAGGAGTTCCCGGTGCTGCCAAGCATTGAAGAGAATCAAACGGTATCCATTCCTGGCGATCTGCTGAAAAATATGATCAAGCAGACGGTATTCTCTATTTCTACCCATGAAACGACACCAATTCTGACAGGGGTACTATGGAGCCTGGCGGATAACGAGTTGAAATTTGTGGCAACTGACCGTCACCGTCTTGCTACACGCTCGGCAATGCTGGATAATGCAGAGGGCATCCGTTTCAACAATGTGGTTATCTCGGGTAAAACGCTGAACGAGCTGAGCAAAATTGTGCCAGATCAGAATACGCTTGTGGATATCGTTGTTGCAGACAATCAGGTATTGTTTAAAATTGACCGCGTATTGTTCTATTCCCGCATTTTGGACGGAACATATCCGGATACTTCTAGAATTATTCCAACGTCCTACAAAACAGAACTTGTTTTGGATACAAAAAAATTAAGTGAATCGATTGACCGGGCTTATTTGCTGTCGCGTGAGGAAAAAACAAACATTGTTCGCATGCAGACGATGGACTCCGGCACGATTGAAATATCCTCCAGCTCCTCTGAGCTTGGTAAAGTAAGAGAAGAGATTGAGCCTGCTGAATTTACGGGTGATCCGCTCAAAATCTCGTTTAACTCCAAATATATGCTTGATGTGCTGAAAGTTGTGGAAAGTGAACAGCTGATGATTGCCTTCACCGGTGTCATGAGCCCGATCATCCTTAAACCGCTGGACGACAGTCACAGCCTGTACGTCATCCTGCCTTACCGGACGACCAATTAACGAAAGGAAGATCATGATGAAACAAGTATCCATCCGTACGGAATACATCAAGCTTGACCAATTTCTAAAACTTGCAGATTGCATCCCCACTGGAGGCATGGCCAAAGCGATACTGCAGGAAGGGCTTGTACGTGTGAATAAAGAGCCTGAGGAACGTCGTGGACGGAAGTTATACCCTGGGGATATCGTAGAGGTGGACGGAGAAGGCACATTTGAAGTGGTTGCCGAATAGAAGAACCAGGGTGCAATCCGGCTGCCTCCTGACGGACGGGAAAAAAGGGAGGTTACCGCGTGTTTGTGAACAGCATAGAGTTGCAGCAATTCCGCAATTATGAACATCTGAAGCTGGATTCATTTGGTCCCGTCAACCTGTTGATTGGACAAAATGCTCAAGGCAAGACCAATCTGGCCGAGGCTATTTTTGTGCTTGCACTCACCAAGAGCCATCGCACCTCCCGAGATAAGGAACTGATCCGATTTGGCGAGGACCGTTCACGACTTACAGCTGAGGTCGACAAAAAATACGGAGCAGTCAAACTGGAGCTTTCCTTGTCGCAGCAAGGCAAAAAAGCAAAAATCAACGGGCTGGAGCAGCGAAAATTAAGTGATTTTGTCGGGTCACTCAATGTGGTGATGTTTGCTCCCGAGGATCTGGAGATCGTCAAAGGCACACCGGGGGTACGCCGCCGGTTCCTTGACATGGAGATCGGGCAAGTGGCTCCAGGTTATCTGTACCACCTGCAGCAGTATCAAAAGGTGCTGGTGCAGCGGAACAATCTGCTCAAGCAGCTGTGGGGCCAAGGGGCATCTGCCCAGACGATGCTGGAGATCTGGAACGAGCAGCTGGCAGAGCATGGTGTTAAAATCGTCAAAAAAAGGAAACAATTCATAAAGAAACTGCAAAAGTGGGCTGAAACGATACATCAGGGCATTACCGGTGGCGGTGAAGTCCTGCGCCTGGCCTACCTTCCCTCCTTCAGCGAAGCGGCTGAGGAAGATGAAGCTGTCTTAATGGATCAATTTATGATAAAATTATCACAAATGAAAGAGCAGGAGATTCGCCGAGGCACAACGCTAAGTGGGCCGCATCGGGATGACCTGTCCTTTTTCATTAACGAACGGGAAGTACAAACGTATGGCTCTCAAGGGCAGCAGCGCACTACAGCGTTGTCTCTTAAGCTTGCGGAAATTGAACTGATTCATGAAGAGATCGGAGAATATCCGGTGCTTCTGCTGGATGATGTGTTATCCGAACTCGATCCTTTTCGCCAAACCCAACTGATCGAAACATTCCAAAGCAAGGTACAGACCTTTATTACCGCTACGGGAATTGAGAGCCTGAACGTTGACAAGCTTAAAGATGCCAGTATTTATCACGTTCATGCCGGACAGGTGGAACGCTAAGGAGTGAGGGCTTATGTACATTCATCTGGGCGGAGAAAAAATCATCCGTTCTTCCGAACTGGTAGCTATTTTTGATATATCCATCGAAAAATCTTCAAAAATATCGAAGCAGTACGTTACACATGCCGAACAGGAAAAAACCGTCGAGCATATCGGCGAAGAGGAAGCAAAGTCCATTGTAGTGACGAAAAATATCGTGTATTATTCACCGATTTCCTCCGCTACGCTCAAGAAGCGTGCTCACCATTTTCCTGATCTCTAGTTTTATTGCAAGAGAGAACTTCGGTGCTGCTTATATTTTTAAGTTAACGCATATTCAAGATATTGAATCTATAGAAGTAGGTGAAAGGCATGTCTATGAATCAACCGTCATATGATGCGAATGAAATTCAGGTCCTTGAAGGACTGGAAGCCGTACGTAAACGTCCGGGGATGTACATCGGTTCCACCAGTGCCAAAGGTCTGCATCATCTGGTCTGGGAAGTAGTGGACAACAGTATCGATGAAGCGCTGGCGGGTTACTGTGATCATATCGAGATCAACATCCACGAAGATAACAGCGTAACCGTTGTGGATAATGGACGGGGAATTCCGGTTGGCGAACATGCCAAAATGAAACGTCCAGCTCTCGAAGTTGTTATGACTGTTCTCCATGCGGGCGGTAAATTTGGCGGCGGCGGGTACAAGGTATCCGGTGGTTTGCACGGTGTAGGTGTATCTGTTGTTAACGCGCTGTCCGAAAAAGTGGTAGTTACCGTTAAGCGTGATGGCCATATCCATCAGCAGGAATATCGCCGTGGTGTTCCGCAGTATGATCTTAAAGTCATCGGTACGACAGATGAGACGGGAACAACGGTAACATTCCATCCTGACCCGGAGATCTTTACGGAAACGACTGTATACGATTACGACACACTGCTGACACGTGTCCGCGAGCTGGCTTTTCTGAACAAAGGCATTGGCCTGACTCTGACAGATGAGCGTACAGGTGCAACCAATTCCTTCATGTACGAAGGCGGGATCATCGAATATGTATCCTTCCTGAATCAGAAGCGCGAGGTGCTGCACGAGAATCCAATCTACGTTGAAGGTGCGCGGGATAACATTCAGGTAGAAGTTGCCCTGCAGTACAATGACAACTACACCGAGAATATTTATTCTTTTGCCAACAACATCAACACCCATGAGGGTGGAACGCATGAATCCGGCTTCAAGAGTGCGCTCACACGGATTATTAATGACTATGCCCGCAAGTCGGGTGTAATTAAAGATAGCACCGGCAACTTGTCTGGTGACGATGTACGGGAAGGTCTGACGGCCATTATCTCGGTCAAAATTCCGGAACCGCAATTCGAAGGACAGACCAAAACCAAGCTCGGAAACAGTGAAGTGCGTGGTATTGTAGAATCTTTGTTCGCAGAGAAGCTGCAGGAGTTTCTGGAAGAGAATCCTTCCGTATCCCGTCGCATTTTGGAAAAAGGCTTGCAGGCAGCTCGCGCCCGTGAAGCGGCGCGTAAAGCTCGTGAGTTGACACGCCGTAAAGGTGCGCTGGAAGTCAGCTCCCTGCCAGGTAAACTGGCGGACTGTTCATCCAAGGATGCGTCCATCAGCGAGTTGTACATCGTCGAAGGAGACTCTGCCGGCGGTTCCGCCAAACAGGGGCGTGACCGTCACTTCCAGGCTATTTTGCCACTGCGTGGTAAGATTCTGAACGTGGAAAAGGCACGTCTGGATCGTATTCTCGGCAACGCTGAGATTCGTGCAATTATCACTGCCATGGGAACAGGGATCGGAGATGATTTCGATATCTCCAAAGCACGTTATCACAAAATCATTCTGATGACCGATGCCGACGTCGATGGTGCTCACATCCGAACACTGCTGCTGACCTTCCTGTATCGGTACATGCGCAAAATCATTGAGGCTGGATATGTATATATCGCACAGCCGCCGCTTTTCAAGATTGAGCGCAACAAGGTGATTCGTTATGCGGGCTCGGAGAAAGAGCGTGACGAGATTATCGCTTCCCTGGGAGAGAACGCCAAGTACAACATCCAGCGTTACAAAGGTCTGGGCGAGATGAATGCCGGACAGCTGTGGGAAACAACGATGGACCCGGAAAGCCGCACGATGCTGCAAGTATCCATCAGCGATGCGATGCTGGCAGATGCCATGTTTGATACATTGATGGGGGATAACGTTGAACCTCGTCGTGATTTCATTCAGGAAAATGCAAAATACGTGAAAAACCTCGATATTTAATGGATTTGCGAAGAGGCGCCTGTGAGGGCGCCTTTTTTATATTATGAGTGGTATGCGCTTATTTATCTGGCAGTCCGTCGTTTAAGGGCAGAAGCCTGCGCTTTTGAAACTTTGGAAGTTTTCTTTTTTGTTTTACTCTTCTTGGAAGCGGGCAGACGTCCATAAGCAATCGCATAACGTTTGATCTTGCGATAGGCCTCTTTGTCAGGCAACAGACCAAAAGCGTAGATGCCAGGCAGCGTATTGACCTCCAGAATCCAGGGGCGGCCTTGATCATCAAGTGCAATATCAATGCCGATCTCCTTAAGTCTTGGAAAGGTGCTCTGCAGCTGAACTGCGGTATGAATCCCGAGCCGATACAATTCATGCTGCAGCTTTTGAAATTGATCCTTTTTGAGCTGAGGGAGTACCAATTCTTCAAACGTGGCGAGCCTGCCTCCCCCGTGAATGTTTGTGATGATTTTCCCTGGTGCAGCGATTCGGCCCAGAATACCTGTCGTTTCCCAGTTATGCTGCAGGTTTTTCTGAGTTAATACACGCAGATCAAAAGGCAAATCTTCATGTTTCATCAAAGGAATGCCCTGCTGAATGATATAGTCACGCTGCTGGATGCGTTTGTTTATTGCTTGTTCCAGTTCATCAAGAGAATGAAAGACCTGCTCCTCTGTTCCATGCTGGAGATGATAGGTGAGAAGCTCAAGCTTGCTTGGTTCGGATGGTTCAGCAGTGGTGGAATGTTTAGCTTCTGTAGTTTCTGTAGTTTCTGTAGTTTCTGTAGCTTCGGATTCTTCAGACAGTTCAGCATCGTTTGTCTCGTTTGCCGTTTCTTCAGGTGCAGAAGCTGCGAGAGTGACCCGTGTTGTCTTCACACGCATTACGCCGTTGCCATACGTTCCGCGGTCCGGTTTGATATAGTTGGCCGGGAACAGCTCGGTCATCCGTTCCAGTGCTTGCCGGCTGTATTTTCGGGTCACGGGTATATATTCATTTACATGACGACTGCGCTGAAGGACAGTTGTTTTGACCCATTTGCTGGAGACGCGCTGGATACTCAATGTGCATCAGTCCTTTCTTGTTTTGATCGGCTCGTCTGAGAGGCTGCATGCAGAAAATCAAAGGACAAGAGACGATTTCAGTGGTATAATAGAGGAATATGGCGTTTTGTGCTGTGGGCTGCTAAACTTGTAGTTTGTTTGCCAGCTGGGAACGGCTCCAGCCTTAAATTAGACAGTGCATATGCCGCTTTTCT
Source organism: Paenibacillus sp. TC-CSREp1 (assembly GCF_050171015.1). NCBI lineage: Bacteria > Bacillati > Bacillota > Bacilli > Caryophanales > Paenibacillaceae > Paenibacillus > Paenibacillus sp. TC-CSREp1. The sequence continues at coordinate 4,369 of NZ_JBNOKM010000014.1, read as the reverse complement.
AGCATTGTATGTGGTTTTGGAGAGGAAGGCAGGGCTAATCCCCAGACTCACATAAGTTCCCGGAAGAAAGGCTATTGCCCAGCAGACGTTTAATTGTGTAACTTTTGTGAAAGTAATATAATAAAGAGTAGCGTTCTTGCGCGGTTGTAGCCTTGTTAGGCTTTTCACATATATTATTTTTTTCGAAATGATTGATTTGGAACGTTGGTTAAAGGACAAGAAGGAGGTCCAGCATGGCGGAAGAAATGAACTCGCAGATTAAAGATCGGGATATTGGCGTCGAGATGCGTGAATCGTTTATGGATTATGCGATGAGCATCATTGTGAGCCGTGCCTTGCCTGATGTGCGTGACGGATTGAAGCCGGTTCATCGGCGCATTCTGTATGCAATGTCGGAACTCGGTATGACACCTGATAAACCTCATAAAAAATCGGCCAGAATCGTCGGCGAAGTTATCGGTAAGTATCACCCTCACGGTGACTCTGCGGTATACGAGACGATGGTACGGATGGCTCAAGATTTCTCCCTGCGTTATATGCATGTGGATGGACACGGTAACTTCGGTTCAGTTGATGGCGACATGGCTGCAGCGATGCGTTATACCGAGGCGCGTTTATCCAAAATCGCAATGGAAATGCTCAGGGATATCAACAAGGATACAATTGATTTCCAACCGAACTATGATGGTGAAGAAAATGAACCGGTAGTTCTGCCGTCTCGTTTTCCTAACTTGCTTGTTAACGGTGTCGGCGGTATCGCTGTAGGTATGGCTACCAATATTCCTCCTCATAATCTGGGAGAGGTTATTGACGGCGTACAAGCGATGATCAAAAATCCGGATATTACATCCATGGAACTGATGGACTATATTCAAGGACCGGACTTCCCTACATCGGGTTATATTCTGGGACGTTCAGGCATTCGCCAGGCTTACCAGACTGGACGCGGATCGGTAACGATGCGTGCCAGAACGAATATTGAAGAGAACAACAATAAAGCTCGCATCGTCGTTACTGAGCTTCCGTATCAGGTGAACAAGGCAAGACTTGTTGAGAAAATTGCTGAGCTGGTACGTGACAAAAAAATCGACGGAATTACGGATCTGCGTGATGAATCTGACCGTAACGGTATGCGGATTGTGATCGAGCTTCGTCGGGACGTCAATCCTGGCGTGGTGCTGAACAACTTGTACAAGCATACATCGATGCAGTCCACGTTCGGTATTAACATGCTGGCGATTGTGAACAAAGAACCGAAGATTCTGAATCTGCGTGAAGTATTGTATCACTACCTTCAGCACCAGATCGAGGTTATTCGCAGACGTACCCAGTTTGAACTGAAAAAAGCAGAGGCTCGTGCTCATATTCTGGAAGGCTTGCGTATTGCACTGGATCATATCGACGAGATCATTGCTTTGATTCGTTCATCCAGCAATACAGATGCCGCTAGAGAAGGTTTGATTGAGCGCTTCTCTCTCAGCCACGATCAGGCTCAGGCCATTCTGGATATGCGTCTGCAACGTCTGACAGGCTTGGAGCGCGAACGGATCGAGAATGAATACAACGAATTGATGGTCAAAATTCGCGAATATCGTGAAATTTTGGCTAATGAACATCTTGTGCTTGAGATTATCAGTACAGAGCTTCAAGAGATTCGTGAGCGTTTTGGTGACGATCGCCGTACCGAGATCACGGTGGGTGAAGAAAGCATTCTGGATGAGGACCTGATTCCACGTGAAGAGGTTATCATTACGATTACACACTCGGGTTACGTGAAACGTTTGCCGGCATCGACATACCGCAGCCAGAAACGTGGAGGGCGAGGTGTAGTAGGGATGGATACGAAGGATACCGACTTTGTCGAGCATCTATTTGTAACCAATTCTCACAACTACCTGATGTTCTTTACGGATAAAGGTAAGGTATATCGCTTGAAAGCTTACGAGATTCCAGAACTTGGACGTACAGCACGCGGAACACCGATTATCAATCTGATTCAGATTGAACAGGGAGAGTCCGTCAATGCGGTTATTCCGGTTCAGGAATTCGAGAGTGACAAGTATCTGTTCTTTGCGACACGTCAAGGTGTAGTGAAGAAAACACCACTTGAGGATTACACAAACATCCGTAAGGGTGGTCTGATTGGTATTTCCTTGCGTGATGATGACAGTCTGATCGATGTGAAGCTGACAGATGGCCAGCAGGAGATTATCATGGGTACAGCTCACGGGATGTCCATTCGTTTCTCGGAAGGCAATGTTCGTTCCATGGGACGTAGTGCTACCGGGGTTAAAGGTATCACGCTAGATGATCAAGATGCAGTTATCGGAATGGATGTTGTCGATGCTGAACTGGATGTATTGATCGTTACGGCCAAAGGATACGGTAAACGTACACCAGTCAGTGACTATCGGATGCAGACTCGTGGCGGTAAAGGGATCAAAACGATCAATGTTACCGAGAAAAACGGTGCTGTGGTTAGCCTCAAAATGGTTAAAACGGAAGAGGATCTCATGATCATTACGTCCAGCGGTACGTTGATTCGTATGAGCATGGACGGCATCTCGACGATGGGTCGTTATACACAGGGTGTGAAGCTGATTCATATCCGTGAGGAAGATGCTGTTGCCACCGTTAGCCGAATTGATAAAAATGAAGAAGAACCAGATGAAGATAACGTTGAAGCAGCGGAAGCTGGAGTATCCTCTGATTCAGAGTCAGGGCTGGAAGAAGGGTTGACGTCCGAAGCAGAGGCCGATGTTCAAGGTGAGGATTCAGGTTCAGAAGAATAATATAATTATCTTGTCCTAAATTGTGAAGAAGATTGAAAACAAGATATGGAAGGGCTCCCTTTGGGGAGCCTTTTTAGTATGGAGAAACGAAATGAAGGCAGGCTCCAAAATCTAGGATGTACAGCCTGTTTCCTGAGTAATATAATGGGAAATAACATGAGAAACCGGGACTATGGTCTTGTATTGTCATCATCTTTAAGAAGAACGATGAGTGAGGGGAATCAGTATGGGATTAATTACCCTGTCCGAAGTGAAACCGGGGTTGAAACTGGGAAGTGATGTGCAGACATTACGCGGCAATGTGCTGCTGCAAAAGGGGAAAATCATTTTACCCAAAGATGTGGAAGTGCTCAGAGCCTTTATGATTCATCAAATTGATATTGAACAGGAGAAGGTAGCGGCTGGCAGCAACAGTTCTTCAAAAGGGGTGGCTGGAGCATCGGGGACAGCAGCTGTTGCAGAGAAGAGTGGGGAACGCAATGGCACACTTGTCTCAGCACCCGTGAGTACACTGCAGGATGAATACGAGAAGATGGTTACCTTGACCAAAAAAGCTTTCCTCTCTTCCCTGGCTGCCGAACTGCCTGTTTATGAGCTAAGAACACAGCTGGAGACGCTCTTTTTACACCTCAAGCAGTATAATGTGCTTACCTTCAGCCCTCGTGTGATGAAAGAACATGATTATATCTACCATCATGCTGTTTTGAGTGCCATTACTTCTTATCAGCTGGCTCAATGGGTAGACCTTCCTTCGAAAGATTGGATGCAGGTTGCCTTTGCAGGATTGTTTCATGATATCGGCAATAACAAAGTTGATCCGCAGATTCTGCATAAACCCTCTTCTCTGACTGTGGAGGAGCAGGAAGAGATCAGACAGCACACCAAGTATGGTTATCAGATACTCAAACAAGCTAAAGCAATTAACGAGGGAGCCAGACTGGCAGCATTACAGCATCATGAAAAGGTAGATGGATCAGGTTATCCGCTGCACCTTACCGGCACACAGATTCATATCTATGCGAAAATTGTAGCTATCGCGGACATTTTCCATGCAATGACACTGGAACGAATCTATCGTAAGGCACAGTCCCCGTATCTGGTACTGGATCAGATTCAAAGCGAGGCTTTCGGTAAACTGGACCCTTCAATTGTGAATACTTTTGTACAGCGTTCCACCCAGATTCATAATGGCATTCGAGTGAAACTGAGTAATAATCAGATTGGGGAGATTATTTTCTCCGATCGTGACCATCCGACTCGTCCTATGGTATCTGTGGAGGGAACGATCATTAATCTTATGCAGCAGAGACAGTTATATATACAGGAAGTGCTCGGTTAGCAACTAACGAGTGTTGAAATGGTTGTAGGCCTCCTCAGAGACGGGGAGGTTTTATGTTTGTCACGTTATTCTTTAGTAAAGAGATATAATGAGATCATATATTGCTCTCCAGCGTCAGGTAATCGATTAATTTTAAAAATAACACTTGCATTCATATTCTATACATGGTATATTCTAATTCCGGCCAAGAAAACACAGTTTACACGGTGCGGCAAGCAACTTACAAAAAAGCTTCGAA